>MEWR01000011.1:93240-93544 GCA_001773455.1 Candidatus Abawacabacteria bacterium RBG_16_42_10
CGATTCCAATTGTTTATAACGGTGATTCATTTCTGCCACTGCCCAACGTAATGCCAAAATAGCTTTATCCGGGTCGGTAACGACCGGTGTGAGTAAATGTGGCAGGCCACGATACGCATTGAGCTCTACTCTCTTCGGATCAATCAGAATAAAACGCATATCTTCAGGAGCGTTTTGATAAAGAAGACTTAAAAGTATTGCATTCATACACACGGATTTTCCTGAACCAGTAGCACCAGCAATCAACAAATGGGGCATTCTTTTCAGATCAGTAGTCACATATTCATTGTTGACGTTTTTACCG
>MEWR01000011.1:93574-103483 GCA_001773455.1 Candidatus Abawacabacteria bacterium RBG_16_42_10
AAGTACTTCTTTCATGCGTACCATCGAGCGTTTTTTATTAGGAATTTCTATACCCACTTTGTCTTTGCCAGGAATCGGAGCCTCGATACGAATGCTTTCCGCTTTAAGCTTCAAAGCAATATCATTCTCGAGAGATGTGATGTTCTTAAGCTTTACACCTGTTGGTGGTGTGAAAGTGTATTGTGTCACTGTTGGGCCCAAATTGGCATCGATGTGAATATTGTCCTCCGGTTGAATGACATTAAATTCTAAGAGTGTCTGATACAGCTTATGAACATTGCCTTCAATTTCTTTTGGATCATCGATATGCGTATCAGTATTGTCAGAAAGGAAATCCAAAGAAGGAAATTTATAATCACCCTTCATAGGTGGGAGGCTCGTGTGAGCTTTTTTTGGTTGGGGTTCAAAATTTTGAGCTCTTACAGTCAATTTTGATGGTGCCTGAATAATCTTAGACTCCAATTGCATATTGATGTCCTTTTTTTGTTTCTTTTCCGATGTGTCAGTAGTCACTGAAAAAGTTTGTTTTTTAAATGAGGGTTCTAATTCTTTTTTGCTGGGCAAATCAGCCTTGAGCCATTCAATGAAACCAAAGATTTTCTTGAGAGAAATATCAAAGGTGATCATAAGACCAATGAGCATTGTTGCCATCAAAGTGGCCAGTGTCCCGGGATCTCCGATGGAATAACGCAATATGGTATTGATAACAAAGCCTACATATCCGCCATATGTACCTGCTTTAGCTGTTTCCAGAATAAGAGTAATGGGTAACACTAAGTGAATCAGTCCGAGAATAGAGAAGAAAAAGACAGTAATTCCAAAAAGTCGAGCAAATGAAGGTTTGAAAGTGGATGTGAAAAATATCAAAATTCCGGCTGTACATAAGGCTCCGGGAACCACATAAGCGCCAAAACCAAAAAAGCGAAATAAAAGCAGCGCGATCGTACCGCCAACATACCCAGCCTTATTCATTAAACTCAAGGCCGTCAAAACTGCCATAGCGAGCAAAAAAATCACCATGATCTCGCGATTGGTGGAACTCTTCAGCTTGAGATTGGGAATAGCGATTCTGAGTGTACCTTTGCGTTTCTTTCTCCTTTTGGCCATACGAAAGTTTAGCGCTTGGATATTAGCACACTTCCCTGAGCTTGGAATATCCTTTATCTTAGGTCTACTTATATTGAGTGATTCCTATGCTTGATCATTCTATTTCCCACATAGTAAAAAAACTTTTTGACATCGATCTAGAGAAAGTTGTCATCGAATTTCCTAAAGAAGTCTCTTTCGGTGATGTCGCTTTGCCTTTGGCTATGCAATTGGGAAAGCAACTTAAAAAGAATCCAAGAGAAGTTGCTGAGGCTTTGGTGAAAGCAATTGAAGCCGAAAGATTACCCGAGATTGCCAAGATTGAAGTCGCTGGACCGGGATTCATCAATATTACATTTACGCCCGAGTACTTGATTGGCCAAATTAAGGGGGGATTCGAAAAGTTTCAGCAAGAAAATACGTCGAAGAAAATATTACTGGAATACGGTTCGGAAAATATCGCGAAATCCATGACTGTGGGACATTTGCGTTCTAATATTATTGGCCAAGCATGTGCGAATATGTACAAAGCTTTAGGATGGAAAGTAACTTCGGATAGTCATATCGGCGACTGGGGGCTGCAATTCGGTAAATTGATTGTGGCTTACCACCTGTGGGGGGATAAGGCGACTATTGAAAAAGATCCCATCAATGAATTAGTAAAGCTGTATGTTCATTTTCATGAAGAAGAAGAAAAAGATGAAACCCTTACGGATCAGGCTCGTGCTGAATTTACCAAGTTGGAAAAAGGTGACATTGAAAATAAGAAGCTTTGGCAATGGTTTTATGATGCCAGTATGAAGGAATTTCATGAACTGCATAAAATTCTTGATGTGCATCATGACACCGAATTGGGTGAATCATTCTATCTACCATGGCTCAATCATATTGTGGAGCTGTGTAAGGAAAAAAAGATTGCTGTCGTAGGTGAAGATAGCTCTGTTTATATTGATTTTGGCAAAGGTAAGCAGCCTTTATATATTTTAAAAAAAGACGGTTCTACATTGTATTCGACCAGAGATTTGGCAGCGATCGAATATCGTTTGACTGAATATCCAGATCTCAAACGCATGGTGTACTTTGTTGACTACTCTCAAAGACCTTATTTTGAACAATTATTTGCCACTGCCAAGAAACTGGACTGGTACTGTGATTTTACCCATGCGTATTTTGGTTTGGTGAGACTTCCTGAAGGGAAAATGTCTACTCGCAAAGGAAATGTTGTCTATTTGCGCGAATTAATTGCCGAGGGCATCAAGCGTGCTCAGGAAATTCTGGAGGAGAAAAAGGTCGATTTGCCTGATACTGAGAAAGAAGAGTTAGCAAAGATGGTCGCTTTAGGTGCAATTAAATTTGGTGATTTAGTACATAATCGTGCCAGTGACGTTGTCTTCTCGTGGGATACTGCCATTAGCTTTGATGGTGATACATCAGCATATCTGCAGTATACGTATGCACGTATCAAAAGCATTATGCGTAAGGGTGACTATGAGGAAAAAGTTGTAAATAAAGTTGTATTTACATTGCCAATAGAGCATCATTTGCTATCTTTTATCTATCGTTTCCCTACTATCGTTGCCCGTGCGGCAGATACATATGAGCCTCATGTGTTAGCGCAATTCCTTTTGCATGTAGCAGCCTTGTTTAATCAGTTTTATAATGATGTGCCTGTACTTAAGGCGAATAATGATGATGAGAAGGAGACAAGATTGTATCTCATTTCCCAAGTTGCTAACACATTGAAAAACGGATTAGGATTGTTAGGAATTTCTGTACCAGAGAAAATGTAATCTCCAGCCTGTCATTCTGATCCTGAACAAAGTGAAGGGGAAGAATCTCAAAGAATTTAGAACTAAAAACATGTTTCGACTATTTCTCAAAATCACAATATTTATCGTCGTCTGTTTAAACACCCCTGTTGTTTTTGCTTTTTCAACCGTCAATCCAATCATTTCTGCATGGTTACCTTCTTGGGATTTTGAAAATGCGACGAAGACATTGAAGAGAAATACTGATTTGTTCTCGGAAATCAGTCCGTTTTGGTATTACCTCAATGATGATGGAAGTATCGGACTTTCCAAGGGATCGGAAGATCCTGAATTTGTGAATCTTGCGCATCAAACAGGTTTTCGCATTATTCCGAGCATTACCAACAGTTTCAAGGATGCGCGGGCTTCTCAGGTGATGGCCGATGAAGAAAAACGAAATGCATTTGTGAAAGTAGTCATGGACAAAGTGAGAACACATAACTATGACGGCATCGATATAGATTTCGAAGGTTTGAAATTGGCAAACAAAGACAATTTTATTGCGCTGCTAAAATCACTGGCGACCGAACTCCATAAAGAGGGAAAAATGCTAACGGCAGCTATTCAAGCTAAAACTGAAGCCCCGGGTCCTTGGGAAAGTGTGCAGTCACAGGACTGGAAAAAAATCGGCGAAATAGTCGATCGTTTTCGTATTATGGGATATGACAAACATTACAGTGGTGGTTCAGCGGGAGCTATCGCACCTGTACCTTGGATTAAAGACATTCTTGAATTTGCCAAAACTCAAATACCAGCAGAGAAATTGATCTTGGGCATGCCCTTGTATGGATATAATTGGGGCGAAAAAGAAAAAACATACTCGGTGACTTTTGAGGATGCGGAATATTTACTTGGAAAATATAAGCCGACTATTCAATGGAATGATACGGATAAAGAGGCGTTTTTTATCTACGATAAGCCTCTTGTCGACAAACCCGAAGAAACAGAAAAAAGGACAGTCTATTTCCAAAACAAAGACAGTATCGAGAATAAATGGAAAGAGGCGTCATCATTCCCGGTGTTTGGTGTGGCATTCTGGCGACTTGGCGCTGAGGATCAGAGTGTATGGCAATTGTTACGAGATCAAAAGAAAAGTCTTCTAAAAACCGGAAATTTTAATGATGTTTCCGAATCTCATTGGGCATTTAAATATATTCAAACGTTGCGTGAATTTGATCTGAGTCAGGGAGTTAATAACAATTTCTTTCCTGAAAAAAACCTGACACGCGCCGAGGCACTGAAGATTGTTTTGAAAGCCGGACAGATCCCCGCAACCAATTATCCAGCTGTGAGTCGTTTCAAAGACAGTAAAAAAACTGATTGGTTTGATGGCTTCATTCATACTGGAAAAGCTTGGAGTATTGTCAGTGGTCAGGGAGATAAATTTTTTCCTTTCAATACTATTTCTCGCAGTGAGGCGCTGAAAATTATTCAGAAATCAGGTGGCAAAAAGTCTCCAGATAGCGTTTCCAGACCGAATGATCCCATTTCCAGAGCTGAATTTGCTAAGCTTGTCAGTGTAAGTTTCGCCTGGTTATAAATTACTATTCTGAAAGAAAACGTGATGTTTTTGTAAAAGGTCCGATGTAGCCTCTTTTTAATGGGGTAACAGTGAACGAGGTGGCAATGATTCTCGTATAATTATTTCATCTTTAGAACTGAAAACATTGTCATCGAATTTTTCCCAAGAACGTTGTTCTAATTGAAAACTTAATATTGCCTGTAGTCTTTTTCGTAAAAGGATACGTTCGGCAAATTGGGCAATATTGGGACTCAGGAGTGTATTAATAAGATAATAATCATTACTTCTTTGAATAAATTGTGAGGTTCTTTTTTTCTGCTGTAGCTCATGTTTTTTTCGCGTACTTACTTCCATCATCGCGATACTGTAATTTGCTACACACCTTGCCTGCATTAAAAAATGATCGATATCTACCGGCACATTTCGTGAGAAAAGCTCCAGAGTATCTAAAGCGTGATCTTGGAACTTATCCAGGTCTTCCAAATGACCATACCTACTGTTTCCAAAATCTTCGAAAATATATCTCAAAATAAGTTCCTCGATATAAAGGCTTATTGCCTGTGAACATAGGTCTATATCTTCCGGCTCTCGGAAACGGTGTAGGAAAAAATCTGGATCTTTTTTGGCATGACGGACAATAATGTTGCGTACAATATCTTCAAATGTTTTCGTAGGATCTTTTCCTCTTCTGTTCAAGTACTCAACGTGAGAGAGAGTATCTTTGGTGATGTGGTGGAAAAAAGACACATTGTCCTTTTTGCCAAGGGATGCTCTGTGTTTCATAGATTATTTGAGAGAGGAGAATCTACTGGAAAAGACTGCTTTTGACAAGAGTTTGCTTTCTTGATTCGACCATGAGAAAGTGTCGAATATTTAGATTGTGTTTATGCCAAAAAAGCAAAAGTTTATTATTACAACAGGAGGAGTATGTTCTGGCTTGGGTAAAGGGATATCAGCTGCTTCTATGGGCACCATCTTGCAGGGGATGGGATATAGTATTTTCCCGATGAAATTTGATCCATACTTGAATATTGATCCGGGAACGATGAATCCTTTTCAACATGGCGAAGTGTTTGTCACTGATGATGGCGCAGAGACTGACCTTGATCTCGGCCATTACGAACGATTTTTGGATATTTCTCTCAACCGTCATTCCTCAGTTTCTACAGGACAAATCTACACAAAAATTTTATCCAAAGAACGACAAGGAGAATTCTTGGGTAAGACCATCCAAATCATTCCTCATATAACTGATGCTATCAAGGCTGAGGTTTTGCGGGCGGCCGAGATCAGCAAGGCTGACATTATCAGTGTGGAAATCGGAGGTACGGTCGGAGACATTGAAGCTGAACCTTTTCTGGAAGCTATGCGTCAATTGCGACATGATGTTGGTACTGAAAATATTTACTTTGTACATGTGGTTCTGATTCCATATTTAATGGCTTCTCAAGAGCTGAAGACAAAACCTGCACAAGCTTCAGTACGTGAACTTCGTCGTATCGGTCTTCGTCCCAATATGATCATAGCAAGGTCCGATTATCATCTTCCCAAAGATATACTCCAAAAAATCGCGTTCTTTTCAGGGGTTTCTGAGCAGGCTGTCATCCCAGCGGTTACGGATGAGTCGATTTATCATGTGCCTCTCGCCTTTGAAAAACATGACATTGGTCTCACCATCGCCAAAAAACTTGAACTTGCTTATCATGAAGTCGATCTTAAAAAGTGGGAGAAATTGCACAAAGATAGAAAACTAGCCAAGAAAATCAAGAAAATCGGACTTATTGCCAAATATGCTCGCTCTATCGATGCGTATTTTAGTGTAATAGAAGCACTCAAAGCTGCTGCCTGGTCACATGGTGTAAATCCTGAGATTGTTGATATTGATTCGGAGGAATTGGAAAAAGAAGGAATAAAAATTCTCAAAGATCTCGATGGTATTGTAGTTCCGGGGGGATATGGTAAACGCGGTACTGAAGGGAAAATCCTTGCTGCGGAATATGCCCGTGAGCATAAAATTCCTTATTTGGGATTATGTTTGGGTATGCAAATGATGGTGATTGAGGCTTCCCGTAATTTGCTCGGACTAAAGAACGCTACTTCCGAAGAGTTTGATGCCAAAGCCGAGGACTCGGTCATACATTTAATGCCTGAGCAACAAAAGATCACTTCCAAGGGTGGCACCAATCGCTTAGGAGTATATGATTGCAAACTAACAAAAGGAACCAAAGTACAAGCTGCATATGATAAGATCCACATCAAGGAGCGTCATCGACATCGTTATGAGTATAATAATGACTATCGTGAGCGTTTAGAAAAAGCTGGAGTATTGGTCGCTGGTGTGAATCCTGATTTGGACCTTGTGGAAATCGTAGAAATCGAAGATCATCCATTTATGGTCGGTGTTCAATTTCATCCTGAATTCCTATCACGTCCCACCAAGCCACATCCTCTCTTTTCTGCATATATGAAAGTAATCGCAGAAGCAAGTTCAAAGTTCTAGAGCCTGTCCTGAGCTTGTCGAAGGATTCTAAGTTCAAAATTTGAACTCAATACAAGAACTTAGAATTTAGAACTTAGAATTTAGAACTTAATTAATAAGATGTTCGTTGATATAGCCAAAGTAACAATTGAAGCTGGGAATGGAGGAAATGGCCTCGTTAGTTTTCGCCGTGAAAAATTTATCCCTATGGGTGGTCCCGATGGAGGGAATGGCGGTCAGGGAGGGGACGTGTATTTTCAAGCTAATGAAAACGTTAATACTTTGAGTGATTTTCGTACGCATAAGCATTTTAAAGCTCATAATGGCGAGGGAGGAGGGGGATCTAATCGCGCAGGTGCCGACGGTGAAGATCTGATTTTGCCCGTTGCTGTGGGGACATTAGTAAGAGAAAACGGCCAGGTTGTTGCTGATCTTTTTGAACCAGGGCAGATGGTGCGCATTGCGCAGGGAGGGCGAGGTGGCTTCGGTAATGCTCATTTCATTTCTGCTGTTCGTCAGGCACCAAAATTTGCAGAATTGGGAGAAGAAGGCGAGAAAAAAGCATTGGAATTGGAATTGAAACTCATCGCGGATGTGGGTTTGGTTGGCTATCCATCGGTCGGTAAGTCGACACTGATATCAGTGATTTCGAATGCCAAGCCAAAAATTGCGGATTATCCATTTACCACTCTCATTCCCAATCTCGGTGTCGTGAGATTTGGTGATTTTGATTTTGTAGTGGCTGATATTCCCGGACTTATCGAAGGAGCACATCTGGGTAAAGGCCTGGGAACCGAATTTCTCCGTCATATTCAGCGTACTCGCGTCATCGTGCATATATTGGATGTCCAGTCAGTAGATATAGTTGCCGATTACAAAGCTCTTCGTGAGGAACTGCGCTTATTTGATCCTGAGATTCTTGAGAAACCGGAGATTATTGTGCTAAACAAAGTTGATACGATTGATGAAGATGCTACGGAACTGCTCATTGATAGTCTGAAGAAGGCAGAAATTATCAAAAAAAACACTGATGTTTTTGCAATATCTTGTGTGGCGAAAAAGGGATTAAAGCCTCTTCTCGGGAAAATCGGCGAACTACTCAGCACATTGCCCAAAATGCATCTTGAACCAGATCTGTCTGCAGAAAAACACGAAATCCCGGTTTTGAAGCCACATCTCGAAGGTGGACCCAAAACTTTTTTTATTGAGCGACCCGAACCAAATGAAATTATTATTCGTGGGAAGCGTATCGAGCAAATTGCTAATATGACCAATACGAAAAACCCGGAAGCGATGATACGTCTGTTTGATATCTTCAAAAAGTTAGGAATTATGCGTATCCTGAAAAAGGAAAAAGATGCTAAGGATGCAACTGTGGTCGTTGGTAAGATGAAAATCCCATATCAAGATATTCCTTTTACGTCATGATTGTTATCGTTGGTTTAGGAAATCCCGGCAAAGAATATGAAAAAACCAAGCATAATATTGGATTTCTTTTTCTCGATATGATTCAAACGGATTGGAAATTTCCGAAGTTTCATCTTGATAAACACTTTACCGCGGAGATTTCAAAAGGAACATATGAGGGTCAAGATATTCTTTTAGTAAAGCCACAGACCTTCATGAATGTATCTGGCCAGGCAGTGCTTAGTATTCAACAATTTTACAAATTACAGCCGGAAAATTTTTGGATCGTTTATGATGAATTGGATTTACCTTGGGGTAAGATTCGCATTCGCACTGAAGGCTCCAGTGCCGGCCATAATGGTATTAAATCAATCATTGCTGCTTTGGGCAGTGAACAATTCCACCGTTTCCGTATCGGCATTCAACCCGAGCATTTTGAACCAGGACAAGAGCGACAAGGTACAGTGCTAAGTAAATTTACCAAAGAAGAACAGAAACAAATGGTCGATATTTTTGAACAAGTGGAGGAAGAAATGAAAACAATTCTAAATTCTAAATTCTAAATTGTCAGTGAAGGAAAAGTCAAAAAGATTTTTTCATTATTTATTTGTTACGCTTAGCTAAAGGGTGGTCGCCTGAGGCGACCCCAGGGAGGGCGGGTGGTGCACAAGAGAATATTCACTTTATGCAATTACACTTCTCCTACGACATAGATAAAGATGTCGAAAACATCATAAAATCGACGAAAGCGGTAAATAATAAAAAGCTGACAAAATTTCAAAGCCTGTATATTCAAAAGTACGGCAATAACTTTGAAGCTGGTAAAGTTAAAGTATTTATTGACGAACAAAATAAGATAAATGACTTTGATGCTAAAAAAGAAATCTCTGACGTTGAAGAAAGATGGAAAAAGATCGAATCAAGGTTTACGGAACGGGCAGAAAAGATATTTGGGATTGTTTATCCTGTTGCCATTACTAATGTTTATTTAACTCATAATGAACGCTGTACGTACAATATTGATAAGAATTATTTTTTCGTAAAAACAGGCTCCGAGTTTTCAAATAACACTATAATGCATGAGCTTCTCCACTTTTATACCTGGTATGCTTTTGGCCAAAAGTTAGTCGATGGGGGACTTTCAAAATTAGCATACAACGACGTCAAGGAATCTCTCACCGAATTACTCAATTTGGAATTTTCTGACTTGATGGGCGGGAAACCAGATAAGGGCTATATACAGCATGAAAGTTTGCGCGCCGAAATAAGAAAACTTTGGTTAAATGACAAAAAACTAGCACCAATTATCGATATTTTGGCAGACAGATTAGGTAAATAGCTTTGCACGTTGCAAAAATAGTGGGAGTTGTTAGTGTGTGCTGGTCTTGGGCCGCTAGTCTCAGATGGGAGCCTTCAGCAACAAATCAAAAAGCGCGATGCGCTCTACACGTTACAAAAACAAGAAAAGTTGTTAAAGTATGCTCGCTCTGGGCCGCTAGCTCAGCTGGTAGAGCGCTTCCATGGCATGGAAGAGGTCAGGAGTTCGAGTCTCCTGCGGTCCACCACAACCACTCCCCTTCGATCCCTCAGGGTCGGGTTCGTGGCAG
>MEWR01000012.1:0-6255 GCA_001773455.1 Candidatus Abawacabacteria bacterium RBG_16_42_10
GTGCATTTCTTTGATCAAATCTTCATCCGCTTGTCTTTGCAGTTCTCCCAGGAACTGTGTTTCCGCTCGGATCGTGTTCTCTGATACTTCAAATAGCAAAAAAGCATTCAGCCATTCCTGCCCTTCTTCAAATGATTTGTCGATCCCGCTCAACGCTAATAAATGTGCCAAGCCTGCCGTTACCTTGCCTGGCTCTATTCCATATCGTTGATCTATCAGGGCTTGTCCTTCGCCACACTTACAGCCCGAATAATATGCTCTCGTATAAGTCATTTTCCCAAAGACAGACCAGAGGGTTGCTTCTCGTCGCCGTTGGTATTGCAACTTACCGCCACAGCCACATTCTATTTCTGCTTCCACTTCCCTTTCTGCATTCTCCAAAAAACATTTCAATGCGCTTTTTCCTATTTCTCGCAAACTTTCTCGCATCCCCATTTCTATCTCCCCGATCAGGACGCCTTCCTTGCTCTCTTCTTCCAGCGCCTCTTCCACAATTTCCGCCAATTGCTTTGCTATCAGGTTTATCTTTTCAATGTTATATTTCATTTTGAGCCTCGGGTAGGTGGTTTTGTTAGCTGCTTACTATCCTACCTCAGGCTTCCTTTCCCTGACAACCTTTGCGTGCACACCATCAATTTGATATGTGCGCTTAGTTTCACAGTGGTGGTATCATCACCCCATGACCACCGCAACCGCTCAAAGTCGTCCTAATATAGCTTTCATCAAGTAGTCAGGAGAGAAACTCGATTGAACTAACGGCGCGGGTACTCTTGGGGCAGGGAATATCACTAGCGGAAGTGCTTTGTCAGGGAAAACCAAGACAAAACAGATCGCATGAGAACCTGAGCAGAACTCTGAAATTTCAATGTTTGGTAAAGCAATTAGATTATTGTTGAGAATTTTGCACATCTTTATTTATAGTTTTGTGTTATACAAACCAGACAAGTGAAGAGAATTGTTATGAATTTTTGGATTGTAGTTCAGTATCCCTTTGTACAGATCCCCGTCTGTTTTACTTGGGCGGGGATTTTATCTTAATTTACGGGAGTTGTCTAAACAGGAAGGAGGTGCATCCGCCACAACACACAATTCGTAGTGTCATGTATCTTTTTCAAAATGATGAAAGGAGTAAAACAATGGAAAACGTTTGGCAATTAGAAGAAGGTGAAGTTCGTAAACCTGGGATCGTCCATGTGGTCATGCTGGCGCTCTTCACGGGTATCGGTATTGTGGTTGGTACCTTTGGAAGCCTGGCAATCCCAATCGGTTTCGTTTCTGCATTTTGGCCTGGCCAGGCGGTTCAAAGCATTGGATCTATCTGGTTTGGATGGTGGGGCGGCATTGCGGCCGGATTATTCCCATTAATTTCCAATTCGTTATCTGGCTCAGCACCGCTTCCGGTTTCGATTGCTTATCTTCCAGCCAACATACTTCAGGGTATGGTCGCAGGCTGGGCTTTCCGAAGATTTAAATCGAATCCCAGCCTGCCCACCGGAAAAGATTGGTGGGTTTTCATCCTCTGGGGCGCATTGGTTCCGAACGCAATTGGCGCAGCCTGGGGAACCACCATGCTGGTTGCCTTTGGCTTAATCACCCAGGCGGCACAATTCGTTTCATTCCTGGGTTGGTTTATTGGGAATACGATCCCAACCATCGTTCTTGGCGGCCTAGTCTTGAAATACGTATCCCCATTGGTTGTCCGCAGTAAAGCGTTTTGCAAAGACTACTGGGCGTAGTATTACAAGCTTAAATCTGGGTGGGTCTTTTGATCCACCCAGTAATTTCTCCTATCTTATGAATACTGAAACTACCCTAACAGCAAGCCCTGAACGAGCCGCAAAATCACGAAAGACGTTGCTGGGCTATGTGCCAATGGTGTCACCCTTTTATGCTTTTCATCCAGCTACACGACTGATATTGTTCATTTTTCTGGGTGTTACCCCTCTTTTTATTTTTATTCCTGAAATGAATATACTTCTTTTGTTCGTCAATCTGGCTTTATTGCGCTGGGGCAAAGTTGACATTCAACAATTGAAAATATATATGCCAATTATCTTTACAGTGGCAATCTTTATGTTCACAGTCGTGATTCTTGCCCCTGGGAAAGATCCCAACTATACGCCATTAGAGGTTTTGGGAAAGACAATTTATTATCAGCCCGTCTTTTTTACATTTGCTGCTTATTGGCGCTTGATTGCAATGTTATTTGGTACTATTCTATTCTTTTCTACAAACCGTGAACGCGAATTGCTTGTCGGGTTGCGGGCGCTTCGATTACCGTTTGTGGCTTCTTATGTCGTTGGACTTTCTATCCGAGCGGCTGGTATGTTCATGGAGGATTTCAGAACAATCCGGGAGGCAGAACAAGCGCGCGGATTGGATACCAAAGCAATGAGATTTAGCGATCAGGTAAAACTATATATGATGTATTTGATCCCGCTCTTTTCCATTGCTTTGCGGCGCGCAAATGAAATCAGCAACGCCTTGTTTGCCCGTGGTTATACCCTTACTGGTCGTACAAGCACTGGAAAACCGCGGGAGGACTATATCCGTTCGACTTATTCTTATTCGAAGCGAGATTTTGTTGCAATAGCTTTTATGATAATCATCTTCGTTGTGACAGGATTGACGCAGATATTCTTCAATGTATTTGCGATCGAACACTCACCCTTGAATATTTTTCTCCGCCAGGCATTGGGAATTCCCTCTTAACTCATCAAGGTTGATTCGATATGGATGCAGCTATCAAATTTAAAGATCTACAATGGCGTTATGAACACAGAACGAATTTTGCGTTAAAAGGCATTAACCTTGAAATTATAAAAAACGATTTTATTGGTGTTGTTGGTGCAAATGAACATGGAAAAACCACATTAGTATCTGCAATATGCGGATTGATCCCGCATAGCTATAATGGCATTTACAAAGGGTCCGTAGAAGTTTTTGGAAAAAAGGTTTTTGACTCAGATGCATTGGAGCTAGCGACAAATGTTGGATTTGTCTTTTCCGATCCAGAAGCCCAATTCACAGCAATGACTGTGGAAGAGGAGTTGGCATTTGGGTTGGAGAATATGGGGTTTGAACATGCTAAGATTAAAGAGCGAATCGATTGGGCCGCGGAAACAACCTTGATCCAGGATTTGCTTGATAAGAGCCCCTACGACATTTCCGGCGGGCAAAAACAACGAGTCGCTATCGCCTGCGTCTTGGCTATGAATCCCCCCATCATTATCATGGATGAACCGACATCCATGATTGATCCTTTAGGTAAAAATCTGATATTTGATATTCTCCGGAGGTTAAAGAAAGCCGGTGAGCACACTCTGATCGTTGTTGAACATAATGTAGAACAGTTGGCCCCTCTTGCTGATAAGATGCTATTGATGTACGAGGGTTTAGTGGACCGATATTTACCTACAAGGGAGTTTTACTCTGATTCAAATTATCTTCAAGATCGCGGTGTGCTAGCACCAGAAAGCACTGAATTCGTCCAGTGGCTGATTTCTGAGAAAGCCCTACCCGCCTCGATAAATTTGCCTCTTGATTTAGCCGGTGGTATTGAAACTACTCGCCAAGCCCTGAAAAGGCGGTAACCGTCATGGCAAAACTGATAACTGTTGATGCATTGGATTATGTTTATCCAGACGGTACCCCAGCGCTTTTTGACATAAACTTGGAAATCGCAGAAGAAGAGTTTATTGCCTTTATCGGGCAAAACGGATCTGGTAAAACAACCCTTTCTAAATGCCTGAATGGATTGCTGAGGCCCACCCAAGGGAGCATTATTGTTGATGACCTTGACACAAGGCAAAGAGGCATCATTAAACAACTGGTTACAAAAGTGGGATATGTCTTTCAAAATCCTGACCACCAGTTATTTAACCGAACCGTTTGGGCGGAAATTGCCTATGGTCCTAACAACATAGGACTTTCGCAGAGCGAGGTGAAAGAGCGCGTGATTGAAGCCGCACAGGTAGCTGGCGTACATGAAGACGTATTTGATACACATCCATATTTTCTCGATAAGGGTTTACGTCAGAGAGTAGCCATTGCATCTATTCTGGCCTTGCGCCCAAAAACAATCATTGTTGATGAACCCACCACGGGTCAGGATGTGCGTCAATCGATTGAGGTTATGAATTTTCTCAAGCGTTTGAGGGATGAGGAAGGGCATACAATTATTATCATCACCCACGAGATGCGGATTGTTGCAGATTATGCAGAACGTACTGTGGTTTTGGGGAAGGGTCGTAAGCTATTGGACGGTCCTACACGTGAAGTGTTTGCCCAGCCCGAAATTCTGAAACAGACCTTTGTGGAACCCCCACAAATTACCCGGGTTGGGCAAGCCTTGGTTGAAGAGGGCCTACCTAACGATGTGCTTTCTGTGGAGGAGATGAAAGTAGCATTTAATAGAAAATAGATGCAGAATGTTTTGAATTTCGGGTCAATGGTTGGAAAGTGAAAATCATTAGACTATTTTTCTCTTTCCATCAAAACTTTTATCATATCGTTAGTGAATAATGTATCTAAGTGGTTCATTCTTTGTGTTGCAGGGTAGCTGAATAACCCGATATGACTTGTTTTTAAGCCGCAAGCATAAATCGCTTTTAGAATCTGGCATCCCGCATTTACAGGATCAATTACAGGCATTTCAATCCTGCTTTGTAACTCGTCGACAAAATTTGTTAATCCGGCACATCCAAGCAAGAGTACTTCCGCGCCCTGTTGCCTAAGTTTCAAGCTGGTAGATTCCAGTTTGCCAAGCGTTGTCCCCCGGTCTTTCTCGAAATCGAGCACCCGCATGTCCAGTGACTCTGTGGCCGCATAGCGTGCTTCCATTCCATAGGTTCGGACCATACTGTCCATCAGCTCAACAGCCCGACGCATCCCGGCCAGGATGCCGAATTTTGCTCCCAGCATAATGGCCAGTGACATAGAGGCTTCCGCAATTCCGATAGCGGGGATCTCACAGTATTCTTTCAATAGATATAATCCCGGGTCGCCAAAGCAGGCCAGAACGATACCATCTGCGTCAGTCTGGTAAGATTTGGCCAGTGGTAATACACATACGCTTGCCAGATGGTAATCCGTCCATGATTCTAGTGATTCCGGCCCTGCAGGCGCTGAAAGAACTTCACACTCCCAGGGAGCTTGAAAAGCGCGCGTGGCTGTCTCTTTAATCTCGGTAGTCATCTCTTGAGATGTGTTCGGGTTTATCACTAATGCTTTAGGCATCTTTACTCCTTGTCCAATTCCAGGCCATCTTCAACATCTCTTTGTCTTGCCAGTGCAGATCGTTTTGAAGGTGGACCAAATCCACCGCCAGAAGGACATAAATCCCGAATCACTGTTCCCTTTTTTACATACATATTATCTATCTTTGAAGAGAGCAATTTCCCCTTGGTGTTCTCATCTTCAAAGATCATCACTCCGCCTGTGGCGCCATCTTCTCCACCTTTTAGCCCCCAGGGGGCGTGGCGGAACCCATCTCCTTCCACCGAGATGAACCCATCAACAAGCATTCTTGTATCACGTAGGGGACCATAACCTCCACGCCATTGACCATCTCCGGCAGTGTTTTCTCTTAGCTCATATCTCTCCACCCTGAGAGGGTAATGGACTTCGATATCCTCAATCGGGTTGTTCTTTGTGTTTGCATATAGCACATCAACTGCATCTAGGCCATCCAGATCATGCATTCCACCATACGCGCCTTCTGTCACATCCATGTAGATCCATGACTCTCCATCCCTTACACTTGAAAACGTGACAGCTTTTGTTGTCGAGCAACCGGCGCAAACATGGTGTGGTAAGACATCTTGCATTGCACGGACAATTAAATTCGCTACCATTTGACCCCCACAAAAGCGGCCAATCGTCGGCGCAGGGAATTTTGGATTTACGATGGTTCCCTCAGGAGCAAAAATTGTGATCGGGCGGAACATTCCCGCATTATGCGGCAGGTTTGGATGCTCCGTCTCTGGTAATAACAACATTCGTAAAGTAAGTAACACTGCCATGTCAGTGGTGCCGTAGAACGGCATATTGATCGGCGCATGGTCAAGCTGTGGCGCACTTCCGGTCAGATCCACGCGGATCTCATCACCTTTGATTTCGAGGGTAACCTTGATGGGAATGTCCACCTCGCCGGTATCTTCATAGCCGTCAAGGTACCCTGTAGCTGTATATATTCCATCCGGCAGGGATCGGATGGCCTCGCGCATTCGTAATTCTGCAATACGGATCAATTGT
>MEWR01000012.1:6341-9223 GCA_001773455.1 Candidatus Abawacabacteria bacterium RBG_16_42_10
GGCGCGCAAATCACCTACAACCAATCTTGGCATACGGACATTGTTTTCGATAAGTCTCCAGGCAGCTTTGTCCGGTTTTCCATCGCGTTCTGCCGGGTACGCCAACAGGCGAATGCCCTCGCTGAACGTGTCGTGCGCCTTGATGATGCAGGTGCCCGGCACTGCCGCGCCAATATCGACATGATGTGCAGCTGTTCCTACAAATCCAAATAATTCCCCATTTGCATATAGCGGTGCAATGGCGCCAATATCAGGGCTGTGGCTTGCGCCTCGATAAGGGTCATTGTGTAAATAGACAGCGCCCGGGTCAAGTTCTTCTCCATCCATCGCTAGGCTCTGAAGAACCCCTCTGCAGTAACCGGCTAACGGCCCCATCTGTAAGGGAGTGGTTTCAGCCTCTGCCAGCAATTCGAAATTCGAAGAAACAAGAGCCGCTCCATAATCGTCAGATTCACGAATGAGGGATGAATATGCAGCCCGCTTCAGTCGATGGCCAACCTCGCGCGCGAGGGTGGTCATCGCGCCATAGATCACCTGGCTCTCCAGGGTCAGTTCGGTGTTGTTTATTGTCATAATTACCGTTCACCCTTCTTGATTCTCAAATAACCATTTTCAGTAACATGGGCTTTCCAACCAGTAGGTATATAAGTGGTCGCGTCTTGCTCAGGGATGATTGCCGGCCCCTCAATTTGGGACCCGCTAACGAGGAAATCTCTGGGGATGTATTTCGCCAGGGTTTCAAACGGTCTAGACTTCACATCATTCTGCTCAGGATCAAATTCCCATACCGACACTTGTTCATCGGTTTTTTGTCCCTTGGTGTTCGGAAGGGGAAAATCCAAATTTGCGCCCGGGACCTCCCAGAAGGCGCGTAGTTCTACCCACTCCACTTCTGCCTCCGGAATTGAAAATCCATATTCATGCTGGTGGGTTTCATGGAACTTCGTTGCGAGGGAGACGATATCGGTAGGGTTGTTCAGGAGAATTTCTACTTCAAACCCTTGTCCTAGATATCTGAGCGCAGCTATTTTCAATAAATTTGCACCTTCAGGAAGAGATGCGGATATTTTCTTTTCAGCCTCGGAATAGTAGGCTTTCGCTTCTTTGGCTGTGATTTCACTCAGCAATCGCAAAATTGTGACAGTTGCCTCCCGTCTGTCGGGGGCTACCAACAAGCCCCAGGCTGCAAGTAAGCCTGGACGGTGCGGCACAATGACTTCGGCGAGCCCTAAAGTTTCAGCAACGCCACAAGCTAATAAGGGTCCCGCGCCACCTGCAGCGACCAGTGCAAGTTCTGCCGGATCCAATCCACGCGCTACAGTACGTTCGCGAATGCCAAAGGCAATGTTCGCTTCGGCCAGCGACAGAACCTGGAGGGCCGAGCGGATGCTTTCCTCCAGGGTATCTACACCAAATGCTTCTGCGATTGCATTTTGAGCCAGATCAACTCGAATGGGCATGGTGCCGCCCAACAAAATATTTCCGGGGAGTCTGCCGGCTACTGCTGCTGCATCCGTTACCGTAGCTTGTGAGCCCCCACGATCGTAACAAGCCGGGCCGGGATCTGCACCCGCTGATTGCGGACCAACGTGCATGGCTCCAAATTCATCGCGATGGACAAGTGAACCTCCACCCGCACCAATCGTATATAAATCCAGCATCGGGATTTGGAGCACATACCCGCCAATCTTACGTTCTTCCCACGGAGCTTCACGTAAGCGACCTTCGCGAACTACGACTATATCGGAACTGGTACCCCCAACATCCAGCCCGACACAGTTATTCAAATGGAGATCGTATGCAACACGGGTGATGGCATTTCCTGCTGCAGCCGGACCGGATAGCCCAAGCCGAATCGGTGTTCGACGGAGGTCTCCATAGGTGGCGTCAGATTTCATATTCACCTCTTCCAGGCCTCCATTGCTTGTCATCAAGGTCAATTTCAAGCCTGGCCAACGAGAATCCAGTTCTCTTGCCAGGTTCGATACGTACCGGGCAGCTTGAGGGGCAACACGGGCGTTCCAGGCTGTTGTAAGGAAGCGTTCGTATTCACGAAAACGTGGGGAGATTTCGCTGGAAGTGCATATAAACAAGTCCGGTGCTTCTTCCCTTACCCATTCTTCCGCCATTTTTTCGTGTTCAAGGTATTGGTAAGAATGCAAGAAACCAATCGCAATGGCCTCGACCCCCATATCTGCCAGTTCGCGCGCGGCACGGCGTACCATCGTTTCATCCAATGGGGTTATGACTTCACCTTGCGCATCCACCCGCTCAGGAACCGTTAGACGCCATTTCCTAGGCACAGGTGGATGGTGTTGATGGGGAATTTCCTGTTTAATTGCATAATTAAGAGGTCGTTCGTGGCGACCAATATGGAGGATGTCGCGCATACCCTGGCTGGTGATGAACCCTGTTTTCGCCCCTTTTCGCTCTAAAAGCATATTGGTTACCAGGGTGGTCCCATGCAAAAAGCGTTCAGGTGATTCTTCAAGGTTTAGCGCATTTACAGCAGTCAGTACGGCCTCCCCAGGCTTTGAAGGGTTAGAAGGCACTTTTGCAGTTTTAATGCCGCTTTCTGAGATGGCTATTGCATCCGTAAATGTTCCTCCTATGTCAACACCTATTCTTAGAGCCATTTTCATTTGAGTATCCTTGTTTGTATCATAATCGGCACGATATGAAATATTAATATTTTTTCGAACCGATCAAGTCAATTTTGTATATACTTCTCGCTACAATTACAAACAATCGATATTGGAAAAAATGAGCCGCCTGCACTGCTCTGCGGTTGTTCATTGTATAATTTTATCATCATGTAGTCGCGAACAAAACTCGATTGAGTCGACAACGTGGCTTGTTTTAGGGCAGGAGTTATCCTTAGC
>MEWR01000013.1 GCA_001773455.1 Candidatus Abawacabacteria bacterium RBG_16_42_10
CAATGAATGTGATGAAAGAATGCCATAGGCCTAGGGCCTCATGCAGTCCAATATGTATCTGAGGTTATGCACGTGTTGTACGGTTCCATAGTCTCGGGTACACCTGGGTATCAATTGTTGAGTGTAGGCGAACTTGGTAGAAGGTTTTGAAATAGTGAGCAACAGGCGGTCGCATAGAAAGAGATTCATGGGGTCGTAAGCAGTTGTATTCTATCAGCCAATCGGCAAGCGTGGTATTAATCTCAGAAACCGGTTGAGTAAGATCACATCGCCAGTAGAAAGATCGTTGTACGGTCTGGTTAAATCGCTCATTAACTGCATTGTCTTTGGGAGTCCTTGGTCTGCTAAAGAAATTAATAATATGTTCTCGTATGCAAGCTTCCTGAAAATCTCCCAAAAATTCACTGCCATTATCCGTTAACACTGCTTCAATGGGCACCTGTAAAACTTCTCTCATGAGTTGCAGTACCTTCGCAGCTTCTCGTGCAGTATGGTGAGTACTAGCGACCGCAATCCCTATTCTGGTAGCCAAATCAATGCAACAAATGAAATATAGTTTCTTTCGATGTGGCCCTACATATTCCACCATTGAATCGAGAGCTACCAGGTCGCCCGGCAAGGTGTGTTCATAGTCTGTAGGTAACCTGATGCGTTTAATCTTCCAGTGACTGACGGTATTCGGCTTCTTGAAATATCCCGGACATCTCTGTCTCACCCGCAATTCTTTTTCAACCAGATAACGGTAGATAGTCATAGCTTTCAGTCCTCCCAAATAAGGAGTCAATTTCTTGTGGCTCCAATCAGGATAAGCTCTCGCCAAGTTTTCTATCCGGAGTTTTTCTGTAGGAGTGAGTTTGGTTCCTCGCTTCTTTCGAGGACCGGGTTTCTTAGGTATTAAAGCGTGTAAACCTCCTTTCTCGCGTAAACTTACCAGTTTAACAACATGGGAACGTGACGTAGTGAAGTACCGAGCAGTAGCTGAAAGAGAATGATCATGACTATCATACCAGGTGAGCAGAGTGAGTCTCTCTTTCAGAAGATCTCTTTGCCATTGGCTGAGCATACTTTCGTCATACTGTTTAAGAACACTACGAATACCTCTTAAACCAAAGAAGATTCTCCGATACACTGTCATAGGGATGTTGGGTTAGGATTTGGTACTTTAATCCTACATCCCTTTTCTTTCAGGGTGTACCTGAGATTCGTGAAACTGCGTACGTGTCTACGACTTCATTAGCCAAATTATTGCAAATGTAAGAGGAAAACATTATAAAAGAGAAAGCGATGTTTTTTCATGAACAAACAAGAACTTTCTATCCTCGTCGGTGGTGAAGCGGGAGCGGGACTCGATACAACCGGTCAAATTCTCCTGCTTTGTTCTAGCCGCGGTGGACTGTATGCTTTTGGTAATACCGAAATTCCTTCGCTGATTCGTGGTGGGCATAATAGTTTTTCGGTACGTATCAGCAGTGAAAAAGTGTTGGGACATATGCAGCAAGTGCATATTTTGCTTGCACTGAATGAAGAGACCATAGTTCTCCATCAAGAAGATGTCAGTGAAGATGGGGCAATTATTTATGATGGCGACATTTTGCAAAACATAGAAAAGAAATCTTGGTTCCGTAAAGATCGACAGTATATCGCCGTTCCTCTCACATCGTTTGCTAAAACTATCGCTCAAGATCCTATTGCCAAAAACATGGTAGCAATCGGTGCGGCATTTGCCCTAGCAGATTATGATATTAATTTTGTCGAGTCTGTCATTGATAAGCATTTCAAAAGAAAAGGTGAGATTATTGTGAAACGCAATCATGATGCAGTATTGGCAGGTTATGGTCATGTCAAAGCACAAAATATTGATTTTGCTTATACACTCAAGAAAACCAACGACCCTGCAAAAATTCTCCTCAGTGGGAATGACGCCATATGCTTGGGTGCAATTCGTGCCGGTGTAAAATTTGTCGGTGAATACCCGATGACACCTTCATCATCAATATTGCATTATATGGCCTCAGAGGCACACGAATACAATATTGCCGTCCGACAGACTGAAGACGAATTAGCCGCGGTAAATACCATTATCGGCGCCGGCTTTGCGGGAGTACGTGCCATGGCTGCTACTTCTGGTGGAGGATTTTCGCTGATGACTGAGGCATTGGGTTTGTCCGGGATGACAGAAACGCCGATTGTTATCGCACTGTGCCAAAGACCCGGACCTTCTACCGGACTCCCCACTCGCAGTGAACAAGGAGACTTGGAATTTGCCATACATGCTTCTCAAGGGGAATTTCCTCGCCTTATTTTGGCACCCGGGGACAGTGAAGAGTGTTTTTACATGACTGGGGATGCATTCAATTATGCGGAAGAGTATCAAACACCGGTAATTATCATGTCGGACAAATACTTGTCTGAAAGCAAACAAACTGTCGATGAATTAGATCAACAAGACATCACGATTGAACGAGGCAAGCTTCTCAGTGATGAAGAAATAGCAAGATCACCTTTTCGACGTTTTGCTTGGAGTGATGATGGAATATCCGGACGAAGCATTCCCGGGCAACCAAAAGGCATGTTTGTCGTAGCTTCGGATGAACATGATCCCACAGGAAATATCTGCGAAGATTCTGACAATCGTAAAATGCAAATGGAAAAGCGCATGCAAAAATTGACGACGGCCAGCAAAGCGATTAAAGAGAAATATCGCGTCTATGGCAGTGAGCGCGCTAATATTCTTTTGGTCAGTTGGGGTGGTACCAAGGGGATGATCTTGGAAGCGCAAGAAATGCTCAAATCTCAAGGGATATCCACCAAATTTCTGCAAATGACAGTTATCCTCCCCTTCCCTCATGACATTCTGAAACTTCTTGAAAAGACCGCTACAGTCATCGCCATTGAACAAAATTACAGTGCTCAACTAGCTCGGGTTATTCGTCGTGAAACCGGTTTCCTGATTCCCCATGAAATTGTAAAATACACCGGCCGACCGTTTTTTGCGAAAGAACTTACCGAGACTATTCAGCATATTCTTGATCCGGAGAAACAACCAAATGTACCGAAATATATTACTTATCGTGAAAGGAATAAGATGAAGATGTAGATGAAGGATTTTTAGATAAAAACAAACAACAAAAAAAACTCTCCATCTCATTTCCTCCATCTCCTTCTTATATGACCCCAAAAGATTTCGACATTACGACAAGCGTCCCCGATTGGTGCCCAGGCTGCGGTGACTTTGGCATCTGGAACGCGATGAAAATGGCTTTTGCAGAAATGGAATTGAAACCGGAAAATATTGTCTTAATAGCCGGTATCGGTTGTTCAGGGAAATTGCCTCACTGGATGAATACGTATGGTTTTCATGGTGTTCATGGTCGAGCTCTGCCGGTAGCACTTGGTGCTAAAGTGGCCAATCACAAACTTAATGTCGTCATCAATGGTGGTGATGGCGATGGTTATGGCATTGGCATGGGGCATTTCATTCATGCTATGCGCGCCAATATCGATGTCACGTATATTGTTCACAACAATCAGATTTATGGGTTAACGAAAGGTCAGGCTTCTCCTACTTCATCATTTGGAGACAAAACTGTTTCTACACCGTTTGGCGTCATCGATACACCGATTAATCCTATGACAATAGCTTTGGCATCGGGATGCACATTTGTCAGTCGAAGCATGGCCGGTGATCTTGTCCATCTTAAAGAAATTCTGATGGAAGCTATCAAACATCGCGGCTTTTCTTTGGTAGATGTCTTACAACCATGTGTCACGTACAACAAGGTAAATACGTATGCTTGGGGTAAGGAAGTCACGTACAAATTGAACTCAAAAAATCACGATCCGAGTAATTTGGACAAGGCTTGGCAAAAAGCTCATGAATGGGGAGAAAAAGTGCCAATTGGCATACTCTACCAAGAAAAACGATCAACCTACGAAGACAATCTGCCCCAACTGGCAGAGAAACCACTCGTCGAACACGAGATTCGCAATATAGACATTACCAAGCTTATTGAAAGACTGAAGTAATCACGGTACAATAGACCATTACCTGTTTTATGAATTTTGATACACAAACACTTGCCACTCTCAAAAATGCGATTCATCAAGCGCAGCATATTTTGCTTATTGATCCGGTGGGAATTGATGGTGATTCTATCGGTTCGCATATAGCCTGGAAATTAGGCTTACAGCAATTAGGAAAACAGGCTACCCATTTCAGCCTATCAAAGTTACCTCGCAAATATCATTTCTTGCGTACGAGTCAGGAAATGGTCAATGAACTACCGGATTTCACGAATGTCGACATCGCCATACTTTGCGATCAAGGTGATGCCATGCATGGATTGAAAGAAAAATTTGAGAGGCTCAAAGAAAATTGTACAGTCATCAATATCGATCATCATCACTCCAATCATGGTATTGGCCACATTAATATTGTCATTCCCGAAGCTACTTCGTCGACTCAGGTCACTTTTTACCTGCTCAAAGAACTTGGTATTTTGATCACCGCTGATATAGCTACTTGCTTACTAAATGGTCTGTATACGGATTCCGGTAGTTTCCAGCACAGCAATACTTCCAAAGAAGCATTGAACTTAGCTTCCACACTCCTCAAAAGAGGTGCCAATTTTCACGCTATCGTTCGCCACAATTTTCACTCTATGCCCATCAATAAATTACGTATTTGGGGTAGAGTCTTAGAACGTCTGCATGTATCTGAAGAACAAGTGAGTGTGTCTGGCGTTACTCTCGATGATTTTTCTGAAACCAATACTGGCCCGGACGCATTGGAGGGTGTTGTCGATTTTATGACCGGCATTCCCGAAAGCAAATTCAGTTTATTACTTTCTGAAAGAGAAAATGTCGTGAAGGGTTCCCTTCGAACATTGCGTGATGATATTGATCTCTCCGAATTAGCGCAGCTGTTCAATGGCGGAGGTCACAAAAAAGCATCAGGATTTGCCGTGCCTGGTGCACTTAAAATAATCGACAACAAAGTAGAAATCGTCCCCACTTCCGAGTAATTCATACGTGTATGAGTAAAATTCCTTATGTCGATGCAACTTGCATCGGCTGTAATATTTGTCCGAATGTCGCCCCTCATACTTTTGAAATGTATGAAACTGATGATGGCTTAAAATCAAAAGTGACCGATCCCCATGGTGATGATAAGAAAGCTATTCAAGAGGCAATCGACATATGCCCGGTGATGGCCATTCACTGGCAAGAAATTGAGGAAAAGGTCAATAAAAAGTAGCGGTCATCCCGAAGCGATCCCGCCCTGGCGGGAGAGTTCGAGGGATCTCTTTGCAATGTCGGATATTGGCTACACGAAAAAGAGATGCCTCGCCGAGGCCGGTCCCGCTGGGACTGCGCCCGGCATGACAAATAGGAATTTTCCAATTCACTAATCCTAATCACTAGTCTCAGTGCATAACCTCAGATACATATTGGACTGCATGAGGCCCTAGGCCTATGGCATTCTTTCATCACATTCAT
>MEWR01000014.1:0-1538 GCA_001773455.1 Candidatus Abawacabacteria bacterium RBG_16_42_10
GGAGGATATATCATCAATTATACCAAAATACTTTTTGCTTTTATCGCGGGACTCGTAGGTGTGCTCGCGATGCTCATGCTTATTATCGCCGGTGTGCAAATCATTATCGGTGGCGCGGAGGCAAAAAACACACAAGCCAAAGAGCGCATTATCGGAGCACTTGGAGGTCTTGTAGTCCTCGCGATGGGCGGATGGATACTCTATGTCATCAATCCCTGTTTCTTTTCATTCGAAGACACACAAACGTGCACCAGAAGAATCATCACACAAACGACGTTTCTCACCGTTTCCGGACCAGGCCAGGCTATACCAGCTCCTCCATCTGGAAGTTTAGTCAACGCACCTCCTGCTCCACGAGGATCTTGGTATGCACCGATTTTCAATCCATTCCCAGAACCAAATAGAACAAGGTTGCGTAATACCTATATGTACAGTGCCAACGCCCAACTACAACCTCTTCCAAGTCCTCTCCCTGCAAATCCCGTCGAAGCTATCATGGCAGTGATCAATTCACAGTTAAGAGTTACTGGCTTTTTCCATCCTCTACTTACTCGCTGCAATTTCATTTCTTCATCCTTTATGAGTAACTATTGTGGTCGTTTCTGTAACTTATATGTCGTATGGATTTATAAGTATGCCGGCGTGCCATATCCTCGTGCTCCGGGCAACGTATCTACGGTAAGAAGATATATATTAGGTATGGACACAAATCGCGGAGAAACAGCTAATGATCATTTTTGGTATATTCCTGTAAATAGCGATCAGCAAGGACGTGGCGTACGTATAACGAATGAAGATGCAGCCAGAGCACCTAGGCCAACGTATTCATCTGATCGACCGCAAGCGGGTGATATTGTGTTTTTCAATTGTCCAGAAAGAGCATCGGTTTCGGGAAGTGAAGCTATTGCGGGTAACGATTGTCACGTAGCGATAGTCATTGCTGCAAATGGAAATTCTTTTAAATGGGTCGACAATGGACATATCGCCAACAGTATTCACAGTTGCGCTGACTTTCACGGACGTTGTGGGGTATTCAATGTCATGGGCTTTGGTCGTCTTCGCACTGCGCAACAAAATAATGAAGATCACAGCACTATGTTCAGTGATAAAATCACCAGAGGACGCACAGCACTGGGAGTGACATCTTCCCAAATATTACAGCGATTAGGCATTACTGAAAGTCTCTCTGTTACAAAATTTCAAGAATGGGACACTATTCTGAGAGAGCATGATCGATATCCTGTAGCTCCCGACCCCCCGGAAACATTTTTTGCAGGAACGGAGTTGGCAAACCGTCTTAATGACATTTTCTTTTATCCGGGAGCCAGCCGAGGCACCGGCTCCTCCCCATAAAAACCATGCGAAAAGCAATTATCATCCTCAGTATCATTCTTGGAATTACCGTCATTATCAATGTCATTTTTGTATTGTATAACCGCCCGACGCTGCAAAATCTTGCGGCGCCTACGTCACCCCTTTCTTCAATCCCGGACAATCCCACCCAAGAAGACATCGACGCTATTATTGCCGCTCTAGAA
>MEWR01000014.1:1547-40821 GCA_001773455.1 Candidatus Abawacabacteria bacterium RBG_16_42_10
AGTCTCCAACTGTCCCGACATTCACCATTCCTGCCGGTTTTCGTTTTCCCGAGAATGCCAACCTCACCGAAAGAACATCATTAGAGATCGTTTTGCCAAGTTTAATATCCAACCAACAGACGGGGCGGATGGACGAACTCGAAAAAGATCTTTTGCTCTCTCGACTTGGTCGGAACTATTATTATGATCCCGTCAGTCAAAACATTGTCGCTGATAGTAGCTATCAGGCACATGCATCGATCATTGATTTCGGTATCTTCGACCCGGCTACACTTGAAATCAAAAAGGATGAAAATATGCTATGGTTCAATCAAAATACGTCATCCTGCCAGCTCCGCACCGATCCCAAATCTCCTGAACGCATCAATCAAACGATCACCTCTCAAAAATCCATCATGATACAACTTACCACTCCGGGAATTTACTTTTTTTACTGCCAGGACAAACCTGAAAACACCCAAACCATCGTCGTGATCTAACATTCATGCTTTCTCGCAACAAAGTCATCATCGCACTCGTACCATTTTTTGCCACCACATTTGGCGTCATCATTTTCTTACTGTTTTTCAATTACGGAGATATTACCTTCCATGGAGAGGCTCCATTCCAGGTTATGTATAATAATCAAACAATTGATGCAGTCAGTGGAGAAATTCATTTTCGAACCCAAGCAAATAGTGAACAGAGTTTTCTGGTAAAAAAAACGGGCTATGATGATCAAACCATATCTAAAACCCTTTCGGTATGGGGAAATGAACAAGTACCATTAACTTTTGTCTATACACCAACTATCGAATCTACCACATACGCCAAACCGATTACGTATCCCTCACGTTCAGATATCGCTGACAATCAAGCGACTGACCTGATAACAAGCACGATTGTGCCTGCCAAAGTCGATATTCCCGTCAACTTCACCCGAGTCGTGTGGGCCAAAGATGGAACACGTGCCTGCCTTTTTAATTCAAAAGATACAGAAGTACTTCCCAGAATGTGGGAGATGAATGATGGAAAAGTCACTTTGTCAAAATTACCAGACAAAACATTTGAATGCTTTAGTACTGACGAAGGGCTTATCAGTGTTCAAATGCAAGATGGGACTTTGTTTGTCGATGGCAAGGTCAGCCCTATACAGCTTCCTGAAAATTTCTTCGTCACCGCAAGTCCAAGCAGCACATATATTCTCATGAGCACATTTCAATCAGGAACGGGCAGCGGAACGTCGCTGATCACACTTATGGATCGAGAGAAAAAGACATCGACAGAATTGATCATCAAAAACTTGAAGGAATTCCCACGCTTTGTAGGTAGCAACACTTTTGCAATCCATACAGACGGAAAAGTCACCGTTTATCCTCCTGATACAGAGGCATTTGATATCAACAAAAATATTGATATACGAACCCTCGTATACAGTGAAGAAACAAACACTGTATATTATCCCGACAGTATTGTTATGCCCGAAGAACCAAAGCTCGAGAACATTTTTGCAGTCTTTCAACCACCCAAAAAGGCGCAAGGAATCATTGCATACAATGTTGCTACCAAAACCGAAAAACTTATTTATAGTTTTCCGGACATAGAGCAGACGGTCTTTTGGGGGAAAATATATCGTAGTCAAAAGCAACTCGTATTTTTGACGGGCGAGCAAGGTAGTACCAAGCTTCAAATTATTACAGCCCCATGAACCACTCCCCTTCGATCCCTCAGGGTCGGGTTCACGGCATAGCCATAAGAAGCACCAACATGTGATGACTCAAGAATACAGCTATGCTATGATTTTCTCAGTTTTAACTTTACCCATATTTCTAAGAAAGTTCGTATCAATGGTGCCATTACGTTTCCGGAAGTTCGCCTCATCAATCACGATGACAGCCAGCTTGGTGTTGTAGCTATAGCAGAAGCACTGCGAATGGCACAGAATGAAGGCCTTGATCTCGTAGAAATCGCACCAAAAGCGGTTCCTCCTGTTTGTAAAATCATGGATTTTGGCAAATACATCTATCGTCAGCAAAAACTCGAGCAAAAACAAAAGAATAAAAATCCCAAGAACGAGATCAAAGGTTTACGTTTGGGAGTGGCAACATCTCCGCATGATTTGGAAATCAAGGCAAATCAAGCGAAAAAGTTTTTTGCCAAGGGTGCCAAGGTGAAAATAACTCTTGTACTCCACGGTCGAGAAGTAAGTAGAAAAGAACTTGCCAAAGCCAAGATCGCTGAATTTCTAAAATATCTTGAAGGTCTCTACGAAGTGGAACAACACATTGTTCATCAGGGAAGATTTCTCAATATGATGATTAAGCCAATAAAATAGTTCAGAGTGCAGAGCGCTGAGTGATGAGTTGCAACTCAGAACTCTGCACTCACCACTCAGAACTCACTTGTTGACATACAAAAGTTCGACCAGTAGTATACGTCCGCTTATTTTCATTATGAAGTTAAAAACCTCTTCTACAGCCAAGAAGCGCTTTAAGCGTACAGGAAGCAAAAAGAAGCTAAAGTATATGCGTGAGAAGGCTGCCAAAAATCATTTGCTCATGAACAAAAACAAGCGCCAGAAGAACTTGGACAATGGTGGTGCTGTTGTGAGCCATCCCGATATTCATGCCGTCCGCCTCCTCCTCCCTTACTCTTAATCCTCAATTGTTAATTTTAAATTGTTAATTGTTAATTGACTTCTATGCGTGTAAAACGTGGCGTCACAGCTCGCAAAAGACATAAGAGATTACTCAAAACCACCAAAGGCTATCGTGGCCTCAGTGGTAAGACTTGGAAGATGGCTCGTCAGGCTTTTTTCAAAGCTGGCCAACATTCATTCATCGATCGCCGCAAAAAACGTCGAGTTTTTCGCAGTCTCTGGATTCAAAGAATCAATGCCGCTTGTCGCCAACAAGGCATGAGCTATTCAGTATTCATGTCAAAATTACGAGAAAAAAACATTACTCTCAATCGAAAAATGCTTTCTGAAATGGCATTCTCCGACATTGCCAATTTCGAAAAATTACTGAAGTCAGTAGCATAGCAGGTTGTCATCCCGAAGCGAAGCGAAGCGGAGTTCGAGGGATCTCTTTGTGATGTAGCCTAAGTAGAATTTAAAACTACCAAAAACAAAAATATTCTTCTTTGACTACCGAACAGGCTTACCACGAGATGCCTCGAACCCAGCCCTGATTACAGAGCTGGGCTTCGGCATGACAGAAATAAAAATTCATTCTTGATTCCTCCCTGCTTTAGATCTTATACACATAAATCGGCCCATAATTCTTCTTCGGTTCTGACTGTATTATTTTCTCTGGTTTCCAACCTTCGATTTGAAAAGCATAAGAAATGATCTTGGCGCCTTTCTTGAGGCCCTTTTTGAATTTTGCTGCATTACGCGCTAAGGGTTTTGGCAGCATATAACAAAATACACGATCTATGCCGCGAAGATCAGCATAGTCGCTATTACGAAACAGGAGCTGAATATTTTTCTTGTACTTTCTTGTACGAAACCAGCCCAAGATATATGCCACAAAAAATAATTCATAGCCAACTCCCTTTATAGTGGGAAATTTCCTCACTGCACTAATAAGCATGCGTCCATCGCCACAACCAGGATCGAGAATTTTCATTCCAGGCCTTAGATCAGCAGCAGCAATCATTTTATCCACGACACGTTGAGGTGTGGGAACAAATGGAGCACCAATGAAGAATACATAGCATGTCACGATCAATAAAATCGCAGCGATGATATACAGAATGACCCAGAAAATAAGGAGAGGAAGAGGCATAAAAGTTCTAAGTTCTAAATTCTAAGTTGAAAATTGAGACTAAAATTGTTAATTGGTAATTGTTAATTTTAAATTATTTTTTCATCGAAGGCTTTGGCGAATACTTGGATATTATCACAAAGTGTCGAGAACCAATTATCACCCAGTTCTTCCTTTTTAATCTTGAGTGTTTGTCCGGAAATAAACCATTTTGGATTGCTCGCCAGAAGTCTCATTATCTCCCGAGGTGTCACTTTGCTGCCAATCATGAACTCAATACGTTTCTGTCGCTCGATAAATGTTTCTTTGATTGCCAAGATATTGGCCTTCGTAGCATGGATTTTCAATTCAAGCACCTTAAGGAGATTCTTTGTTTCATGAGGCATGGGGCCATATTTTTCACTCAATTCTTTTGATAATTCTTCTAAAGTCACAAGATTGTCACAGCTTGCCAATTGTTGGTAGTACTTAATTTTATCGATTTGATCTTCAATATATGTATCAGGAATAAATGCAGTGATGGGTAATTCAATGAGGGTCTCTTCTTTGGGTTTATTGATGAAATCAATGTGGTTTTTACCGGATTTAATATTTTCAATGGCTTGTTTGAGCATCCTGGTAAAATGCGTCACACCGATAGCATTGATACTTCCATGTTGTTTTGCACCCAAAATATCTCCAGCACCACGGATTTCGAGATCGCGCATGGCAATTTGAAAACCGCTACCGAGTTCGGATGCTTCAACAATGGCACGAAGACGTTTTTTGGCAGTATCATCAAGTTTCTGACTATGATAGAGAAAATATGCATAAGCTTGAGTCTTACTGCGACCCACTCGCCCACGCAATTGATAGGCTTGAGCAAGCCCCAGACGCTCTGCATTGTCGACAATCAGCGTATTGGCATTTGGCAAGTCAATTCCATTTTCGATAATAGTAGAGCTGATCAGCACATCATATTTGTGGTCCTTGAATTGTAATATTCGATTTTCCAAATCATCATTCATCAATTGTCCATGAGCTACGACAAATCGTGCCTCGGGAACCAATGCCTGTAACTTTTCTTTCATACTATCGATGGTCTGTACGCGATTGTGGAGAAAGTATACTTGGCCCTTCCTTTGCAATTCCCTGAGTATTGCCTCTCTGATAAAAGACATACTAAAGCGTCGTACCTCGGTAATGACTGGCAAACGTCCCGGTGGAGGTGTTGTGATTGTAGAAATATCACGAAGTCCAGACAAACTCATATTGAGTGTCCTTGGAATAGGCGTTGCTGTAAGTGTCAGAATATCGACACTATGACGAAGTGACTTTAATCTTTCTTTTTGTTTCACTCCAAATCGCTGCTCCTCGTCGATGATGACCAACCCCAAATCCTTAAACGTCACATCAGCCTGTAATAATCGATGTGTGCCAATAATAATATCTACCTGACCTTTTTCTAATTTTTCCAGAGTTATTTTTTGCTCAGCCGGAGAGTTAAAGCGAGAAATGAGTCCGATTTTGACACCAAAAGCATTCATTCTTTTTTCAAATGATCGAAAATGTTGATCCGCAAGAATAGTGATCGGCGCAAGCACCGCTATTTGTTTTCCATTGATATATGCTTTAAACGCCGCACGCATCGCTACTTCGGTTTTTCCAAACCCCACATCGCCACAAAGCAAACGATCCATGGGTTTTTCTCTCTCCATATCACGTTTGATTTCTTCAACAGCTTTGAGTTGCCCAGGAGTCTCTACATATCCAAATGCTTTATCAAATTCCTTCATGCGCTCATCTTCCACATGATAGGCAAAACCTTTTGCTGTTTCACGTAGTGCATACAGCTCCAAAAGTTCCTTGGCAATTTGCAAGCTTTCTTTCCTCGCTTCGGAGGTAACACGAGTCCAGTCTCCCGAACCCAGACGCGTAAGGGGTGGAGCATATTCCCCTGTGGCGCCGATATATTTGTTGACTTTATCGGCCTGTTCAACCGGAACAAAGAGCTTATCGCCCTTGGCATAATCCAAGTGTAAATATTCTCGCGTCACGGAATCAACAGTTTTCTTCTCTACACCCTGGAAAAGGGCCAAACCATGATCAATATGTACAACCAGATCTCCAGGATTGAGGCTAGCCAAAAAGGCAGCATCTACCTGCGACTGATAAAACTTCTTAGGTTTTTGAAATTGACCGAATATTTCTTGATCCGTAATGACAAGTACCCTGAGTCCTACATTTTGAAATGCCTCAGGGAATTGGAGAGACTGCGAGCTGAAAGTGTCTCCGGTTATATTCTTTACTTTTGTTTCTATAAGATGCACATGTTTCAGATCTTGATCGGAAAAACCCTGATCGATGAAAAGCTGCCAAATTCTTTCGGAATCATGGGTAAATATGATAACCTGCCAATTCTCATGAACTTTTTCTTTGAGATTGTCAGTAAACTCCAGAGGATTATGAAAACGTAAAACCGAAGTAAAATGAAGATCAAGGATATCTCCATTACTTATATCTTCTGCAAAAGGTACAAAATTCATGATCCGAACTTTTTCAGGTAATTTTTCGGGAGAGACTGATAATTCATCAAAAATTACAAGACTTTCTCCAAAACAATCAAGCAAAGTTGCGTTGTATCCTCTGGTTTCTACGGGAAATATCGTCACATCATCGTACTCTAAACCCTTCTCTTGGGTTGCAATATGAAAGTCAGTGATACTTTCGATATGATCACCGAAAAGCTCAATGCGGACGGGCTGGCTACGATTAACCGGGAAAATATCAATGATTCCTCCGCGCTTGAGGTAAAAGCCGGGATCGATAATCAACCCACTGGCAACTTGATAGCCACTGTCTATTAGTTGATTGAAAAATTGTACAAAATTAATTTTATTTCCTTTTTTCAAGAGAAGTCGAGCTTGTTCGATATCATAGCTTGTGGGTACTTGGAGTTCCTTTAAGACTTTTGGAGTGGTCACCAATACAGGTTGTCTTTTTTCATTTAACAGCGCAATTAATTTCATGACAGACAAGTGATCACTGCCTGTCAGAGTGTCTTCACTTAATACAAAAAAATCAGGTACTTGCCACAAAGCACCATCGGATTTCAAACGATCCAGCATATCTGTATCATCTACAATCCACAGCACCGGTTTTTTCATTATTTTTTGAATTTGAAAAACAGTGAGCAGCTTACTGGCCGAACTAGCGGCACCAGTAACATGAAGGATTTCACCCTGACTGAGCTTGTCCGTGTATTCTAAAGACGGCAAAGCCACGAGTTCACAAACGAGCGATGACATGAAATACTAAAATTCGTGCGCCCCAATCGAGCAACACAAATCAAGTATAAAGAGAAACAGTATTTACCGCAAGGAGAAAATGCCATATCCTATGAACACTTAAATGTAAGGACTGGTTTTAAACCAGTCCTTACGAAACCAGTCCTTACAATCACCCTATAATCATATGTTGTTTAGTAAAAAAATCGCTATTGATCTCGGTACGACGAATACCCGCGTCCATTTACAAGGAAGAGGCATCATAGCCCAAGAGCCATCCATCCTTGTCATCTCTGATCAAAAAAACATTCTCGCCATCGGCGAAGAAGCCAAAGTCATGCTTGGAAAAACTCCTGAGATGATCAGCGCTCATCAGCCATTACAAGACGGAGCCATTGCTGATTACCGTGTCACTGAGGGTTTGCTCAGACATTTCATCAACAAGGCGGTGGGACGATTTCGTTTGATCAACCCCGAGGTGATGATTTCCGTGTCCGCAGGTATTACCAGTACTGAAAGACGTGCTGTGATCGACGCAGCAATCTCTGCTGGTGCACGTGAAGCCTACTTAATAAAACATCCACTTGCTGCCGCTATCGGAGCAAATATTCCCCTTTCTGAACCGCTCGGTAATTTCATCGTAGATATTGGTGGTGGAACAACAGAAGTGGCGGTGCTTTCTTTGGGAGGAATTGTAGTCTCTGAATCTGTACGTGTCGGTGGTAATAAATTTGATGAAAGCATCATTGAATATATGCGTAAGCAATATGGTCTATCTGTTGGACCAAGAACTGCTGAAGAAATTAAAATCAATGTAGGCAGCGCCATCCCCATGAAAGAACCTCTCAAGATGAATATTCGCGGTCGCGATCTTGTCAGTGGGTTGCCGAAAGTGATCGAAGTAAATACAAATGATGTCGTCAAAGCAATCACTGATGAATTGGAAAAGATTATTCTTGCAATCAAAAAAGTATTGGAGCAAACCCCTCCAGAACTGAGTGCGGACATTATTGATCATGGCATAGTTCTCTCGGGCGGCGGCGCACAAATGCGAAGTCTCGCTGATCTTATCAGCCATCACACCGGAGTGCCCACCATTGTTGTTGAAGAGCCAATGTTGTGTGTGGTACGAGGCGTAGCTGTTGCTCTAGAAAATCTTGAATCGTACAAGAGGAGTTTAATTGGTAGTAAACACTAACAAGTTCTAAATTCTAAGTTCAAAATTAAAATGAAAAAATCCTTTGGATTCTTTTTGCTCCTTGTATTGCTGACGTTGCTTCCGTGGCATGCATTTTTGAAAACGTGGCTTTCATCTCTTTTTCTCGGTAGCAATGCTGACTTCCTCCCAACAATCAGCAATGTACTGAGCCTATGGAAAGAGATTCTTTTAGCAGTTTTGATAATTGTATTTCTCGTCTTCAACAAGACAAAAGGCTTTTGGCAACAATTTACCCGAGGGCACTGGGTATGGCTCGGAGCATATGTGATAACACTGCTTCTCTTTGCCGGCATACAAGCTCCCAATGCCATCGCTCTCATTTTGGGAATTCGTACAGATTTACTGTTCGTTCCAGTGTTATTTCTGGGAATACTTGTTGCAAACAGGATCGATAAAAAACAATTCACCAACATTCTTTGGGTCAGTATTATTTCTTTAAGTATTGCCGTCGGTATTGGTATCTTGGCTTGGTTCGTCTCTCCTGATATCGGCGTTAACTTTGGTTACAGTCCTTATCAAAGTTCGTTTGTCGAGAACAAACCACTTCCCGTGTATCATTGTTTATTTATTGATGAACAATGCATTCCCCGTTTACAAGCAACATTTTCCGGACCGAATCAGGCAGGTAGTCTGATGATTCTCCTTTTGGGTTTACTCGCCACGGTAATTTCGAATTCACAATTTTACATTTTACATTTTACATTTTTAATTCCGCTCATTGGACTTGCACTAACCTTCTCCCGTTCAGCAATCATTGGCGCTATTGTAAGCAGCTTCATGCTCGTCCCGAGAAAGATATTCCTTATTGCTCTTAGTGGGATTGTGATACTTACAACAGGAATATTTGTCCTCAAATCTGACCTGATCACTCACGGACTTTCGTCATCAGAGCATTGGGAAAAAACAATTGCTGGCATTACGCGCGTCATAGAAAAACCTTTGGGGACAGGATTTGGTACTGCAGGTCCCGTATCACGACGTTTATTTGGCCCTGAAAAAGCCCTGATCAGTGAAAATTGGTATCTCCAAATAGCAGAGGAAGGAGGCATTGTTCCCTCTCTCGTATTTATTGCCTGGCTGGGTATGCTTATTTATCGCCTTTTCAAGAAAACAGAACGTTTTGCGAGAACCATGGCTTTCGTCCTCTTGGCTACATCACTCCAAGCATTCTTCCTTCATCTCTGGGAAGATAGTGTCGTTACAATGTTGATATGGTTTTTCGTTGGCTTGGCACTTAGTCGTCAAAAATACCTACCCAATCATCAGGATCATCAATTGTAGATCTTTGCCCTCTATTTCCTTTCACCGAATATTCTCTCTCAGGAAGCTGCCGGACTGACGGTGGAATAACATCTTCCAAACTTTCAGCCTCATCACGTTCACCTAATTCTTCTATTTCATTTGGTGTCTCACGTAAAATCTTTGCGATTTTTTTACGCTTTTGATTTGGAAGAGTAGGAACAGGAGCGGGCAAGGGAAATGTCGGATTCCTGAGAAACTCGTGTAGCTTTTTGGTCATGAGATAAAAAAAGTTAAGAAATTATTTCCTGGAGGAATTGTCGATGTTTTCGAATGGTATCAATAAATGTAAAAAGTCTTTCATCATCGACTCGCAATCGATCATCTTCATGAAAGCAAAACTTCTTCAAAGAAGAGAAATCATCACTCTCACCTTCCTCTATCTGGATAAGTTGCCGAAACAAATCTCGAACAACCTGAGATCTTTCCCGTTCTGGAATGTTCAATTCCAAAAATCTTCTGATAAATTCTGCATTAAATCGGAACTGTTCGGGGATATACATAGAAAGTGTGACCAGATGCTAAGTTACCACATTATCGACTATAGTCAACAAGAGCCTCTCATTTTCCACTACTCGCGAAAGCAATTTTTTATGCTACAATAGTTCTGATATTTCTTCTCGATTCTATGGCAGATAATGATTTTTACATTGGGCCCCGAAAATATGAAGGCGTGATCGTTTTCTATCGTATGTTGGCCGGTATTGTCGGTGGTTTAGCTGGCGGACTTATCATTCTCATCGGGCTTATTCTTGCAGGTTCTCTTCTCAATGCACTCGCTGATCCCACCGCATTTGTTTCACCATTCGCCATCTTCATGGCTGTGAGTGTGCTCTTTATGGCAGGTCTTGTCGGCAATGGCCTCAGTGTTTTCCTTATGAGTTTAAGCGATCAGGACAAATACCAAAATCCTTATCGTGGTCTTCTTCAGGTGGCGGTCATCAATATTGTCATCTTTTTAATCAGCATTGGTGCTTATTTTATTGCTCGATCGATCGATATCAGCTTCATGATCACCGTGGCATTGGTACAATTTGTTTCTTCAGCACTTGCTTCTACTTTTGTTTTTAGCGCCGTCACTGTACGTCCCAGTGAATTCGTCATCGAAATTTATGGTGGCTTTATCAGTATGCTACTAGGTCTTGGTATAGCTACACTGGTCTACTTCGTCGGCAATGAGTTAGCTCTTTTCTTTGGCCTGCCTATCATCATGTGGTTCAGCATCGGTTTCTTCGGTGGTCTCACAGAATTCTTCTATTATCAACTCTATCGTCACACTGGTGTCGATGTCTTAGAAACCGGCGACGCAGACTATCAAGACGAAGGTTTTGATGAACCTGCTGAAAGGAAGAAATAGTTCAAGTTCTAAATTCCAAGCCTGCCCCGAGTGTATCGAAGGGTTCAGAGTTCTAAGTGGCATAAAACTCAAGTTTCTTTCTTATTCTTATATCGATCCTTCGAGCATAGGGTGCTTTTTAATAGAAATAAGCACTTTAAGAATTAAGATAAACATTAGACACTTTCATAGCACGCCACGAACCCGACCGGAGTGAGTGGTTTGAGTCTAATGGCTGCGCCAAAATACCCGACCGGAGTGAGTGGAAAATTTGCAATGAACTACTCCTGTGTCGAGTTCATTGCATGAACCACTATTTATTTTTTATAGCCAAGAAGCGATTCTCTGGCAGCAGCCATGAATCCGAGCGCAGCGAGTGGTTCATGGTGACCCCAAGAGGAATTGAACCTCTATCTAAACCTTCGGAGGGCTTCGTTCTATCCGTTAAACTATGGGGTCGGATTAATTTAAAATTAACAATTGAAAATTGAAAATTAAATTACCTTAACAAAAATAGCACAAACACCGTAGAGCTTTTCTTCCTCTGGAGAATAATATTTATGCATATTATCTAGTTTTTCTTGTAATCTTGCGTCTTGATTATATCCTACTGCTATTCCATCTATAGTATTAAACATCTCTTCGAGACTTGGAAATACCAAAAGATCAATAATCAAAGTGTCAATTTTTTCGTTTTTATCTGTTCTATTGCTAAAGGTAATTTTATCGCCTGTTTTTAATTTGCGTCTTTTTTCATCATACAATCTTAATTCTATAGTCTTCGATCCACTTTTAACCATGGAAAAAGCATTGGCATTAAGCCACATTTCATGTTCGGCCGGTACTAAATTTTCAAGTGATGATTTCTCCATAAAGTAAAGGATATGGCGGAGCCATGAACCCGAACAAAGTGAGTGGTTCATGGTGACCCTGAGAGGAATTGAACCTCTATTTAGGCCTTAGGAGTGCCTCGTTCTATCCGTTGAACTACAGGATCATACGTGCGACCACTGTAGCAAATTTTTAAAAACAAATCTCATATTGACACCACCCTCCCACACCCGAAGGGTCCCCTTTGGGGCCTGGGGTCGCCTCAGGCGACCACCCTCATGCGAAAGCATAAATTTGTCGCACATTAACATATCAAAAATGAAAAAAATCTTCTTGACTTTCACTCTTAACTCAGCACTCTGAACTCTGAACTTGAGTTTTTTATCTTCTCCACTGCTCAAACCACAGAAGTGCATTGAAATATTTTTGACTTATCGGAATACCAGTAAGCAATGGATAAAAACAAACGAACCATAAAGCAAAAAGTCCGAGAAGTATTGGCACAATAATTTTCCCTTGCTTGCTCTTCCATAGTTGCCAGAGAGTCAGACTCAGAAGCAATTGCCAGACAATCGCCACACCCATGAAATAATAAAGAAAAGAAACGCGACTAATGAAAATCCAAGGTACATACATGAGCACACTGCTAATACTCAGACACCATTGCCAAGCATTCTTGGGCCAAACAAAAAAGACTGTATATACAAAAACAACGAGAGCCGACCACCAAGTAAGAGGATTTCCTATCGTGATAATCCCGTAATAATGACCATCCACTAATTGAAAATGATCCCAAATAGGTCGTACCATAAAAGGCCATGTCCACCATGATGAACCGTAAGGATGAGTCGCTGTTAAGTCACGACTAAAAACATATGCTTGCTTATGCCACGTAACAAAAGCATTCCAGACACTATCAAAAGGCTCCATGATGTCTCTGGACAATTGCTGCCAATTTCCTCCCTCCCCCAAAAAGGCAAGTATATACGTCGCAGAAGCCACCAGAAGAAGTACAAGCAATCCAATGATTGGATAGGGAACAATCAGCTTTTTCCAATGAAACAGTAACCAAACGAAACACAAGATCAGTGCTGCCAGACCTAACCATTTAATAGCCACTGCACAGCCGGTGAGAACTGCCGCCAAGAGCAGATACAGAACTTGTTTTTTTACTATCTTTTGTTCAAGTGCGATGACAAAAAATAAAAATGCAGCAAAAACAAAGAAATACATAATACCATCCATGAGCCCCAAACGACCATACACGAAAAGCATGCCATCAACACCAGCTATCAGGAGAGCAATAAATGCTGCTTGCCAAGATTTCGTCATTCTCCAAGCCAATTGCCATAGTACCGTCAGTAATCCCATACCAAAGAGGTATGACATAATGCGCCAGCCAAAGGCATTATTGCCAAACACCCATTCACCCACCGCAATAATCCATTTCCCCAGAGGAGGATGAATATCAAAAAATGCTTCCCCTATGATGTACTTTTGCGCAAAAACTGGGAAATACACTTCATCAAAAATCACGTCCTGAGGAGATGCTAGATGCCAAGCACGAACAACAGCAAATACTACAAAGAGCCCTAAAGCCGCAACGTAGTAAGCGTCCCAGGACTTTATGTGTTGCAGCAGTGAAATTTTTTTTGTCATATGAAGAAAAATTGCCTCCTTTGGTAAGCCGGATTCTGTAGCCCTGAATCCAAGCGTTAGCGAGTGGTTCATGGGTGACTATCATCTATCTAGTCCCGCCCTTGCGGGCGGGATCATGCAGTGGGCGAAAAAGGTCTTGTTGAGCAAAGAATTTCCTTTCTCTCCATCCCACCTTGCAGCTCATAGGGTTTACCGACACTCGTCTATCACTAGACGCATTCCCACGTACGTAGGACTTTTCACCTTTGATTTCGCCGAAGCAAAATTCGTATTGTCTCTGTGGCACTATCCCTATCTCGCATTTTGAATATATTGCGGGACGGTTCCCGTTAGGAACTATGATGCTCAAGCTGCTGTCCGGACTTTCCTCCCTGTACCAGATGGTACAGGGCGATAATCTGTCCAAAAGAGGCATAACGATTATAAAAACATGGCTTGCTTATGTCTAGTCCTCATTCCCTATTATCATGTATAATAATAATGGCTTATGACACAAATACAAACTTTACTTAACGATCTTTTCTTTTGGTTCAGCAACATTTGGACTTGGATGATTGAACATCCCGGCCTTTTGATATTTTTGGCAATGGGGGCACTCATTCCTGCCGGTTTCTGGTTATGGTTATATTACCGGCAGGTATACATGGACAAAGAAGATAAAAAGTGGATGATTGTCACGTTTTTTTGCGGAATATTCGCAGTTTTGCCGGTTCTTGGAGTGAATTATTTGCTCAAGACTTTTGCCAACTTTGAATTGATTAATTTCGTAGAAGATGCGACTCTCGCTCAGCGTATTCCTCTTGTCATACTTGGTTTCATGATCATGGGAGGATTGGAAGAATATGCCAAGTTTGTGATTGTTCGCGGAGTAAATGACAAACAGCAAGCTTTCAACCGTGTTGCTGACGGTATCGAATACGCAGTTGCCGGTGCTCTGGGCTTCGCTTTCATTGAAAATCTTGCCTACTTTGCCGTAGCTGCACAAGAATATTCTGAAGGACCTATAAACTTTGTCGCTCTTATGAGTGATAGTACCTTTATTCAAATCGTGATTGCCAGAAACATGGGAACCATGCTCGTACACACATTATTTTCTGGTTTCTTGGGATATTATTATGGAAAGGCAAAAATATTAGGCTTACAAGCCGAAATTTCTGAAAAGAAAAAACTACGTAAATATCTGCTTGTCAAAGGCGTCAAAGCTCGTGTCAAACGCTTACGTATGATTTGGGACAATCGGAAATTTCCTGTCCCACGAGCTATTCATATCAAACAAGATGAGCTTATCGCTGAAGGGCTGATGGTCGCGATCGTTTTACATGCTACTTACAATTCACTATTACACCTCGACGTGAGTTATCTTATTGCTCCACTTATAATCGGTGAATTCGCTTTGATAATGCATGAACTCCATCTCGAGAAAAATCTTCTGGTATATGATCTCGAGAAAGTCGAACGGACCGAAATCCGAAAAGAACTCGAAAAAAGTGTAGAGTGATGAGTTCTGAGTGCAGAAACTTCAACTCATCATTCAGCGCTCTGCACTCTGAACTTGTGTCAGCTTCCCATATATTTGTACTTCCTCGTAAATGCTTCTTTTTGAGTGAGAAAAGTACCATCTTGAATAGAAGCGCGAATATGACGAATTTGTTCAAAGAGAAAATGCATATTGTGAAAACTGCATAACCGAGCACCCAGAATTTCATTCTCCGTGATCAAATGTCGAAGGTAACTGAGAGAATAGTTTTTGCATGTATAACAAGAACATGTCTCATCAATGGGTTTATCGCTTGTACGGTATGCATTACGCTTCACATCAATTCTCCCTGTTTGGGTAAACACACCGCCATGACGTCCGACTCGTGTAGGTAAAACACAATCAAACATATCTACTCCGCGATGTACCGATTCCCACAGGTCCTCAGGAGAACCAACTCCCATGAGATAATGAGGCTTATGTTCCGGCAAGTATGGCGCCAATGTATCCAATACCCGATAGGTAGTATCTTTTGCCTCACCTACCGCCAATCCCCCGATAGCAATACCGGGCAAATCATGCTGGGTGACAAATTTACATGATTCAATACGCAAATCATCGTAGGTAACTCCCTGGATAATAGGAAAGAGCGCCTGATCCTTTGGTCTTTTTTGTGCAGCTATGCAACGCTCCAGCCATCGATGTGTGCGATCCATAGCTTCCTTGGCATAGGCCATATCAACCCTGCCGGGCGCACATTCATCAAAAGCCATAATTATATCTGCTCCAATATCAGCTTGTACTTCCATCACTTTTTCAGGTGTAAAAAAATGCTTTGAACCATCATGGATTGACTGAAATTCCACGCCATCTTCAGTGATACTTCGAATTTTTTTGAGACTAAATACTTGAAACCCGCCTGAGTCCGTAAGAATCGGTTTATCCCAATGAATCCACCGATGCAGTCCTCCTCTTTCTGCTAGGAATTCAGGTCCGGGTCGCAAATAGAGATGATACGTATTCCCCAAGATAATCTCAGCACCCAAGGAAACCAATTCCTCTGGAGTGAAAGTTTTTACAGTTCCTTTGGTACCCACGGGCATAAATATTGGCGTCTCAAAATTGCCATGAGGTGTACTAAACATCCCTGTTCGCGCATAGGTGTTGGTGATCTTTTTACTCGTGATTGCGAAGTCAAACATAACTTGGTGAGGGTATCGGTACCTTTGCAGTAGTTTCCTTGATAGTGATAGGCTTATCAAGATCTTCAACAATAATCACTCTCTCTTCCACCTTCTTTACAGCAGATACGGGCAACATCAATTCTCGGACTAAAGCCTGAATAGCACGATTTACTATCATGAGCTTCAGTATCTGGCCGGTCTCTACATCAAACGTGAAATCACTTACCTTACCGACGTACATACCGCTTAACGTTTTACAAAGAGATCCCTTCAGAGTGAATGCCTTTTCCAAAACAGGCTGCAAACGAATGAGTTCTTCTTCATTGCTGAGAGCCTCCTCAGACTGTATATACCAACCATTGCTAATCTCCAAGACATCTTGCCAGAGAAGTAATTTCTTCTTGGTCCAGCCGATTTTTACCCATAGTGCTGCGATATGAAAATCAGACCAATCAATGACAAAATTATGAGGAATGGCGACAATTGCCTCATTTGCGACACTTACTACCGGCAGATGAATAGTTGTGGAATAGTTTTTCTTCATAGATCAGGTTCCGCGATGCAAAACCAGAGCAACAATATGGTGAAAGCCATGTCGGCGCAAGGCATTGGCGCACTCCGTAAGCGTCGTTCCGGAGGTCACGATATCATCGATCAAAACAATCGTTGTTTTTCTATCAATCTGCTGATGAAGAATGTCATTCACGACAAACGCTCCCTTGAGATTCTCTTTTCTTTTTTCTTTGGAAAGCCCCACTTGTGTAATTGTTGCCTTTTTACGAAGTAATAATGGCAAAACTGCCACCGACCATACTCGCAATTCTCGCACTAGCACCTCGGCTTGATTGAATCCTCGCGAAGCAAGCTTCTTTGCATGTAGTGGTATTGGCACACAAACAATATTCTCGGTTGTTTGCAAACCATCAAAAAAAGCGCGAGCCAATATCTTCTGCAATACCTCACCTGCCCCCAGCCAACGACGATATTTCCATGCATACAAAAAACGCGCAACGGTGTGACTTGTATCTCTGCAAGCAATCATCACTTGATCCAAACCCTGCACAGAATAATAAGAAATTTCAAAAGAAATATTTTTCTCAAAACTTTTACTGCACCCACCACAAAGCCAAGAACCAATCTTTTGGCACTGCACACAGCGCGGCGGAAATAGCAGATTGAGGAAAAATTGAAGCATAGCCAAATGAAGGATCTCTCATTATATCAGACGAAAAATGAAATTATTCTATCAGAAAATTCTTCGGGCATTCAAACTTCGCATGGCAAAGAATATTTTACGAACATATTATCCTAAGCGAACTAGCTCTCAATAACATCAGAACTTACATCTGCAATAACCCCAAACATCATCTAGACAAGAAAGACAGAAAGCATTAGAATACATCTTCAAAATATACTCTATGAAAAAATCATTTATTCTCTCTTCAATCATTGCTATCGCAGCACTCCTACCAACCCCCTCGGTAGAGGCTGCAACAAACACTACAGGTTGCCGCGCTTATTTCGGCAATCGATGCGTTCAATATTATAACGAGCATTCAGCTAATTATGGCGCATTACCAAGCAATCGCGATCCAAATTGTCATGCCTATTACGTCAATAAGTGCGTACAATATCGGTCATCAGTGAGCCGTTCTCAGCCAATGACCGTCTGTAAGCAATATTTCCCCTACTATTCAGGTTGTTATCGTATCAGGAAATCCTAATTATTTAGAGCTTTTCTCTTCCTTCATCGGCATTTCTTCCCTGCAACATCCTCCCATCTTGTCTGCAGGCATACAGTTGCCATGTTCATCACAGCACTGACATCCCTCTCCGCAATTCCCACTTGTGCAGCAACCACAGCCCTCCATCATCATTCCATGATGTCTCTTTTTAAGCCCCATTAATGCACCAAGCACACCACCAATTGCAGCTCCGCTGATCATTCCCTTCATAGCTAGACTTGTGCTCAGCATATAGAGATTTTCTATGCCTTGATCCATACCGACATCGGGAGAAAGAGACATAAGCACATAACCGATCAGACTGATAACAACACCCAGAAGCAGACCGACAACTATACCAAGCAAACCGGCACAAAATGCCAACAAAGACATTTTCAGAAGTTTATGCGCAGGAGAATGAGAATACATAGAAATGTAGAATTTAAAATGTAAAATTGACCACGTGAACTATACAGCAATAAATTCTAAGTTCAAAGCATATCCCTATTCCAAAGTGTCACCCTGGGGGCTAGGTTTTAACTTAGAACTTTGAACCCTTCGATACACTCAGGGCAGGCTTAGAATTTAGAACCGAGTTTCTTGGTCATGTATGTTCCTTCAAGCTCATATCCCAATTTTCGGTAATAGCCTCTCACACCGACTCCGCTGATCACAGCAATTTTTTGGATATGTTCTTTTTGGACAATTTCTTCTACTTTTGCCATCATGATTCGCCCCAATCCCAAATGTTGAGAGGCACCCTTTTTACGCTCCTCAAGGGGAACAGCTTCCCCATACGTATGAACTTCACGAATAATTGCCGCATTTGTTAATTCACGGATAAAATGCCTCTTGCCTGCAAGTGTATGATAAGGGATACGAAGACGTAGATGTGCATGCAGTATTGAGCGAGACTCATTTTCCATACTGATAAAAAATTCTTTTCCTTGGGATGCCTCATATTCTTCTACAAGCAGCTGAATATCATTGACATCATGAGGACGATTACGTACTTCTCGACAGCGAATACAACTACATATATAGCCCTTTTGACGCATATACGCATGTACCAATTCACGGAAATTTGTATAATGTGTCCCATCAACCACATTTGGTCGCGGAATATCACGACCTAAACGGACGATTCTGACCCAATAAGGAATATTCTTTTTCACTTTCGCAAGCATCTCAATTAATTCCTCATCGCTATACGTTTGAAATTTTCCTTGGGTCCACCAATCTTTAAGCTCAGCATCGATAGTTACTACACATGGATAAATTTTTACTTGATCGGGGCGAAAATCCGGATCATTCCATAAAATGTCATACATTTCTTTGTCACGTTTCAGATCACTGCCCGGCAAGTTTGGCATAGTATGGTAGTGGACCTTAAACCCGGCTTCTTTCAACAAAAATGTCGCTTCTTTTGCTTCTTTATTTCCATGTCCTCTTTTGGTCAATTCATTCACATCATCGTAAACACTTTGTACACCGATCTCCACGCGAGTACCTCCAAGCTTTCGCATATGGATGACCTCATTTTCATTGATATAGTCGGGACGTGTTTCAAAGGTGATACCAACACAGCGAATGGCCGCAGTTTCATTGTGCAACATTTCTCTCTCTAATGTAGTATGTTTTTTAATCGTCGAATCGAAGCGTTTTACAAATTGCTTGGGATTTTCTTTCATGATCATAAACTCATTCATAGCCTTCAAGGCCTTGCGAACAACACTTGATTGATATGACCTTGGCAAAAAAGAAAATGTTCCTCCCATCACAATCAAGTCAACTTTGTCGACAGTATGACCACCTGAAGATAGTGCAAAAAGACGCTTTGCTACCTGACGATAACTGTCGAAGTTCACCGTAATAGCACGCATCACTGCGGGTTCATTGGAATTATAACTCTTGGGAACGCCCTCTTCAGTCGGACAGTAAATACATTTTCCTGGACAAGGATAAGGCTTTGTTAAAACCGGGATGGGAGCCACACCTGACAATGTGCGTATAGCGCTTTTTTTGAGAATCTTGGGAATCCAATGTGTCTCAGGTAGTGTATTGCTTGCTACCGACTCATGGTATACGTGCAAAATAATCGTCTGCGCGGGACAAGGTACTTTAAATTTCCGTGCCGCTTCACGCTTGAGCTTATCAATCACCATACGATCTTGCGTATTCAACGCAATTATTTTTTGCAAGACATACAAGGCAGCCTTGTAGAGCTCAGGGGTCATTTTCTGATATTCTTTCTGTGGAACGGTACTACTCATATGAAAAACGACTATTATAAAAGAAATTTACGCAGTGTCTACAATACCATAGCTGATCACTTTTCAAAAACCAGAAGCGATCTTTGGCCAGAATTGCAAGAGTTTCTTCCTTACATCAGTGATAAAGATCATGTCATAGACATTGGTTGTGGTAATGGTCGCTTACTCAAACTTTTAACAGCCAAAAGTTGCACATATTTGGGCATAGACCAATCCGAAGAATTACTGAAAGAAGCAACAAGACTTTGGCCTACATATGCTTTTGAACTTGCGGACATGAGCATATATCACTATGGACGTGATCGCTTTCACGATGCTTTTTTTATTGCCAGCTTTCATCATCTCGCAAGTCATGATGAACAGTTAAAAGTTCTCAAAAGAATCCATGCTGCCTTAAAGTCAGAAGGACATCTCTTTATCACCGTATGGAATCTATGGCAAAGAAAATATCAAAAATATATTCAGAAAAAACCATATCACCATAGCTATATTCCATGGCAAAAAGGCGGTGAAATTTATAAACGTTTTTATTATGCATTCCAAAAAAAAGAGCTCGTAGCTCTCTGCAAAGAAGCCGGTTTCAAAATTTTAGAGTCCTGGTACAGCGATGGAAGCAGTAGAGTCACGGCGAAGACAGGGAGAAATATCTGCTTAATCGCCCAAAAATAGTTCTAAATTCTAGGCCTGCCCTGAGCGCATCGAAGGGTTCTAAGTTGAGTTAACTTAGAATTTATTTCTGCTTCACTTGATACGCCCTTATAACACCCGGCACCATATGTATACTATCGAGAAGTGCAGTCATTTGATCAACACTGCTTACCTCTACGAGAAGATCATCTTTTACTTTTCCTTTGCTATCTTTGGGATGCACAGTTACCGACAAAAGATTGATATTGAATTTTGCTAATTCGATCGTAATATCTCGCAAAAATCCTATACGATCACGGAATTCAACAACAATCTTTACCTGGTATCTTGGCTGCAGGCTGGGATGCAGCCAGCTGGCGTGCACGAGACGATCTGGCGCTAAATGTTTCAGAGAACGACAGTCTTGTTTATGAATAGTTACACCTCTTCCTCGTGTGATATATCCGACAACCGGATCGGGCAAAACAGGATTGCAACATTTGGCAAAAATCGCCATAACGTCTTTCTCTCCTTGCACATACATTGTCCTCTTGGCAGCGGCAAGCGTTGTCTTACCACTAACTATCGGTCCCTGTACTAATTCTGCATCAGAAAATATTTTTTTAAGGACTACACGCTGGGACAAATCTCCTTCTCCGATTGCCACCATAATGTCATCAAGATTTTTGTATGAAGGATAGACAAGAAGTAATTTCTTCTTTTTTTCTTCAGACAAATCACCCATAGATCCCTTACCAAAGAAAGCCAATTCTCTACTCAGCAATTCAATCCCCGAATTCAAATTGGCATCACGATCTTGCCTACGAAACCATGCCTTAATACGATTCTTTGCTCGGATAGTCACTACCAATCGCAACCAATCACGTTTTGGGCCGATGATTGTCTTGCTTGTGATGATATCCACGACGTCGCCTGTTTTGAGAGGCTGATCCAAGCGTACAATTTTGCCATTTACCTTTGCACCCTGACATCGATATCCGACACTTGTGTGGACTGCAAAAGCAAAATCAATTGCATTGGCGCCCTCGGGCAAGTCCTTCACATCACCATCAGGCGTAAAAACAAACATTCTCGTTTCAAACAGATCAACTTTCACTCCCTCCACAAACTCCTTACTATCCTGAATATTTTCTTGCAAATCTTTTAATCTTTTTAACCAGTTAAGATTTTTGCCACTAACCACTTGGCTTTTACCCTTATCCTTGTAAATCCAATGCGCCGCCACACCATGTTCAGCCTGTTCATGCATTTCTCGTGTACGAATTTGAAACTCCACCAAAGTCCCTCCAAAACAAAAAACAGTCGTATGTAAACTTCTATAACCATTGGATTTCGGCGCTGCTATATAATCTTTGAAACGATCTGCTTTTGGCTTCCACAACTCGTGGATAATACCTAAAACCGCGTAACAATCACTCACCTTTTCTACTACCACCCGAATGGCAAATAAATCATACACTTCATCGAGCGTTTTATGTTTTCGTTCCATCTTTCGAAAAATGGAATATAAATGTTTAGCCCTTCCGGAAATCTCCAAATCTTTCAATTTCAACTCCTCCTTGATGCTTTTACTGAGAACCTTTTGTATTTGGAGGATGAGTTTCTCACGTTGTTTCTGACCTAAATACAATTCATGCGTTAATTTATCAAACTGTAGAGGGAAAAGGTGTTGAAAACATAAATCTTCAAGTTCCCATTTGAAAGACCATATACCCAGACGATCCGCGAGAGGCGCATATATTTCGAGTGTCTCTTTTGCTATACGCACCCTTTTTTCCGGACGAACGGCCATCAAGGTACGCATATTATGAAGACGATCAGCCAATTTTATGAGCACCACACGCAAGTCCTGCGAAAGCATCAGAAACATTTTCCTTAAGCAATCGACTTGATACTGCTCCATATCCATTTTGTATTTCACTTTGGAAAGTTTTGTCACCCCATACACAAGAGAAGCAACATCTTTGCCAAAATTTTCTCTTACATCTTCTAAAGTATATGACGTATCCTCAGGCACATCGTGGAGAAGCGCCGCCATGACCGTACTCTCATCTACATGTAGCTGTGTGAGAAGCACGGCTACCGCTAAGGGATGTTCAATGTATGCTTCACCGGATTTGCGAAATTGACCCCCATGAGCTTTCTTGGAAAAAAGATACGCTTCTTCAATTTTCTTAAGATTTGCTTTAGGATTGTAAATCTCCAATGCTTCAAAGAGAGTTTTAAGCTCATAGACGCCGGAAAGAGCATGTGAGATTTTTTTCATTTTTTATTCGCTACAATAAATCAGTCTTCTAACTTTGAATCCCTCGCCCGAACTCGGGACAAGCTTAGAACTATTCTAAAGGCATAGTATGTCGAAACACAAGCAACAATCATCTGATGATCTTTCCAATTATGATGAAAGAGGTCTCTGGAAAATCATAGTGGGGAAGGAACTCTCTTCATTTTTGGAGAGCAAACAAACATATCTGCTTCACTCACTTTCGTCGATTTCTCACATTGAGCAGATCACATCTACGGGCCTCCCTACAGCAAGAAAAATCGCAGCAACATTGGAATTGGGACGAAGAATATTTCGTTATACTCCCGAAAGCCCGACGCTCAACTCCCCTTTCGCGGTTTATCGTTACACGCGAGGCATGTTGGAGCAAAAACAAGAAATGATTCGTGCTATCTATCTGAGTAGCAGACTAACAATCGTATGTGATGAAATTATCGCGATTGGCAAGCAAAACAGCGCTTTTATTGGAATTCGTGAGCTATTCCGTCCGGCTTTCGTCCATAATGCTCATACTTTCATTCTCGTACACAATCATCCCTCAGGTGACCCCACGGCAAGCGAAGAAGACATTGCTATGACCAAGTACATTGCAACAATGTCGCATATGCTTTCCTTGTCATTACAGGATCATATCATTGTCGCACAAAATGGTTTTGTCAGTGTGCGAGAGAAATATCCGGAAATTTTCTCAGTGCAGAATGCAGAGCGCTGAGTGCTGAGTTGAAATTTCTGCACTCTGCACTCAGAACTCTGCACTGTATACTCACTTGAGTCCAAACATATCATCCCCTATACTTTACCTATAACTCTTATGAAAAAAGATAAATTCAATTTTGCTGTCGGTGGTCAAGCTTTGATCGAAGGCGTTATGATGCGTTCTCCCCATGCCATCTCCCTTGCATGTCGACGCCCGGATGGATCTGTCGCGACCAAATTGGACCATTATCAAAGTTGGTCTGAAAAAATAGGCGTTCAGAGAATCCCTATTATTCGAGGCATGGTATCATTTATTGAAATGATGGTGGTAGGCGTCCGTGCTTTAAACTATTCAGCTGCTATTGCCGCTGAAGAAGAAAATCAAGAAAACACATCAAGTTGGGTTGATTCTTTCACAACTATTGTGAGCATCATCCTCTCACTGGCCTTTCTCATCGTGCTTTTCAAATGGCTGCCATTAGAATTAGCATCCCAAGTGTCATCCGTTTCTCCTCAAGTACACGACAATTGGTGGTTATTCAATCTCGTTGATGGCATTATCAAATTAGGCGTGTTCCTAGGATATTTAATCCTCGTATCACTCTTCCCTCAAATGAAACGCTTATTTGCGTATCACGGCGCGGAACATAAATCAGTATTTACCTACGAAGACGATGTCAGTTAAACGACAAAAGAAGCCAAATTGCGCAGCCGTTTCCATCCTCGCTGTGGCACGAGCTTTCTCTTTGTTGTCATCATCGCAAGTATTCTTTTGTACACCGTCATCCCTCCGGTAGCTTCTTTTGGAGGGAAATTACTCATTAGGATAGCTCTTTTACCGGTTATCGCAGGTCTTTCTTTTGAAGTACTCAAATTAAGCGGCCGTTTCCAAAGTCACTGGTGGGTACGAGTCCTATCCATGCCAGGCTTACTTCTGCAGAGACTGACCACCAAAGAACCCGATGAATCGCAACTGGAAATAGCGCTGATAGCCCTCAATAATGCGCTGGCGTACGAAGAAAAACTGAGGAAATAGTTCAGAGTGCAGAGCGCTGAGTTCAGAGTGATGAGTTGAAGTTTCTGCACTCTGCATTCAGCCTGCCCGCCGAAGCTCTTGCGAAGGAGGGAACTCTGCACTCATTGTTATCTTCCAAATCCGAGGAATTGCAGAATAATATACACAAAGCTCCATGCCAGCATCAGAATGGCAAATCCCAGCACCACATTGAAAAGATTTTTCTTAGCTTTTCCTATGGCATCAGCACGACCTTGTGCCAGTAAAAACTGAATAGCGGAAAAAACAATTGCCACGATAGCAATAATCGCGACAAAATTGAGCACATTATTCACAACAGTAGTAATCAATGCTTCCACTCCACCGGAACCAGGTAAACCATGAGCAGGTGGGGCTACGATTTGTAGTGGAGAACCGGAAGATCCGGCTCCCCCTGATGTGGGACTACCCAACTCAGCCGAGCCAGGTGCAGACCCCGCTGTCGGTGCTGGCACTCCTGTTCCAATATCCGCAGATCCGGGTTCCGATCCTGTTGGAGCTGCCGGCACTCCGGTTCCAATACCCGCAGATCCGGGTTCCGAACCCTCAGGTGGTGGTGGCATGGTCACTTCCGTGCCAGCAAAAACAATTTGCAGTGAACATAACAGGCTTATTGCAATGAGCAAAACACGACCGAATAAAAAATACAGACTTTTAACCACCATAGAAAATTCTCGTTACAAAGATAATAATCAAATATGCAAATGATGCGATCACAAGACCGACCACCGTAAGTGTAATCACCTGCTTCGCCTTGCCGACCTGTGCATCGTCACCACGGGCAGTCATATAGAGTATACCTCCATACATGATCGACAGCACTGCGATGATTGCGAGAAACCCGGAAATATAATTGATCGCATTATTGATAATCCTATCGATACTGATACGGCCAAATGTAGAAAAAGGAGTAACATTTACAAAACCCGGCCCGGTATAGATGGTACCAGGTGCGATACCGGAGGTGGGAGCACCACCACCGCTTACATCAGTAGAAAGCGGTTCAGATCCACTCGTAGCACCAGGAGAAGGAGAGACTACAGCTCCAGGTCTATGCGCTATAGAAGTTGCCATCTCATCTTGGCAAGGATGGCCAGACGAGGCCCTCACTGCGTCCCTCAACTGCGGACCAGTTGACGAATCAGTAATACCTGATAATTGCCAATTTGCACTTCCGCCAGCACCGTTCTGCATAAGACAATCACTGAAAGCATTGAGCTTGGTTCGCGCTGCTTGATCTCTACCACTTGGGCTGCCTTGATTACTATCATAAGGACCAATTGGTGGGCTGTTTCCAGGAAGACCATTGCGCCAGATAAGTATAATATTTGCTCTATCCCTCACAACAACAGGCGCATATCTGCCATTAGAATCACGATTTCCTGCCTGCTCGGCATTGTACACGGCAACATGTTGACTGTGACATGGATGATTTGCGTCTTCATTCATGGCCGCAATAAGTTGTGCAGTTGTTGCAGTCTCCAACGTACCACCAAATTGCCAGTTCTTACTACCTTCCGGACCTGTGTATAAACATGTCACCACAGCATCCAACGCATTGATAATATTCGTACGATACGTTTGTGTCGGTTGATTAGGTTGTCCGGCAACAGGATCACGATATGTGGACTCATAAAGTGTGTAGTATTGGTGAATATAATCCTGTACCACTCCAGCAAAAGCCACGGGAATCACTGCAAGAAATATACTGGCAGTGAAGAGAGAAAGAATAATTTTTTTCCAGTACTTTTGGAATTTCATCATGGTGTCGTTTCTAGTAAAAGAGTATTGAGGACCGTCACAATAGTCAAAGCTGACAATGCCAATATCATGGCGATGATGGAATACAGAATAATATCCCGAGCCTGTTTGACCTTGGCCGGATCTCCGGCGGCCATGATGTATTGATACCCACCCCAGACGATAAATATCACCATCACTCCTACGATGAGGGGAAGTATGCGACGAACAAGTAAATCAAAAAGAAAATTCATCAGCCCCGATATACTCGGTGTACTGCCCGAAGCAAAACCGGGTGTCAGCACATCCTCAGATCTCGGCTCGACAATTCTTTGATAAAGAGGTCGATCATCGATAGTGGGACTTGCCCCAGCTCCGGTACTCGTGAGAGGAGTACCAGTACCAGCTTCTGTAGCACCCGGGGTGGAGCCCTCCGGAGGCGGAGTGTCACCGGTGGAAGGAGCAGCTACAGCTTCAGGTCTATGCGCCACAGAAGTTTCCAACTCATCTTGGCAAGGATGGCCTGACGAGTTCCTCACTGCGTCCCTCAACTGTGGACCAGTGGACGAATCAGTAATACCTGACAATCGCCAATTTGCCTGACCGTTTGTTCCATTCTGCATGAGACAATCATCAAATGCATTAAGTTTTGTACGTGCAGCTTGATCTCTACCACTTGGGCTGCCTTGATTACTATCATAACGAGCGATTGGTGGGTCGTTTTCAGGAAGACCATTGCGCCAGATAAGTATCATATCTGCTCTATCCCTCACAACAACAGGAGCATATTTTCCATTGGGATCATTGTTACCTGCCTGTTCTGCGTTATATACAGCTACATGTTCATCGTGACAAGGATGACTAGCATCACTGTTCATTGCATTAATAAGTTGCGACGTTGTTGCCGTTTCTTGTGTACCACCAAATTGCCAGTTCTTACTACCTTCCGGACCTGAATATAAACATGTCACCACAGCATCCAACGCATTGATAATATTCGTACGATACGGTTGTGCCGGTTGATTCGGCTGACCTGCAACAGGGTCACGATACCTTGATTCAAATGCTCTGTAATACTGATGAATATAATCCTGTACCACTCCGGCAAAGGCGACAGGAATGACTGCGAAAAACATACCGACAACGAACAATGAAAGAACGAATTTTGTAAATAAATTTTTCATAACCTAAAATGGTACTCGTAAAGTAGTGCCACCGGGACCGGTTTGTAGTGGGCCGACACCAACGCCGGGATTGAGCGCGGCACCGATATTGAGAAGTGTAGCTACCAAAGCATAAATACCGAAAACAATAATCATACTCATGACAGTTCCCCAAAGTACTTTTTTTGCCTTGTCCAATTTGGCTTGATCACCGCTCGCAGTGATGTAGAGGAAACCACCCCAAATGATAAACACTATTGCTACAGCACCAAGGAAGCTCAACATAAAATTACTAAGTGCAGCAAATCCTTCTCTGGCGGTAGTAATCCGACTAAAAAACTGTCCCTGATACTGGCTACTATATTGTGTAGGACTGAGACCGGCTTGACCACCACTCTCATCAATAAATCCGCCCGACTCTCCCCCACTAGTCTCAAGTGTATTGTCTCCTGAACCAAAGTCTCTGTCTTCAGTAATCTCATCCTCTGGACTAGTCGGAGCATCTCCGGGAACACCACCAGGTACACCTCCGGGAATTCCCGATGGTGGAGCTGGGACTGTAGTCCCCGTTTGGGCAAAGACGGGAGAAGGGAAAATTAAAAATGTAAAATGTAAAATGTAAAATTGAAATGCAAAAATAAAAAGAAAAGAGACGAGTGAAGTTTTGAATTGAGAATTGAGAATTTTGAATTCCATGGTGGATTTTTAAAATGAAACCCCTACACCAATATTGAGTCCGGGGCCGGAAGATTGTGGAGCCACTCCTGTGCCGGGAGTACCGAAGACACTTATGATAGTGGCTACTACAGCAAAAGAAACGATGACAAGGAGAAATCCGATCACGGCACCTACCAGGATAGTACGTCCGCTTTTAAATTGCTCAGCATTGCCTGCGGCAGAGAGCATCTTTACTCCACCCCAGATCATCACCACTACTGCTAGAAGCCCCAGGAAACTCAAAATAATATTGATATAAAAAACCGCAATCGCTTCAACTGTCTGAGATGTGAGTAAGCCCGATCCTTGAGGATAGTCTGGCAATAATGCTGAAATTAAATAAGGCATATATATTTCTAAAATAAACTACCGACTAAACTGCCAATTCCCGTTCCAATACCAAAATTTACACCGCCACCGCTGGTTGAGAGACATATGCCCGCCTGTGGAGTGGCGCATTCATTGACCCCACGTCGGGTAGCAGAAATGATCGTTGAAACGATAGCAAAGGCAATAACAACAACAAAGAAACCAACCAATGCGGATGTTAATACACTTTTAGCTTTTTTGAGTTTCCCGGCATCACCAAATGCGGTTGTGTATTGGTACCCTCCATAGATCAGCATGATCAATACAATGAGCCCCAAGAAATCAAGGAAAAAATTAATGAGACTGACGATATACGCTTCAATGGTGGGATATGCAGGAATAGTAAAAGCTCCGGGTTGTGCTGGTCTGACATCAAAACCACCGGGTCCCAATTGTGCATAAGGATTTGTCTCATTGGGATTTCTTCTCGGTGCTATGTCACTACTTTCTGAGCCGGTAGCAGTATCCGTTCCCCCGGTTCCCGTTTCCGTCACCAAAGAGGGAATATCTGAAGCGACACCGGAAATATCCGGCAACGAAAGTTGTGCATGAACATTTCCGGTAAAACTAAGAAAGCTTAAAAAAACACTTGCTCCCAGTAGTAACCGTACAAAAATGTTTGTGAAGGATTTCATGGGGATATGTATTCTTTATTCGGCAACGATTCTAATAGTCGCTTCATCAACTTGGCCTGCAACATCATTTACTCGAAGCACAACATTATAAATGCCGGGTTGACTAAATGTATGTTCGACAGTTCTACCGACACCGCTGGTGGTATCATCGAAAGTCCATTGATAATCAGTAATACTTCCTGTTGAACCCGATGCGTTGAAGAATATCGTCAGTGGCGCTGTACCTCGGGTACGACTCGCTTCTATCTGCGCAATTGGCGCGGGTACTCGAACAGCTATTGCCATGGTTTGTTCGGCAGTTTGATTGGCAGTATCACGGACTGTGAGCTCTAGTGTATAAACGCCGGGCGAATTGTACGTATGTGAGACACGAGCATTGCCGATAATTTTTGTTGCATCACCAAAATCCCATTCATAAGAAATGATATTTCCATTCGCAGAAAACGAGCCTGAAGCGTCGAAAGAAATCGTGAATGGCACATTTCCAGAGGGGGTGGCGGGATCAGTAGTGATCTGAATAATCGGTTTTTGGAGAGTTGGCGCTTTCACTTTGACAATCATCGATGTCGGTAAACTGTTTTGATTCTCATTGTCGGTGACGATGAGACTGACCGTAAATTGGCCGGCGCGTGTAAACGTATGTTCTACTCTTTGTCCTGAAATTTTTTCCGTACCATCACCAAAGTCCCAGTCATAAGCAACTATGGTCCCATCAATATCAGTGGAACTTTCACCATTGAATGCTACGGTAAAAGGAAAGTCTCCCTCCAGCGCTCCTTTTTCCGGTGGAGGAGGATTTGAGCTAATCACCGCTTTCGGTAATTGCCTGGGATTGCCAACTTGTACATAAATATAATCTTCAGAGACATTATCATCATTATCCTTCAAACGCACAGTGACTTTGTACGTGCCATTTTCCTTGAAGCTATGATTCACAATTTTTCCCGACTCTGGCTTATCACCATCTCCATAATCCCAATCATAACTCACGACTTGACCATCATCCGTTGAATCAGCAGCACTAAATCTCACTGCCAAGGGTTTAATACCGGTCACAACTTTTCTGTCTTCTTCCTCTACGAATGGAGGTGTAGTTGAAAGTTTAATTACTGGAGCATTGAGTGGTGGTAGGACATTGATTGCGACAGCATATACTGTAGTATCAAAATTATTGTCCGTGAGTGTAAGTGTAGCGGTATACGTACCTTCAGCAGCATACGTATGAGATGTTTTAAGATCTGTCGTATCGGCTCCCGTACCGCTGATCGGATCACCGAAATTCCACCCCTGACTGATGATCTGACCATTGGGATCGAGCGATTCACTCGCATCAAAATTCACGGCAAGAGGTGCAGGACCCGAAGTAGGATCAACCTCAACATTGGCGGTAGGACGAGTATTATTGATAACGACCAAAGCCTCTCTCTTATTTTCATTACTCCGAGCATCTGTCATCGTCAGTACAACGGTAAAGCGACCCTCTGACTGAAATACATGAGTCAAAGATGGACCGGTTCCTGATTGTCCATCGCCAAAATCCCAAGCAAAAAAGTTACCGGGAGTCTGTACACCCGTCGCTGTAAATTTGACTTCAAAGGGTGCAGCCCCTGTTAAGTTGGCAGGTTCTGAAGTGATACGAAGACCGGTTTCTACCACGCGTTGTGGTAATTGAACATTTCCCAAAAGCAAAGTAAAAATAATCCACAAAACTGACACAATGATAAGAGATATCGTTGATCGAAAGAGTAGACGCCGCGCTCTTCTGACTTGATTCGGCTCGCTTAAAGCGGCCAAATACATAAAGCCACCAATTACCAAAGAAATGATAGAAATAACAAATATGACTCCAAAGACTACATTGACGACCTGCGACAAGACAGTTCTTACATCAGCACCCACACCAAATGCGGATAATAAATTACCTCCACCTCCCAAAGCCGCAATAAACAAAGCGGTCAGAAAAATGAAAATAAAAACAACACCTACCCAGACCAGAATTCGCCTGGCTCCTTGTTCACCACGAGGACGCATAGATTGCCTTCGGCCTCCTGTGTCTTTTACAGCAAATCGCTCAGTCACTCGTTCTTGATTTGTAGGAGCCTTACGCTCAGGCGGAAAATCCGTTTCATTTGCCATAAAAGGAAATTAAAAATGTAAAATGTAAAATGTAGAATTGCATTCCCTAAATAATTTTAAATTTTTCATTTTAAACTTTAAATTGCTAAGGGCTAACCGTTATCGTTTGTGGCTCACTGTCCACTTGCACATCCTGACTACCTTTTACTTTCAGTTCTACTTTATATGTTCCAGGTTGTTTGTAAATATGTGCTACTTTGGGCTGTTTACTGACAACAGTTTGATCATCGCCAAAATCAAAACGGTACTCGGAGATTTGACCGTCGGGATCATTGGAACTACTGGCATCAAATTGCACTGTTAGTGGAGCTTTTCCGAATGTTGGGCTCATGACAAATCGTGCAGTGGGAGGAAGATCTTCGACTACTGCCTGTACCTGAACTCTATTCAATTTCGCAGCTCTCGTATCGGTAACCGTGAGAGTAACGGTAAATGTCCCCTGTCTTTTGTATTGATGAGTGGTTGTTGCACCGGATGCCAGTGGTGATCCATCACCAAAATCCCAAGAAAAATCCAGATCGGTAGTACTACCTTCGGTATTGATCGACTTGGAACCATCGAAATTAAAGAGTGTTGCAAGTGAACCGGTAAGTGGATAACTCGGAGTAAAAAACACTGAAGCAATAGGTCCACTACCATCACCGACATGGATAGGATAGGCAGATATCGCCTCTTCTCCCTCACGATCGGCAACTTTGAGTGTCGCCAAATATCGCCCGGGTTCAGTATAGGTATGAGATTGCACTTCCACACCTTGGCTGATCGAAGTACTTCGCACAATTTCAGAACCATCACCAAAATCCCATTCAAAAGAGGTAATAGTATTCGTATCAACACGCGTAGTGAGACTACGGAAACCACCGCCTACCAAGTTCACTTGTAAAGGAGCCACACCAATCGCTTGTGAACCTTCCTGAATCTGCATAGTAGAGACAAGAAGGGATGTCACCGGTACCATTCGAGATACATCGGATGTCAGTCCTGCAGCATCAGTGACACGCAGTGTAACAAGATTATTTCCGACTTTATCCAATGTTCTTGTGACCTCAGGATCGCGACTACTTGAGAGATCAAAGATATTGTCCCCATCAAAATCCCAGCTGAATGACAAAACATCATTGGTATCAGGATCAGAAGAAGCAGTCGCATCAAAAGTTATTTTATTGGGGACATATGGATCATATGAAAAATCAAAAGCGGCCAAAGGCGGACTGGACTCCACAAAGAAGCGATGGCTGACACGGCCACTTACCGTACCCAAACTCGTCGTCACCTGAAGAGACACTTCATAGCGACCGGGCTTCGGAAAGCTATAGGTAAATATTTTTTCATTAGACACTTTTACCACCTCATTTGCAGCAGATGTCACCCGCCAATCATATTTCGACACTGACCCTTGTGGAGACGAGGATGCTGTTGCATCAAACCTTACCTTACTGGCTGTTGTAAGCATTTCATCCGCCTGGAAATCAAAGTCTGCAGTCGGTGTATTGCTGTCATTCAAAATCATTGTTTTTGTCACTTGTCCAAAGTTTTGTGCCTCATCGGTAATTCTGAGTGTTACCGTATATGTACCGGGATTTTCATATGTATGAGTGACCTTCTCTTTGGCGCTCAATTGATTCTGATCTTGTATGACCGACACCGTTCCGTCACCAAAATCCCATTCTGCTTGTACGAGTTGTGTGCGGGCATTGAAACCGGGCACCAATGCACCCACACTGTCCTCCGCAGTAAAGTCAAAAGCAGTTGGAGCGAAAATATTTTGCGTAAAGAACGTTTTGTCTGGATTAGACCATGTTGTCTGTGTAGCAGAACGAATTTGCAATTTCACATCCGGCGGGGCTGATAACACTTTAATTTTTTTCTTGGCTACCCCTGCCAATTGACCATTTTCTGCTCGTAAAACCAGTTCATAATCCCCAGGCACGCCATATGCATGGGTCACAACTTCATTGTCCTGCCCGGTATCTTGTTTACCATCACCAAAATCCCATGTAAGTTTTAGTTTCCCTTGTGCTGAAGGATCATATGAAGCAGCGCCGGAAAGAGTGATAGGTTGATTTGCCGTCAGTAAAATCTCTTCAGGCACAGGTCCCAATACCGAATCTTGATCTGTCACAATGACAGAGACTGGATATACTGGAACAATTTTTACTTCTGCAGTCGCGGCAGAGAATCCCGATGGCCCTTGCACCATGAGTTTTACCAGATAGGTACCGGCTCTCGTATATGTATGCGAGACAAAAGGACCCACAGCAAACAAACCATCACCAAAATCCCAAAAATAACCGCTGGGATTGGGTATGGTACCAACAGCATCTTGAGATCCGGATGCATCAAAATTTATCACTTGGAATGTCGAATTGGTAGCTTTGGAAGCTTGATTGCTCCTCAAATTGGCTTTGACCTGTACAGCTCTTTCTCTATTGATGAAAAGTGACTGCAAAGAAGTATATAGGAAAACAGCAGCCTCCATTTGTTTCTGATATTCAGTGACATCTATATTGCCATTGTTAACTGCAGCCAATCCTCCGATCGCCATCACATTGTCCCCCACTCTTTGCAAACTCTCACCGATCAGCGACATGCTCGGAAAAAAGTACGGACCGGTTCCCTTCACTTCACTGAGTGCAGTAGAGGCATACACCATAGATTCAGCCAAAATATGCAACCCAAAACCACTCAATATAATCGCACTCTCAATAGGAATCACCTGTTGTCTTGCATTCATATCATCACTGAGCTTTTTGAGAGCCGCCCCATACGTGGCGATCAAACGAGAAACATCAGTTTTTTCAGGCTCAACTTGCAAAATATAATCAGCAACTTGTTGTAAATAGTTCGATATATACAAAAACCATTGTGATTGGATATCCATATTGCTCCGCACGTATGTGAGTTGCTGACGGAGAGAGAGATCAGTGTTCGGCACTGCTGTCGGCTGCACAGTGCCTGTGGGAGAAGGAACTGCAGTTATTTGACCCCCGGGAGTAATAAGAGTCGGTACTTCAACATCTGTAGTTGCGGCCATTACCGAAAACGGCATCAACACCAATGTACAAAGCAAGAATGACACAAGTGATTTTCTCATGTACGTCTAAAATATTTGTTAGAAACGAACTCCCACTGAAAAACCCAAACTCACTCCACCCGTTGTGGAAGGGAAACCCGGGAAACCTCTCTCTATACCGAGCCCACTAAAATTTGTTCCGGTCTGTGGGCCGATACCCGCAATCAATGTATTTACTGCTGCATATGATAGAGCAATGATCACCACACCAACCACAGCATATGTGATAGTCTGTTTACCTTTTTTTGCGGCTTCAGGATCACCTGCAGATGCCAAGTAACGAAAACCTCCGTACACCAACATAAGAAAAGCTAGTATTCCTACAAATCCCAAGAAAAAATTTACTATTTGCACGATCAAAGGTTCGAGCTGAGGATTGTTCGCTTGCAAGACCGTCCCCTGCGGAACATGAATACCATATGTAAAACCAGGTGTCAGACCCAAACCTGCACCGGGTCGTAAATTTCCGGTCGCACCGGCAATTCCTCCGGCAATTCCACCGGCGACAGCACCTATTGCTGCACCGATAGCAGACCCCTCTCTACCGCCGATAGCACCACCAATTGCGCTTCCCAGACCTGCACCGGCACCCGCTCCCACCATAGCCCCACCAATACCACCAACGACACTGTCTACGGCATCAGCACGGACAGTTGTCGCCATAAACGGCGAGAGCAAGACGCTAACTGAAGTCAACAATGAAAGTAGAGTGAATAGGATCTTTCGCAACATAACGTAAAAATTATTATGTATTAAAATTAAAAACTGATACCTAAACCAGCACCAATATTTATTCCTCCACCTGCAGCAGGCGCGGTTGCTGCTGGAGCAGCTCCTCCTGGCGCAGTCGGCGCAGGAGCTGTCCCCTGACCACCAGTCAATGTAACTGAAACAATCGTATATGCAAAAATAGCTATGAGTATTCCCGTGATCGAACTCCATATTGCTTTTGTAGCCTTACTCACTTGACCGGGATCGCCTCTGGCGGTCATATACATGTATCCACCGTATACCAAATAGATCACAGCCACACTGCCAATCAATGCAAGTAAGAAATTGGTAATACTAATTATAATCGTATTGGCTCCACCAATATCGATACCGACAGCTGGATCAAAAATTGAACCGATACTCTGAGCGAGTGCGATGATGATGAGTCCAATCACAGAATACGTCACAGAGTCTTTTGCCTTTTTAATCGCTCCTTCATCACCACGAGCGGTAATATAAAAATATCCCGCGACTACGATATACATAGTAGCCACCGAGGCAGCAACACCTTGCAGAATTCTGATAATGACGAGGAAAAAATCGCCGGATGTCGTCAATTGCGGCACACCTGAAACATCCGATGGCAGTGGAATAGCGTGTACATAAGGAATGAAGAATTCAAGTAAAGTTTTCATGATGAGGAGTTAACGAGCCAATCGAGTCAGGTCTGTAGTCAGTACACGAACCACCAGGAAAGATAAAGTCACGACGATAATACCAAAAATTGCGCCGATGATCTTGGTTTTACCTTTTTGTTTTGTTTCGACATCCCAACCCCAAATATACTGACTTGCTCCCCAAAATACAAAGAAAATAGCCACTCCCCCTGAAATCCCAAGCAAGAAATCAATCGCATAATTAATCAAAACAGCGACATCCGACAATTTGGGATCATCGAGAATATAATCCCCCTGACTCGGGGTAAGCGTCGTAGCTACCGCGTAAATAAAGTTTTGTATCGGTATCAACATAATTTTTGCGTTCTATTCATTGTAACAAAAATCGCACGATCGTACCATCGTTATCGGTACGTTTGACGGCTCCCCATATTTGCAAATGGCAGATAGTATCATGGTTTGGATGACCGTACTTATTGTCCCTGCCTACACTAACAAAAGTTTCTTGAGGTTGCACGCTTTGCAAGAAAGGCCATGTGGAACTGGTTTTACTGCCATGATGCCCAGCTTTGAGACAATCAGCTTCGAGATCTTTTGCATAATATTTTACCAAAAGAGACTCCAGCTCTTTCTCTGCGTCCCCACTCAATAGGCATGTAAAATCGTTCACATGCAGCATAGCCACCAAAGACGAATTGTTCACATTCTTAAAATTTTTGTCTTCCAGTGAATCAAAAGGAAATAACACATCTACCAAAACATTTTCTGCTAATTCAAAATCTTCATCATAACGAGCAATAAACATTGGAATATTCTTTGCCCGCAATTCCTTTTTTAGCAATTGATAATTTGAACTGTCGTACAACACACCGGTAAACACGACACCACCCACAGAATAACTTTGTAACAGTGCCAGTAAGCCATCAAGATGATCGGCATGCGGGTGGGTGAGAAAGATCAAATCAATGCGTTTTTGAAACACTGGCAGTTGTTGTGGCAATTCCTTCAAAATATTCCGATCAGGTCCGGCATCGAAGAGAATCGTCCTTCCTTCCTTGGTGATGAGCAAAATCGCATCTCCTTGGCCCACATCCAGAAAAGCAAGCTTGGCATGTGAGGACCTCAAATCCACAGCAAAACAAAAAGAAACGATACATACATGCAAGAAAACAGCAACAATCACTTTCATGGTAAGAAATAACTTCACTCATTCATACCACATCAAAAATGAAATAATTGTTCATCATGATTAATCATGCCCTTCCACGTGTTTTGTGGTATTATTAGTAAGAAAACAAATACATTATGGCAACGGTAACAAATGTTCAAGATCAAACATCACAAGGTGTCGTGGACTTTGTGAGCACAATTGTCGCCAAAGTTCCGGCGTTTATCTTGGCGGTTTTGGTTTTTGGTGCAGCTATTCTTATTGCCAAAATTGTAAAGGCCTGGGCACAAAGGTCAATCCTAAAATCAGGCAGCAATGAAGGTGCGATGAGCATTGTAGGGAAAACTGCCTATATAGGTACTATTGTCATTGGTTTAACGGTCGCACTCAAAATTCTGGAAATCGACATCAGCTTTATCGTCGCGGCGATGGGCTTTGGTCTTGGTTTTGCCATGAAAGATATCCTCGAAAATTATTTTTCTGGGGTACTGATTCTCGTACAAAAACCTTTCACAGTCGGAGATATTATCAAGGCGGGAGACTATGTCGGCAAGGTTGAAGAAATCGAGGCAAGAGCAACTTTCATTCGTGTTTTCGATGGTCAAAGGGTTATTATTCCAAATTCTTCGATGATTTCTGGTCCTGTCATCAATTATTCTGCTTTTCCAGAAAGGCGCGTGAATATTGATTTTAGTGTTTCTTATGATGTCAATCTTCAAAAAGTAGCAGAACTTGTCACCAAGTTATTGAAGAGTAATCCCAAAATTATGCAGGAGCCTGCACCATGGGTATCGATCGGTGCATTTGGTGACAGCAATGTTGACTTAGTGGCCCACTTTTGGGTAGATCGTAGTCAAGCAAATTGGTTAAAATTAAGCACCGATGTTAAAAGGTTGATAAAAGAGACTTTCGAAGCTAATAATATAACCTGGTCATATCCGGTAGTAACGCTCAATGTGAATCGTCATGATTCTGAAGATTTGTATACTGTAATGGATAAAACTATTCCAGGATCAGACAAACCTCCTCAAGAAATGATAATTCCCACCAATATCGAAACTTCTTCTGAAAGTGGTATGCATGTCGAGCCGGTTGCCGGTAATGATAATATGTCAGCACAAGGTTAAACTTTTTTTTACTAATCTCCCATGAGAAATTCCTCCTCTACAAGTAAATACATCATTGAAGTTGATCGTAGCAAATGTATTAGCGTTGCCAATTGCGTAGCAATTGCCGGTGATGTTTTTGAATTGGATGGTGAACAAATAGCAATCATCAAAGAGCCGGATCCCAAGACCAAAACTTACACAAGTGATGATGACACTATTATGCTCGCTGCTCGCAGTTGTCCTACACAGGCAATTATTATCAAAGACCGTGAAACCGGTCAGCAATTATTTCCCTAATCCAGAATAATTGTTTTTTCCGGACCAATTGGTATTTCTTGATTGGGATCTTCATCATTGAAGGGAATTTCTGCATACACGTTATACGTGATCGTATTGCCTTCTATTTGCTCGATATTTCCCACATCACCTGCCAGTAATTTACTTTCGCTCGTCTGTATATTGTGACTGATAATGTCTTGCGGGCTAGCATCATTGCTACCACCAAAAAGGTAAATCTTGCCTCCATACATCGTGACATATATATAAAAGACCGGACTCGTCCACACATCAGTATTTTCACCACTGACAACATTTCTGTCATATACTTTGACAACATCATACGAATCTTCCAGAGAAGAAGTGACTAAACGAAAGCGATTAGGAATTGAGGTGGGAAAGGCAATTATCAAATCATCATCTTCAAACGAAAATTTTTGTGTGTCTCCTCTATAACGATATTGGTATTTCATTGATCCAGGTAAAATCCCAGCTTCCACTACCAATTCAGCTACTTTGGCCACGGGAGATGCAGGAGGAATGGTTTCTTCGACCGTAATAGTCGGCGGTACAACTACAGGAGCAGGAGCGGCAGTTGGAGAGGGAAAACCAGGTGACGCAGTCGGAACAATCAATCCCGGAGGTGAAGCAAAAGGAACGGACGTCGGTGAAATGGTCGGGGACGGGCTGGTAGTCGGCACAATTAATTGTGCCGGGGTAGTAGGCGCCGCAAGATCTTGCGGCGGTACAGGCGACACAATTGATTGTGTTGGAGTAGGTGTTGAAGTCGGTGTGGTAGGC
>MEWR01000014.1:40834-80791 GCA_001773455.1 Candidatus Abawacabacteria bacterium RBG_16_42_10
AGTAGACACAATTGATTGTGCCGGTACTGGAGGTTGCACAGTTTCCCTCCGCAAAGTAAGCCACCACAAAATAATAAGGATAAGAACAAGAAACAGGAGGATAATAAGCATTGTCCGCTGACGCATGGAACATCGATTTAAAAACAATAACAATATTACCCAACCGTCACAGAAACACAAATAGTAACACCATATTTCACTCTCTCGTATAGACAAATGAAGAATATGCAAAGTTTGATTATCCAAATATGCTATATTCTCAAAGAATTTTTAAACATTTTCTATGTTCAAACGACTACTAACTCGTTTAGCTATTATCATGGTTGTTCTCAGTGCAATGCCTACTGCTCAAGCATTTATATTTATCCCACTTTTCTTTGGGCCAAATGTCACGATGACCAGTCCAAAAGATCAGGAAAGAATAGTCTTTGATTTCGGCAGTGCAACAAGCACCAGAACTATCGTTGTGATGTTTGACCGAAGAGTAGATTTTGTTGGTAGCGCTAGCGATGCAATTGAAGTAACAAACACCACTGACACTTCATTAGTTGTTCCAACCAGCGTTGAGGCATTCAGAAATATGCTTTTCTTCACATCTGACGCATTTACTTATAGTGGCGCAGGCAAAGAATATGAAGCAAAAATCATTGCGAGCAAAGTGAAAGACGCATCAACAGGCACTTTGATGACAAGTAACTATGTTTGGACATTTGAAATTGTAAATCCATCACTCTTTGTCCCAGAAAATTCCCCCCGTATCAGTGTTGAGAAAAACACTTCCACCCCCGGTGTTACAGTAGGCAGTACAGATGAGACAGCAACATACAAAATTACTGTTACCAATAACGGTGAATATGACTTAACAGATCTTACTATCAAGGATGTGCTCCCTCCAGGATTCACATTTGACAGTATTGTTTCAGCAAGTGGTATTTCCACATCAGGCACAAGCATAGTGACATTCACCGCTGGAGCATTACCAACCGGCAATAGCACCATTATCACTTTCAAAGCAAAAGTTCCGGCAGGTGACAACAGTTCGAGTGATCCTATTGTTCCAGCAGGTACGTATCACAACAGCGTGATGGTATATGGACATTTTGTACCTACCGGCAATGGTGTAGGGCAATATCCCGACCCTGTTGTCAGTGATTATGATGACAATCGTGAAAGTGATGAAGATGTTGCGATTACTCGAAGCACCCCATCCCCCACTCCCACGCCGACTCCTTCTCCAACATCAACAGCATTCCCTCATCCAGCTAGTGATCCCCTTACCTGTTTAAGTTTAGGAGGCGCTACAAGTATCAATTTCACCGACGTTTCTGGTTCCGATCCACAAAGACCCTATATCGACTTTCTCTCAAGCACTGTATTCGCAGACAATCCCTCTACAAGATTGTCAAAAGGCTATACTGACGGTTCATTTGGTGTAAACAATACGCTGACTCGTTTTGAACTGACCAAAATGGCGCTTGGTGGGAACTGTATGAATTATGTTGGTTCTCCTGCACCAAACACCTTCTTTAATGATGTACCCAAAGACAATTCTGAAATGTCTCTCGTTATTGGAAAGGCTTATGCAGAAGGAATCGTTTCCGGTATAGGCGATAGATTTTATCCCAATATCCCTGTGACCTATGGAGAAATGGTAAAAATTCTTGTCGGTGCCGGGGTATATTTCAACCATGGCACACCAGTTACCGCTCAGGCAGACTCCCTCACATGTATCACTGACGAATCATTCCGCCAATTTGCAGAACATGCAACTCGAATGAACCTCGTAAATCTTGGTCCTGGAAACTGCTTCCCACAAAACAATCAAGTGATACGTCGTTATATGGCTCAAGCAGTCGCTCGTTATATTGCTTGGCTGAAGAATATTACCCTCCCATAAATCGTGTCTCAGATCATCGATGGCAAAAAGTTAGCTGAAGAAATAAAAGAACAGTTACGCCCGGTCCCTCATCATGGGGGACTCGGTGTAATTATGATTGGAGAAAACCCAGCGTCTACAATTTACGTCGGACAAAAAGAAAAATTGACCAAAGAGTTAAACATTCCTTTCGAAGTTTTGAAGCTGACTGAATGGGATGATTGGCTGGAAACCAAAGAAGATATTAAAGATTTCTGTGAACGTAAAGATTTGGCAGGGATTATCGTTCAACTCCCCCTTCCTCCGGGAATTCATGCCGAGGGAATCTTGGATCTGATTCCTATCGACAAAGATGTCGATGGTCTCAAAAAGTGCAGTTCATTCATCCCAGCTACAGCGCGTGGTGTTATGTACGCCCTAAAAAGCACTGGCACACTGATGACAGGGAAACATGCTGTCATTCTCGGCCGCTCTAAACTGGTTGGCAGACCCCTAATTGATCTACTGCTAGCCGAAAACTGCACAGTCACCATCGCCCACTCCTATACCCAAGACCTGCCAAGCATCACAAAAACAGCTGACATTCTTATCAGTGCTGTCGGCAAACCCAGTATAGTGAATGGCGATATGGTCAAAGAGGGAGTCATTGCCATCGATGTAGGCATCACCAGAACTGAAGCAGGGCTCAAAGGCGATCTCGTTTTCGATGAAATAGCAAAAAAGGCCAATTTCATCACTCCCGTACCGGGAGGAATTGGCCCCCTCACTGTTGCCTTCCTTATGGCCAACATCCTCGGCAAATAGTATTGGTTTGATTTATCAAACCAGTGAGTCATCAAACCAGCGAGTCATCAAACCAACGATTTATCAAGCCTACATTGCACCTTTACTTGCTCGGCTTTTGAAGGACCGAATAATGGAACTGAGTCCATCTGCAGACACTGTTGTCCCTTCTCCATCAACACCTTGCTGTGACGAATAGCGCATTCCAAATGGAGAAGCACCATCTTGGATGACAAATTCTTCCACGGCAATGCCATTATTAGAAATCACTGCAATTGCTCCATCAGCGAGTCGAGCAATACTGACACGTCCCCTACTAGATTCACCCTCTACAATCTCCTTACCACCCAACAAAGAGTGTAATGCTCTCATATAATCGATATCCATTGATTCTCTTACCGTAGAACGAATATCGCTGACCATTTTCTGCCCTTCTGGCAGTTTCATCACATCCATCGCATGAGGATTCACTTGAGCGAGTCTCTCATCACCTGGAGTCATGGGTAATCCTGGAGCTTTCTTCATAAAAGATTGGGGTTATTATTAAGTAAATCATGTCATTGTAACACACTTTTCTTTTATTTTGGAAACTCCCCTCTCCGTTTTGAATTGACAAAGATCAGTACTCCCAAAAAGCTTATAAAAAAGAAAATATGCAAATTGACTCAGACGAATAAGATACCCGACACAGTGGAGCAGAAAGTTGGAGAGTGAAAGCTTCCTGTAGAAAATCAGATCTAGCATTACTTGAAAAGCAAACAATCCCAGCACCAGCATATGTCCGCTCACGAGCGCGTTGATGAAAAAAATGATACTTACGTATTCCAACACATAAAAAACATACAAACAACATCCGATAAATATATTTTTAATGGTAAAGGGTATATTGAAACTTTGCAGTGTTCGAAAGAAAGAAAATACTCCGGAAAAAATCGGTATCATCTGGCGATAAAGATTTTTAAGATTGGGTGGCCCTTCCACATAGGTAAAAAAGGGTAGTGAGACATAACTCCTCTTATGATGATCAAGAACATATTTCAGTGAAAGATCATCATTGGGTTCGGGTATATGTTTGATGAATTTCCAAAGTTTAGGTGAATAAACAGTGGTTGCTCCCATTGGATAATTGAGACCTAATGAGAACTTCGATGGGTATTCAAAAGCAAGCACCCTTTCTCCGTGGTGAAACATCAACGCACGTATCCATGGACCTGAGCTCTGATCACCATTCATCTTCGGTACAAACGAATACACCGCATGTTCTGGATGCTTTGATATATATTGATCAGCCAGGAGAAAGTCTTGCCATCGCATACGCGCATCACAATCAAAACTCACTGTATACGGTGTTTCCTTATATTTGGAACGAATAAAATCAAGCGCAAAGTTAACTTGTGTCGCTTTTGTACCATCAAGAGAAGGACATAAAATACAATTAATACGTTTCTTATACAAACTTTTAGCAATAAGTTTAAGCAACATATCGCTCGTAGACGGCACATTATTTTCCTTCTGAGTGCCAACAAATATGATCTCTACTTGAGGGAACCAGCGTAGAAATCTTTCATAATAAAGAAACGTCTTTTCGATAATGTGATGTTCGCGAAATACTGGGAAAAGAAAAACATAATGATGTTGAAGTTTCGTCGGAATATGAAACCCACGTCTCTTTCTATAATCGACCAAAGAAAAACAGCTCAGTACAAGAATCAATAATCGATAACCGATAACAAATACCAGAATCACTATTTCAATAATGGCCATAGAGCAAGATTATGTATAGCCTGATCTTTATAGGGATAATTGTTTGCATGCCCTTCATAGGCATAATAGGAAACAGCCCCAAGAAACTCCAAAGCCATATATGCATTCAAAAGGGTCACTTCTTTTTTATCTGGTTTTCGTTGTAAATATTTTACCAGCAACATTCTTACGATATCACTCTCATTGTCCAAGACACGCCAAGAAAATTTCGCCAAGTCAGCAAAGGGATGATCCACTCTAGCTCTTTCAAAATCTATATAGCCAATTTCCCGAGATTCGGGACTATAAAGGATATTATTGGCATTGAGATCGCCATGAATAAAACCATTGCCATGTACCGTCAGAAGCGTTGTCCTTACACTTCCGGCTACTTCCGAAACCAATTTCTTTTCTTCCTCCTTCACATGAATGCTCTCACAAATCTTTCTCACATAAAGATCTATCATTTCTCTCTGTATACCATTTCTCTTGTGTAGGCCTCGAAAACCATGCAAGCTCCTAAGACTCACAACAAATTGATCAAAAGCACCATTATCACAATCATCTTTAGTCAGGGGGCGACCGGGTACACAAGATAGGATGTTAGCCAGTAAATTTCTATGGTGAGCTCGCAGTCGAGGAAAAACAAAATTATCCTTCTCAAGCTGGAGCAAAACAAGAGATTCATTATCGAAGTTTTCTGGCTCTCCATAAATTTTTACAAAAACAGCTTCATCATCCAATATGGCCCGGATGACAGTATTTTGAAATCCTTTACTACAGGAAATAATTTCTAAACGGGATAACAAATCAGTGATAGATTCGGTTGATGCAAATTGCCTCATAGTCAGCATCATTAAAGATATATTGGGTCACCGAACAGTTGTTAAACTTCAACGCTGTAATTTCATGGGACAAATCCTTCATATACCCCACGACAGCCTTGATGACATTTTCATGAGTAATTATCGCAATATGTTGAGCGGGATTACTCTCAATATTCTCCCTCATAAATTGCGCCAATCTGTCCTTCAAATCAGCCAGACTTTCCCCTCCTTCATGACGAAAATGATAAGGATCTTGAAAAAAACTTTCATTGATATGGGCTGGAATATCAGACAACAAAGTTCCTGTCATTGAACCGAAATCCTGTTCACGTAATTGATCACAAACAACTGCCTGGAGAGAATTATCAAATAACAATCTTGCTGTGTCCTGTGCTCTGGTATTGCTACTTACAAAAACACTTTCAATGGGAAAATCCTTAAGTTTCTGAGCTAAATTCTTTGCTTGCATGATGCCAATTTCGCTCAGAGGTGTATCAATACGACAACCCATGAGCATCTGCCTTTTATTGCCCTCGGTTTCTGCATGTCGAATAAAATAAATATGTTTCATAAAAGTTGGTTAAGTAGATAAAGCCCACGAAGAAAAAATTGCTGACGCATCTGATAGTCAGAATAAAACTTCCCCATACTGAGGAAGCACAAAGCTTCAATCCACAACACATCCTTCGTCTTTATTCCCATGTTATCAAGGTAAGGCTGTAAAAAATACAATGTATTCATAGGATCACTTGGCATTTTCAGAGTATACCTCTGAGTATCATAACACTCAAAAAAGCTTAAGTTGTTTTTGATGAATTCATAACCTCCATGGAAAGAATGAAGAAATTTCCCAAAGTCATATCGTATATCGCCATAGACCGAAACTTGTCTTCCCCACTCGCCACGAGGATCAACAAATATAAAAATATGTCGCAAAGCATCATAGAGAATATTGGCACAGTGAAAATCACCATGTATATGACGAATAATAGCAGTATCCGCCAAATCCCTTGCCCTACTGAGAACAATGCTTTTTAATTTTGGCCAACCAATAACTTTCACGTTATTGATATACAGCGTATCTACAAATTGCAAAGGAAAAGCAGCTTTTTCGGAGAGTTCTTCCACTCTATCGACAATTCTCTTGCCATACATCCACGCGGTCTCTGTAGACAATGCATCATCAGTACACTTTCCATAAAAATCTTGAATCATCTTGGACCAAAGTTCGTCCACAACATACTGTGTGTTTTCTTCCTCCATGCTCTCGTACAGAAACAAATATGCCAAAGACTGTAGGGGTTCATAACTCATGGTAATTTTCCCCTCATCAATTTCAAATATCTTGGGAAAATATTGTGGTACTTTCAGATTGCGGTAATAAAACCGCTCCCCTACAAGGAGCTTACCGCTACTCTTTTTTACAATACTTTGCCCTCTTCGTATCAGTTTATTTTGCCCACGAGCGTCGAAAGTAGTATGAGCATGTAAACGCTTTAAATTTCCGATGTCGCTCCAATCATTTCTTGGTCTTACGAGCACAGGCTGAGAAGTTTTATAACGTTCAATTAAACCACTGACCTGCAACTCGCCATGAATTGGTTTGGAATAGGACATGGCATATTTCAAAGCTTGCAAAAGAATATGTATACGATGAAAAAAGTAAACACCACAAATAGCATCTTTTCCCTCACAAGATACGGGCTTATCAACCAAAGATAATAACTGTTTATCAGTAAACTTGATCATGCACCAATCACGTGGATTTATAACTTTTGCCGACAATACCCAGCTTTGCTGCAAATCACTCTCATGTAATGGCATCTGTAAGAGAGTATCAGCCAGGTGAATAAGTACTTGATCTGCTTTGGCGATTTCTTCTTTTGCCTGAACAATGCTATCGAGAAGCCCGAGAGCACTTTTCTGAACAATAATTTTGATAGGGAAACGATAACGATAATGCTCAACAATTTTCCGAAAACGTGCGACATGGTCTGATGCCACGACAATAACCACCTGCTGAATAGCAATATGTTTATAAAAATCAAGGATACGACTCAATGCAGGTTTATCACCGCAAGGGATTAATGCCTTAGGGAAATAATTATTAAGAGGGCTCAATCTCCTTGCCCTTCCCGCTGATGGAATGATAAGAATGCGTTTCATTGTCAGTGTATATGAGATAAAACATGCTTCGCACAGGCAAGAACAGGCATTGCAGGATTAAAAAGTCCGTTTGTAGCCAGTGCTGCGGCCGAGGCAATAGCGACATTCGGCAAATCATGAAGAAAGAATCTCTCATCCAGTACATCAGGGTATGCAGCACCCCCAGACACATGACCCGCAAAATACCAAGGAAAATGTTCATTGAGCAAAACAAAATCCTGAGTTGGAAAAATCTCTTTCTGCAAATAATCAACAAGAAATTTTTTGTGTATGTCTAATGACTTGTAAAAGAAAGAGCTAATCTTATAGCTGCTATTGTCCCACAATTGACCTTTTTCCAAGGACCCGGATTGTATAAGAAAATATAGTCTATGTGAACGTATATTGGGTATATGTACTACGGCGGCAATACGTATAAAATGTTTCACAAAATGGTCTGCAGTATACTGGGGAAATCTCTTCAAACACAGTTCAACCAAGTCTTTCCTAGGTGGAGTAAAATGAAACTCCAAACGAAAACGAACTCCCTCTACCTCATAATCTTGATAACATATCGCAGGGAGAGAGGTTCGCGGAATATCTTGCTTGAGAGAGAGAAAACCGAAAGAAAGTTGAGGATGCTCAGAAAATCCACGTCCTATCAAGTCTCGCGTTTGTTCATTTACTCTGAAACCATCATACGTATTTTGGAGCAGTGCTATCGACCCTGGTGTATGAGCTGCAACTATAAATTTCTTAGCATAGATAACACCTCTTCTGCCTTTGTCATCATATCCATGGATACTTGTTGCCTTACCTCGGTCTATAAAAAAACTTTCAGCATGAAAGTATTTCGGCTTCAATTTCAAGAAATCCCATTGTGGTTTTTGTTTCATCCAATACTCACCGTACGCTTCACGAAACTCAAAGTCGGGACCGCTAAAAGTTTGATGCGCGCTTTCAAAATAGCGCAAAGGCTCGCGAGAAAATTGTTTCTGCAGATAATCTATTGCTGAGGAACAACTTGGACTAGCACCTATTTCCCGAAGACTTTTGATATTCAATTCTTCTCGAAGCTCATCACAGTATCTTTGCCATTTCTTCAGTGTGACAGGAAAATAACTCATGTCATCGTCTTCCGGCCAAGATATGATGCCAAAGGCTTTTTCCTGCCACGTGTCCTTGCGACCAAGATACTGAGCCAATTGATATGACTGAGTGCTTGTGAACGTCGGATATTCACTGCTTACCCAAGCAATGTTTTTCCCTTGTAATTTTGAGGCAATATACTTCCCCACTAGCCCCCCACCTATAACGCAAATATCGTACATATTCATAAGATTATGTACCTCACACAGTAGTGAAATTTTTAATCTACACCACAGCAAAAATTCAAAACTGATTAAGATTTAATCCTATTTTAATAATTAACGCGTTGGTTGACTGTATAAACAATTTCAGTATTCTTTGGTGGCATATGTATCCGTAGCTCAGCTGGATAGAGCGCAACCCTGCGGAGGTTGAGGTCAGAGGTTCGAATCCTCTCGGATACACCAGAATCCTTATTAGGCTTTAGTTAAATATGTAATGGTTTATGACTCGCTGCGCTCGGGTATTTGGCGCAGTCGGGCGTATGGCAGGCCATTTAACTTAGTCTGTTACTTAGTTTTAATTTCTTTTATTTCTATACGACACATTTCTGCAAGACGACGATTCTCTTCCAATAAATCAGCGATATTTCTCCCCTCTGCTTCCGCCCTTAACATGCTGGCATTATATAAATCCGCCGGCTCTTCTAAGCCGGGCATAATCAAAGACACAATGGAGCATTTTCTCATAAATTTTTGTTATTACTGTTAAACATATATAACATATTTATCTGATTTTTGTAATCAAAAAAAGAGGTAGACGATCTACCTCCTTGGAAATTATATTTTATCTTAAATTTATTATGCGGCTGATTTTTGCTTACCTCCATCTGGAGCTGGATTATCCAATGCTTTGCGCACAGGAATACGAAATGCAGCTACCGTTTCTTCAACATCTTTTTCAATTTGTGCAGGAGACATCCCCCCCGCAACTAAACTTGCATGCAGTGCTGCAGTAAACTCGTGCAGACTAATTGTTTCTGGTGGAGGTATTTGTTCAAGCTTGCTCATAATATATATTAATGACACTGGGATGCTATCACATAACTTGATTTTTGTACATGTTCGAGGTACTTTTCTCCATCAGTGAAATAACTCACATATTGTATGCCGAGACATCAGCGCGTCCGCACACCAACTGCTCCAACTGTACAGGACCTCAGAAGACTTCGTTTGGATACGAAATGCTTGGACCATTTTATGGCTGACACATTAATTGTTGCTGAAAATAGAATTCAACGTAAACTGAAAAGTCCCATCCAAGCAATCAAAGATGATGAGTTAGCATCGAGAAAAAGACCGAGAGCAATGGTCCGTATGATGACCACTCCCAGTCCAGAACCCGTGTATACAGAAAAAGATGCTAGGCAAAGACTTATCGACTTAAAACAAGAATATGGATTCTTAGCTATAAATTTGGCATTAACAGCTTGCAGTAGATCTGCTATTGCTGAGGTTGTCAGTCCACAAAGAAGATTACATGATGAAGATCGGATGGAAGAAATAAAAGAAGTGTATAGAATAACTTCTCAATTATTTCACGCATTGCCTAGCATGTATTTTAAAAATGAACATATACCTCTCCCTGGACATCGGGACTTAAATGAATTTATCACTTTAGTTGATTGGATGGAAATGATGTTTAATGGATATTTAAAACAATCACAAGAAACTTTTATCGGAGTATTCATTGGCCAAAAAAATGACCGTGAAAGCTTGCCAAAAACAATACAGGTATTGATAAATTTATTTTATATCGCAAGAGAAATTTTTGCGAAACTGTTCCCAAGCAGACACCCAATGTTACCGGCAGGAGAAACACAAGGACAAAGTTTTAGGATTGCGCATGAAAAATTAAAACAATTAGAAACAACTATTGCATCTCTACAAGTAAAACTCCTGCAAAATCCTTCAGTGCCTTTGACTAAACACAGACAAGAAGTCATTGATTTGATTAAAAGTGCTACGGTAACATAAACTTCTTTTCTGGCTAGGTTAAAACGAATAAATGAATAGCATATGTTTGCGATTTATTCGTTGGATATGCTACTAATCCCTCGATCATTTATAATTTTACATTTTTAATTTTTAATTTCTATGCTTACACCTCAAGCAAACTATTTCGATCGTGTAAAACAATCCGTCATGCTGCTTCTCCAGAACTGGCAAGTATTTGTTTTAGTTCCAATTATTGTGGGAATTGCCGTGTACATTATCCAATCCATACTCATGGTCACAGGGGTGATGTCAATGTTCAGTAATATTAGCAGCGGTCGTCTGACGGCAGGGTCTTTTCTGATTCCTATTGTTTTGACAATGATTATTCCAGTGATTTTGGCTCTTCTGGGTGGAGCAATCAGTGCAGTAGCTCCGATCAAAGCCGTTGATACTATGGACCACGATCAAAAGCCCACCATTGGAGGTGTCGTTCAATTCGCTTTGGGCTATATCGGACGCTATTTCTCTGTAATATGGCACGTATTTACATACATCGCTCTTTGGCCAGTACTCGGCATCATCCTGAGCATTGTATTACTCGTTATGGGTGAAGTAACAGCGAGCATTGGTGGTCTCCTCATGATGGTTTCAGTAATTGTACTTTTAGTTCTCATGATTGTCCGCGGACCCTCCGCAGTCTTTGCACTGTATATCGCAGTAGCACAAAACAAGAGCGGCAAAGATTCACTTACTGACTCTGTTAGCCTGACAAAAGGTCGCTGGGGTGAAGTCGTTATTAATCTTGTTATTTATTCTCTCATCGCCTGGTTAGTCGGTGTCATAATCGGAGGTATAGGTAGTGCTATTGCCAGTTCATTTGGAAGTCCTTACATCTATACACAAGGATTCACAACATATTCATACGATTACTTTTCTGCTTATGCTATTGTGTCCGGTATTTTCCAAGCTATTCAAACTGGCTTGCTCACAGGCTTTGTGTCTATTTATCTGTACCTCCTCTGGAAAATGTTTGCTACTGGTCCTAAACCAGCCACCCCTGCAGCTCCAACAGCCTAAGGAATAATTATAGAGGTTAGTAGTAGAAAATATAAAATAGTTCTAGGGTTTTAAGCCTTAGGACTATTTTTTGTGGAGACAAACTTTTGTGTTCCTAGTTAACAGACATCGTAATAGATATAGTTCTCATACTAGTTAATGGTTATAGGATGAAGAGAATCCTAGAAATAAGATCTATATTTCTTTACTAGAACTAGAATCATGACTATATCTGTCCGTGCCCTATCACTACCTCTACACCATAAAAAAGAAGCCTGCCAGGATTATCTCCGGGACAGGCCTCTCTTTTTATTAACATCTATTACTACGAGTTATAGTAGGTCCAGAAACGAACTTGGATTGTTGTAATACCACCATCTTCTGACCAACGCACAGTCAAATTCTCTTCACCATTTGGGGTTTGGTTTTGCAAAGTAAGGCTACCCTCGTCGGTGCTGGTACTCTGTGCTGTTGTTTTCCAGCCACCACTCAATGTTTTTGCTAAGTTCTTATAAAAATCCCCCACAGTTTTCATGACATCAAGAGTCTGATATTTGAGGTTAAAATCAAAATTGGGACTATTGGAATTGTCGTTAACGCTGACTAACTTGCCGTTTGCATATGCAAAGGTTTTAAGCACTGGAGGAGCGTTCTCAGGAAATTCCAGAGACTCTTTCTCGGCAAATTCTCGAGTATTCTGCTGTTTCTCAATGTCTTGAATAGTACTTAAGAAATTTTGCACAGCATTTGGGTCACTCACATTTCCTTGTTGATCAAATGCGGTTCCCAGTTGAGAAAGCGCACCCAAGCCTCTCAGTGCATCACCTGCCTCATTGTCAGGAGCAAGATTGGTAAGAGGAGCCAATGGATTAGCTGGAACACCGGGGACACCAGGAGCACCGGGTGGAGGAGGAATGATTGGAGCAGCACCACAAGCAGCTAGAAAAACACCAAGCACCAAAGGTACCAACAATTTTACCTTTGTAGATTGAAAAGAAACCATAAGAAAAATAAAAGTTAAGGCTGAAAAAATCATAGCATACTTTCTATACTTCTCGAAAATCAGGCGGCAGTTCCCTCACCATCATTTCCTGTGTTATAGTGCTAGTGTCTTTAAATATCACCCATGGAAATGCAATTCACGGATGCCAATTTTGCAACCGAAGTCGAACAAAGCAAGGGACTCGTTATCGTGGATTTTTTCGCCACGTGGTGCGGACCCTGCAAACAACAAGGACCCATTGTTGAAAAACTTGCAGAAAAATATGCCGGCAAAATCAAAATCGGCAGCATTGATGTCGACGCCAACCCTGAGTTCCCGGGTAAATATGGAGTTTTTAGTATCCCAACTCTCAAATTCTTCAAGGACGGCAAAGAAGTAGAAACCCTAGTCGGTTTCCATTCTGATGGTCAATTAGAGAAGGTCATTGAAGAACACAATAAATAATTTGGATCCCATTGTTAATTGTTAATTTCTTTGGAGCCAATGTATCTCTTTGTTCCATTTCCACCAAGTCATTTGGCGCTTAGCATATGCTAAAGTGTCTTTGTTTAGCTGCTCAATCATTATTTCTTTTTTAAATTCACCTTTCAAAAAACCCATCACCTGACGATAGCCGATACCGGTCATCGCTATTTCACTTTTGGGATATTTTTTGATTAAATCTTTTACTTCTTCAATCAAACCATCATCGATCTGTTGTTGAATTCTCTTCGCAACTCGTTCTTTTAATTCTTCTTTGTCCACGGACAATCCCAATAATACATATGGGTACTTCGGTTTGGATTTATGAGATTTTTCCCAAAGCCACTCCCCTGTTAGATGATAATGCTGCAACGCTCGCATAAGACGCACCGGATTCTTACTATCAATGTATTTATCGTAATCAGGTACCAGGTCCAACAATTCTTTCTGTAATTGTTCCAAGGACATTGCCCTTATTCTTTTTCTTAATGCGGATTCTTCATTTTCAATCGGTAATTGGTAATTGTTAATTACCGAGTCTATATACAGCATGGTCCCGCCAACTAACACAGGTATCTTTTTTCTCTTTATAACATCGTCAATTATCCTGAAAGTTGCTTTTTGATAATCCGCAACCGTAAAACGTTCCTCGGGATCAACTACATCAAGTAAATGATGAGGAACCAGTTTTTGTTCTTCCTTGGTTGGTTTGGCAGTCCCAATATCCATATCTTTATACACCAAACGAGAATCAGCCGAGATAATTTCTATAGGAAAATATTCCGCCAATGCCAAAGCCAATGCGGTCTTTCCTGAAGCAGTTGGACCCAGTACAACAATGACTGATTTCGGTTCTTTCTTTAGTTGTTCATCAATCAGTTTTCGTGCCCGCCCTTCGAAGCTCGTTTCGGACGAGCGTAGTAGGGGCTGTTCTATGATACCTTTTCCCCTCGTAGTACCCATGTGAGTGCTTCGTTAACTTTCACCGTCACTATTTCTCCTAACTCCAAACCTTTGAAGACCCGCCCTTCGAAGCTCGTTTCGGACGAGCGTAGTAGGGGGATTTCTACATATTTCCCATGTTCTGATCGCCCTGAAGCAACGCCGTTTTTGATCTTATCAATGAGTACATGAATTTTCTTATTGATATAGATTTTATTCTTCTCTTCAGCAATCTCTTCTTGCAAAGCATGTAAAATATGAAATCTTCTTTCCTTTTCTTTCCTGGGAATATCATCTTTCATTTTATACGCTAGAGAATGTGGTCGTGGTGAATACATACCGATATAGACCAAATCAAACTGTGCTTTCCGATATAGATCCAGGGTATCCTGGAAATCCTGCTCCGTCTCACCACAAAAACCGACAATGATATCAGTGGATATTGTAATCCCAGGTACACGATCATAAAATTTCTGCACCAAATCCAAGAAACTTTCTTTGGTATAGAAACGATTCATTCTGCGAAGTACCGCTGAAGAACCAGATTGTACTGGCAAATGCACCGTGGGGCAGAGATTCTTTAACGTCGCATGAGCTTCAATCACATCATCAGTCATATCCTTGGGATGAGGTGAGGTATAGAGAATTCTTTCTACCCCAGAAATCTCCTCCACTTTGTGAAGTAGATAAGCAAATGTCGCTTGCTTACCATCGTCTTTCATTCCACGATAACTATTGACGTTCTGGCCCAACAACATGACTTCTTTCGCTCCCTTTTTCACAAATTTCTTGATTTCGGTAATAATGTCAGCCACGGTTCTACTTTTCTCTCGACCTCGCGTAAAAGGCACGATACAAAAACTACAAAAATTATTGCATCCGGTCATAATCGGGACAGAAATCTGAAATTTATTCTTGGTTTTGGGTAAAATATGTAAATACTCGCTATATTCAGGCATAACCAAATCTACTCCCATAGTTTTAGCCAGTTTCCCAGGCAACTGTGGCAGCTCTTGAATATCAAATGTAATATCTACTTCCGGTAATTTTCTTTGAAAATCATAGCCTTTGTGTGCCACCATGCAGCCGGTCACTCCAATGACCATATTTGGATTGTTTTGTTTCATCACTTGCCATTTCTCACGACTGCCCAAAATCCTATTTTCCGATTTCTGACGCACTGAGCAAGTATTATAAATGAGCACATCAGCCTCAGCCTCCGTCTTGGATGCAGTAAAGTTCATCGCTTCCAACATCGAAGCAATACGCTCCGAATCAGAGACATTCATCTGACACCCATAAGTAGTAATGTGATACTTGCGCATACACTTTTTAAGCATGCTCAAAATAGCATTTTGATCGATCCTTTGCCATGAATGCACTTACATTTTTATCCTCTTTGCTAAAGCTTTGTCAAAAGTGACAACAGGGTATTTCTCAGATGCATACAACAAATAATGATCAACAAAAGACAACTTATTTGAGTGATTCGACAAATAAAGACAAAATATTGCTTGCCATTCCTCACGATCATCTATAAGAATTTCAACGTGAGTAGATGTCGTTAGAATATGTAATATTTTGTTTGCTTCTCTTTTACCCATGCGATTCTGCACAAACCCTACCACTTCTTGCAAAACACATAGTGGTAAAAGTATCCCCTCAGTGAGAAGTTCAAGAGTCCTTCTAGCATTCTCATGCAAACCGTCATCTGCAAAGAAATCCGCAATCCAAACATTTGAGTCCACAATAATCATATGTCTCCATAAACAATTTCATCCACTTTTTTACTGAGATCCTTATCTCCAGATTTAAACTGTATCTTTGCCAATTCATCGAGGAATTTCTTATGCGTTACTCGATTGCGCACAGGAACAATACGAAAAACAGGGGTGGAATTTTTGACCACCGTAAACTCCCTCCCCTTAGCTACAGCATCTATTATTTCTTTTAACTCCTTATGGAGCTGACGAACACCCACTATGTCATGAAGCATAGACTTGTTTAACAATTGTACTAACATAAGTTTAACATTGGTTAAATAATAAAACAATAAAACATTACTAATGTACCAAAACAATAATGAAATAATTCTTCTTGACTTTGAACTTTGAACTTAGAATTTAGAACTTAAAACTTGTGTTCATAATCACCTTTCTCTATCCTGCCCTTTGCAAATCCCCTTTATGATCGATATCAATCTCATTCGCACCAATAAAGAACTTGTTGAAAAGAACAATGCCAGTCGCAATGTGAAAGTTGATCTAGAAAAAATCGTAACTTTGGACAATGAGTACCGCAAACTACTCACGACAGTTGAAGAGTTGCGCAGTGAACGCAATAAAAATCCTAAGGGAAAACCGACACCGGATGAATTAAAAAAACTCAGAGAGCTTAGCGAGACGATCAAGACAAAAGAGGCTGGGTTACAAAATATTAAGACTGAATTAGATGGATTATTAGTCCACTTACCCAATATTAATCATGAGACCACAGCCATTGGCAAAGATGATACTGAAAACAAGATTGAACGCTTTGTGAATGAGAAACCTGCTTTTGATTTCGAACCGAAAGAGCATTTTGAACTGGGAGAATTATTAGACCTCATCGATACGGAACGAGGAGCAAAAGTCTCTGGATCTCGGTTCTGGTACATCAAGAACGAATTGGTACTCTTGCAACTTGCCATCATCCAATTCGTTAGTCGAAAGTTGTTAGAAAAAGGGTTTACGCCGATGATCCCTCCCTATCTTGTTAAAGAACATGCTATGTTCGGTACCGGATTTTTCCCTGCAGACAAAAATGAAATTTATACCGTTAATCCCGGTGAAGACGAACTTTACCTAATAGGTACATCAGAAGTTCCACTCGTCAGTTATCACATGGATGAAATCATTGATGTCAGCCAACCAAAGCGATATTTCGGCATTTCTCCTTGTTTCCGCCGTGAAGCTGGGACGTATGGCAAAGACACCAAAGGAATTATTCGTGGTCATCAATTCGACAAGATAGAGATGGTGAGCTTTGCCAAACCGGAAGATTCTTGGAAAGAGCATGAGTATTTTCTCTCCATCGAGGAAGAAATTATGAAAGATCTTGGCTTCCACTATCAAGTGGTAAACATTTGTACCGGAGATCTTGGTTTTCCAGCCGCAAAGAAATATGACATTGAAGCCTGGCTTCCTGGTCAAAAACACTACCGCGAACTCACTAGCACTTCTAATACGACTGATTATCAGGCTCGTCGTCTCAATATCCGCTACAAAGATGATAAAGGGAAGAACGCCTTAGTACATACGGTTAATGGCACGGCAGCTTCCATGAGACCTCTCATTGCAATAATGGAAAATTATCAAACCAAGGATGGAGAGATAAAAATACCAGAGATTCTAGAACCGTTTATGCCCTCTGGACCCATGATTATTAAACGCTAAAGGGCTTGTCCTGTACTGCATGGTACAGGGCCATCTTCACTTTTCTTGGCAAGAGACTTCTTTTGGCCTCAGTTGGCTAAAAAGAAATGCGTGCTATGATTATGCCTCTTATATATATTTTGCCGCCCCAATCTCATGCTTAGTCAACAACTAGGACAAGCACTCGCTCGTTACCTCATCACCGCTTCCATTCAAAGTATTGAGGGGGGGAAAGCAATTCTGAAACTAGATACCACCGGCGAACTCATTGCCTGGCCCATTGCCCATCTTCCTTCGTATCTCACGCCTGGCAGCGTAGTGAGTTTTCAAATTGGATCCGACACTTTGGTACAACAAGAGCGTGAAGCAATCGCCAGAAAACTTTTGGCAGACTTGATCAAATAATATGAGACTCCATGCGTCCTCTTCGCCTCTATCTCAAAAACTTTTTAAGTTATGGTGAAAAAGGGACTGAAATAGATTTTTCCCCGTATCACACATTATTACTGACTGGCAAAAACGGCGCCGGTAAAAGCAGTATCCTTGACGCTATTTTGTGGGTTTTATGGGGTCAAACGCGCACTGGAGGAGATAACGACATCATGCACCACGGTGCCAGTGACATGGAAGTACGTTTGGATTTTAGCGTACGCGATCATCCTTACCGCGTCATTCGTAAACGGAGTAAAAAAGGCAAGAGTTTTGTTTCGGTAGTAGAGCTGCAGAGTCTGACTGAACCAATCACCCTTCTTACTGATGCCACGATCAGCAAAACCCAAGAATCAATCAATCGGTTAATTGGTTTGGATTATGAACTGCTGATTAATTCCGCCTTCTTACGACAAGGCGAAGCACAAGAATTCACCAAAAAATCTCCCAGCAAGCGAAAAATAATTTTGGCCTCGATGCTCGGCCTGGATCAATATGTACTTCTGCATGAGCAAGCTAAAGAAGAAAAAAAGAAAATCGACACTCAATTAGCCAGTACTCAATTACAAAAAGACCATCTTGAAAACGAACTTATGCGCAAAGAACAAGAATTGGCTGAGTTAGAAAAAAACATCATCCAAGATCGCGAACAAGAAGTTGCTGAAGCTCTTACAAAAGGACGACAACAACTACAAGTTCTGGAAAAAGCCATCCACTTACAGAGAGAAAGAGAGGGCAAAATGCAGGCCCTACAAGCAGAACATGAGCGTTTACTCGGGAGAGTAAATACTAGCACTCAAAAGAAAAAGACTATGGAAAGTACGTTGTTACAGATCAAAACCCAAGCCCCAGCTGTAGCTCTGGCAGACATCGACGATGAGCAATTAATCAAACTAGAGACGCATTATGGAGAATTACAGCAGATAAAGCTCAAAATCACCGAACTAAAACAATCTGAGCAACATATAAACTCCCTACTCTCCCAGAAGCAAGTACATTGGCGAAATCGCAGACAAGAAATCTCTCAAGAAACTGCTTTTTTACAAGAAAAGATCTCGAGTAGCAACATTGCTAAAAATGATTTCACTGAATTGGCAGAAAAGGCGGAGAAAAGCAAAGAAACTCTTAGTAAAAAACAAATCGAGTTTTTGAAAATCACCGAAGATATTGCGCGTATAGAGCAATCCATTACCACTATTACATCACAAGGCAATGAAATAAAAAAGAAAAAAGAAAAACTAACCAACCTGGAGCATCAATGTCCACTCTGTGAGCAAAATATCAATGACCAGCACAAACATGATATTCAAGAAAAATACGACAAAGAAAGGAATGTTTTAGTAGAAGAATTTAAAGTGAAGAATAAGGAACTGGAGCAAATACAGATCAAAAAAAAGGCGCTAGACAAAGAGATTATCTCCTTAAGGAAAATAGTAGATCAAATCCCCCATCTTCAGGAACTCATTTTAGCCACACAACAAATAGAGGCATTGATGAAAAAAGATAAAGCCTTAGAAAAAGAATTTGAACAGCAGAAAAAGACAATTGAAAAAGAAATAAGTCTGATTCAATCACAAAAAAACGATATTACTTTCTCAGAAGATGATTTACATGCCGCACAGAAAGAATTAGAACGTCTGCGAGAAATTCAAAAACAAGCCAAGAATCAGCAAGACATTCAAATACAGCTTGCAACATTGCAAAAAGAAATAGCTCTTCACGACGCTATCTTGAAAGAAACTGAAAAAGAGAAGTCCGTCGTGCAGAAAACCCTGATCGAATTACAAGCTTTGAGAGTGAGTCAAAGCCTTGAGAAAGAGCATGGTGAAACACTGCAGAGTATCCATAATCTCGAAAAAGAGATCGCCAGTATCAATAACTTCAAAACAATTATTCAGCATATGCGGAGTGAGCAAGAAGAGCTTTTGGAGCAAAAAAAGCGGCTCGAAAAAAATATTCGTGAATATGCAGACCGAGAAGAGTCACTTGCCATCCTTGCAGAAGCATTCAGTCATAAAGGCATTCCGAGCATGCTGATCGAAGAAGCAATCCCTCGTCTGGAGCAATATGCAAATGAAGTGTTAAGTTTCCTTTCCGAAAACACGATGACCATTCGCCTCAGCCTCACCCGCCCAAGCAAAACCGATCGTGATGCTCAGATTGAGACACTTGATATACTCATTGGTGACACTTTTGGCACACGAGCTTATGAATTATTCAGTGGTGGAGAAGCTTTTCGCATTGATATAGCTCTTCGCTTAGCATTAACAAAACTTCTTACCGAACAAACCGGCGGACAAATTGAGTTCCTCGTCATTGATGAAGGTTTCGGTTCTCAAGATGACAGCGGTAAGGACAATATAGTCCAAATCATTCACAAATTAGAAAACCTCTTCCGTCTCATTATTCTGATCACTCATGTGGACACCCTCAAAGAGACCTTCCCTGACAGGCTTATTGTTCGCAAAGGACCACAAGGATCGGAAATTTTTATGGATCAGGACAACTAATAATTATCAGTTAGCAACTGTATTAGTTTGGTTTTGAGTTAATTGTTAATTGGGTCGCTGCTGTACTACCGAAAACATCGGGGAAGTATTTTTGTACAACTTGAGCTGGACGTACTTTAAATGTTCCGGGAGTACTGGCACGGGCCACATAAGAGAATTCATAAATTCCTTTTGGCAAGAAATCAGAGAATACTGCCACACGATCATCACGAATTTCTTGATGATTCCAATACCAATAGTCATAGAAATAATAAGGGATATTTTCACTTTCCAGTCCTTGTCTATCCATTTCTGCCAAGAGGTCTCTTTGTATTTGTGACGTCGTGGCAAAGTCAAAATTTTGCGCTTCTAGGCCAGCCGGTAAAAAGTCTTCAACATGCACAAAGTAACGGTCCTCAGGAACAATAATGGTTAGTTTAACTCGCAAATCCTGACCGACTTTCGCTGACTGTAACGGATTTCTACTTTCCTTATCTTCAAAATCAAAATATTCTTTATAAATACCAAGTCCCTGAGTGACAGGTTCTGCTTCAGTACCACGAACTGAATAACTCATAGTGCCTTCATAGTACAAACTTCCCAGACCGGTTTTCTGTATAACCATACCATTGATGTCCCCTGCAGTTTTGAGTTGTGACAATGGAAGAGTATAAGACGCATCCCTCTCAGCGCCGACAGCCAAAGTACCACTCATAACTTTCTGTTCATTGAGCGTTAGTAACCAATCAAAACTCGCCTTTGCATCTTCTTTTACCTTCATCAATTCCGTGAGTGCAATGAGCCACTGAATATTCTCTTGGGCGGATCGATAATTTTGGGAAAAGCTACCACGGAGAAGATATCTGACAATGTCGGTAATTGCAGGATTATTTGAATCCGAACGAGCCATCATTTGCAGGATAATTGCGTTACTGGTCACATTGTTGGTAAAGAGGTAGTCATTACGCTGCTCTTCTTCGAAATGAGCAGATGTTGCAGTCTTGAGCAACTTGTTCATGATTTCCTGGTACAAAGTATCGACCATACCACCATGTCCTCCTGACTGAGCAGACATCGCCAGATATGCTTTACCATAGAGAGCCAGTTCAGATCGTCGATCAAAGAGCACCTGCAAAGGTAAATTCTTTTGGCCCATTCCGGTAAGGACATGAGCGATGTAAGCTTTGGTATTGAGTATCATGTGTATTCTTGCCTGTGCTGTTTCTCGTCCTTTTTCTGCAAGATTCTTCTCTTCATCAGTCAATGTAATCGGATAATTGCTATAGTAATCAGTAACATAAGTCACCAACTGATCGAGAGCATATTCAGGGACAGTAAATCCTTGTTTGCGTGCCATTTGAAAAGCATGCAATACATAAGCAGACAAATATGGATCACTCTCTCTCGAACCCGACCAATAAGCTATTCCTCCATCACCTCGTTGTAAATTCGCCAAATCCTGGAACAGCTTATTTATCTCCTTGCTCAGTATATCTTGATCACTAACAAGGTCATTAAAATCTGCGAATGAATGGGATATATCCATACGTAAGAGTTTGGCAATCAACTTTGTCGTCAGCTCCTCACCACTGGGATAATAAAGATTATCCAAATCAGTGAATGTATTTTTGCCGAGATCAAGTAAGGTACGACTGAAACGCAATCGCAATTCTCCTGAATCGGTTAATGTGCCTACAGGCACCACAATTTCTTCCAATGCCTGTTTGTCGACTATATTTCCAAAAGCCACAGTTTGCTTGGTAACCCAAGGGTAAATTGGAACAGTTTTTTCGACGACATCCCGATATTTGTCAGCACTGAATGTATACGTCACTTTCAGCTGTGCATTATCAACAATGGTGGCATCCCATTTGGCTATTATATTTCCTTTTGCAGGAATTGAAACAGACTGTTCTGCACCAGTGGACACAGCACCTTCTACTTTCAATTTGATAGTTCCACTCACTGCACTGTCAGTCAGATTATGTAACTGAGCACCCATTTGTAGAGCATCCCCCGTGACTACAAACCTGGGCAATATCGGCTCTAAGAAGACATCCTTTCGGGAAACAACATGAATCTTTTCACTACCAACATACGTATCGTCAGTAGCACCAAAAACCCAGATTTGCCACGTTGTAATATTATCAGGCAATGCAAACTGTAGTTCCGCTTTCCCCTCTGCATCAGTGAGCACATGTGGTTCAAAATGTGCAGTATCCTTGAAGTTCGCTCTTTTTTGAAGTCTATCTTCACCGCCTCCTCCTTTCGCTCCGCCACCTTTCTTCACATCAATCTTTTTGATAAGAGTGGTCATATTTGTATATGTCCGAACCGCCAAAGATCGCTGACCAAAAAACCTTTCCAAAATATCCTGCGAATTTTCCCCCGTCAGAGCAAGCAAACTCTCATCGACGACAGCAACAGCAAAATCGCCACTAACAGGTTTCCCTTCCGCATTCTTCACCGCCAACTTCAGGTGCACATTTTCTTTGGGGGCATAATGATCTTTATCGGGAGTAGCGGTAATCTCCAGTTTGCGAGCAACATTATCAATACGTACATTGATATAGCCGAGTTTAAATCCCGGGATACCGTCTTTACCGTGTCCTTTCACGACAACAACAGAGACAAATACATTGGGTAAATATTCCTCCTTCAGGGGAATTTCTATTATTGAAGCCGTGGTAGCCAAATCAGTCAGTCTTTTCTCTATGATACCGTTTCGCTCTACTGTTACCAAAGCTTTCACACCTTCATATGGAGACTTCACGAGAAGTTTTGCGGTATCTCCAAGTTTATATTCTTTCTTATCAGGAACTATTTCCATACGATCATTATTGTCACGACCCCAGTTGATATATGTCTCGCTGCTCACCCAAATATCGGTAGCAGCTACAACCTGATTCCTCTTCGAATCAGTCGATGTGACCACCACATGATACTGACCACCTTCGGGAATCGCGAAACTCACCTGAGCTTTACCGTCATTGGTGGTCGAGAAAGAAGCCTTCCTTATGAGTGTGTCATTGAAAGAAGTATCGTAGTAAAAAAATCCATCAAGATTCTTTTTCTTCACGGTCAGATACTCACGCTTATACAAAGACGCCTCACCAGAAATGTACGGAAGTTCATTTGCCATAATATCCGTAGCGACAATATCAAAAACAGCATTGTCTTTTTGCTTGATTGTATAGTCTCGGTTAGCAATTCCCAGATAAAAACCTGCTTTATGAACAAGAAAGGAAGTTCTTTGGTAAATGATTTGCTTGGTAGCGTTATCTTCGATGCCCACCTCTACGGTCACAAGTTGTGATTCTTTTTGATCAGTAAATTTGGTCGGAACGTTAAACGTCAGATGACCCTGTCCATCGGTAATTGTTTTTTGATCAATCCATGTCTTACCGCTTACGCCTGAAGGATCACAATAAAAACAACTGAGACTATAATCACCAAAGTTATACCGGTAGTCATCATAACGCGCGAAGAAATAATCATCTCCCATCACTCGATATGTGACTTGTGCATTGGCTAGTGGCGCTCCGAAAAAATATGCGGCATCAACCTTAACTGTTGCATTGTCACCTTGAATATAATCTTCTTTGTCAGATTTTACAGTAACTTTAAAAGTTGGTTTTTTGTATTCCTGCACAGAAAATGAAGTGACCATGCTTTGAGTACCAATCAAAGCCTCAAGAGTATACATACCAACCGGCGCAGAATCCGCCAAAGTCAATGAGTCACTTATCGTACCATGCGCATCAGTGATGAGATCCTTCGCCAGAATTTCTTCGCCATTGGTATTCATAACACGAACTTTTACCTGGGTATTGGTGGGCAAGAGTTGGTATTGATGATTCTTTTCTTCCCTGAACATTCCCTTATAGAATACTTGTTGTCCTGGAGTGTAGAGGGGCCTTTCTGTAGTTAGAAACCCTCGAATATTTTCAACTGCAAAACTTTCAGTAACATTAAACTGCCACGGTTCAATTCCTTGATTCCAAGTAAAATCGTTACCTGTGAACGCAACTTCATCTCCCTTGGTTCCCACGACAAGAAATGGAGGCACATCAAGATAATTATACTGCTCATTCAAGAAACCGCTTGGCCATGTAAGCTGAACCAGACCATCATTATCAGTGATACCACCGGCAATAATTTCATTGGCATTTGCGTGTACATCTATTTTCATACCACTGACCGGTAAGCCGCTTTTTAGGTCGGTAGCCCATACCAAAACCCCCTGAGGAGTGGCCTTTACAGTGAGTGATGTTTTGCTGACGATAAAAACCTGCTGCTGCTCACGAAGAGTATTGTCGATGTCATGTACGGTCATCACATACATGCCGGAATTTTGTACCTTGGTGGTAATATCTACGGGAATTTCGACAACTTGATTGAGTGGATTGGGAGAATCCAAAGTCCAAGTGCTCTCCTCACCAACAACTGAAACAAAATCTCTCTCTGCCGCATAACCAAAATTAGCGAATACTTGGTTGAGATCGGCTTTACTCAAAGTCACATTAACCTTGGCAACATTAATCAGTTGTAATACTTGTTGGAAATTTTGATTATATCCGTCAATCAAACCAAACTTTTGCCGTCCAACAAAAGCCAGATCTGGAGCTGTCATATCAGTCTCAAATTTGAGTACGAAATCTTGTGCCATTTTCTGACCATATTTGTCCGCCCAGTCTTTGCTCAGGGTAACAGTATATGCAGTCGAAGGAAGAAAATCACCACCGATATTGAGAAACAGACCATCGCTATATTCATCCAAGCTATTAAATTGATTCTCAACTTTCGGCTCTACTTTGATATACTGATCGATATCATTTTCATCCGACATGGGATTGGAAAAGTTGATCGTCACCCCATAGCGCTGAGCATTTTTTTCATCATTCTTTGGATTGCTATCCACCACTTGGGGATCGCCTACCGTACTAAATGTCAGATGATAATCCTCGTCTAAGGCAAATGTTCCCTGAGCAGACTTGAGTCCCTTTTTTACCACTACGTGATAACTGGTAAGATTTGTGAGAGGCATCTGCGGTGTCAAAATCGTCTTCATACCATCTTCTTCATTTCTGAGAGTAAACGCCACCTTTTCAGCAGGCCCCGTCCCGAGCTTTGGGTCGAGGAAAGCATCGCCTTCATTGGTTTTTTCCCACTCAATATTCTGTTCCAAAGATCGCTGATCAATTCCCTGATTGAAACGAATAACTACTTCAGTTTTTGCACCAGCTTTTGAATATTCCGCAGGTGGATACGTATACAGCACACTCGGATGCGGAGTATCAAATTGCCACATGACATCATTCGGAAGAGCAGAACCATACAAATCTGTTAAACCTTTTTTCACTTTAACTGTATACGCAGTCGCGGGTAATAATTTCTCAGGAATAAACTGTACGGTATTTGTACCCAACCACTTATAATTCCCCCTCGCTTCTGGTTCTACAGTCAAAGGGATAGGCAAGTTTGGTGATGCTTGTAACGTGGTTACCGGAATCATCGCACGATCAAAAACAACAGTTATCGGAGTTTCCATGTTTTCTACAACTCCTTGTGGCAATTGCATCACAACTTTTGGCGGGCCCGCAGTAGCAAATTGCTGATAAAAAGAGCTTTTCAACTTTTTACGGAAAATATCTTGCGCTTGCTCATCGATCCACACTTCATAGTTTTTATTGGCATCAAATTCTTTTTTCTCTGGAGTAAATACCAGAGTATTGCCATCCCATGTTAAATTACCCTTCAAGCTGGGAGCAATATGGAAAGATTTTTCTACTGAGGACTTATCCATGAAACGGGAGAAACTGATTCGTATTGGCGCAGAAACATCAATTTTCTGTACTTGTCCCAAAGCTAAATTATCTCCCAAGACTTCCGGTGGCGGCAGGAAATACACATATGCTCCTCCGACAACGATCACTACTATTACCACACCAAGAAACCACAAAAGTATCGCACCAAGAGAGGAAGATTTTTTAGCTGCCATGAAAAATGAATAATCATTTACAAGATAGGGATCTTTCCTAAAAGATCAAGAATACATACTATGCTATAGCTATTAAATTTTGTGACATGCGGTTTTGTCTCTTTGGAAGTTACGGTCAGAAAAATCTAGGTGACGAAGCTATAGCTGACGGCGTAGTGAAAATGCTGCGCTTAATTTTTCCAGATTCCAAAATCACCCTTTTCACTCACGAAGTAATTGAAAGCAATAAATTACATACTCAATTTGATGACATTCGTCCAATGATCGCATCGGGCTTGCGAAGTTTTTTTAAACAACGAAAAGATGGTAATTGGGAGAAAAATAAAGATAGTATCAAAAATAGTGATTGGCTCATTATTGGTGGTGGTGGCATCTTTCATGATAAGGAAATTGATCAAAAGGGACCAAATCCGCTTTTTATCTGGTGGCTAAGAACATTGTTTTTTAAAAAACTCCAGAAAAGAATTATTATCTGGTCTGTCGGCATCGGCCCATTAGAAAAATCCCTCAGTAAATTTTTCCTCAAAGGAATTCTCAAAAGAGCAGATATTATTACTGTCCGTGATCAAGCTTCTTTCAATTTGATCAGGCCACTAATAAACAAAAAGATTCACATCATTCCTGATCCTGTTTGGGGATTATTTGAACCAACAAGAAATATTTCTTCCAAAAAAGTTTTGGGGATTAATATACGAGAGAGCCATCGTCTACCTTCAGCAGAATTATTACCTAAATTAACTCACACAATTCAGCAGATTTCACAAAATGAGGCATTTCAAGAAATCTGGCTCATTCCCTTTGCCCTTGGGAATCCTGATGATCGTGATCTCATGAATACAATTTTACCCAAATTACAACAACAATTTTCAATACCGATAAGTATTCAAGAACCAGACTCTCCAGCCGAAGCGTTTGCACTGGTCAACAGATGTTCACACTTCATTGCCATGCGATTTCACAGTTACATCTTTGGAGTATCAGCTGATGTGCCCTGTACGTTGCTCAGCTACAGCTCCAAGACCGATGAAATTACACGCTTCAGTAAAAAAGAGTTTCTTGAGCAGCAAGGAGAAACTCAGACTTTGTTACAAAAACTCATCAACACTGATCTCTAAATGTAGCGATATGTCTTGCCAAGGCGACAAAATCAAGACGTGCATGATCTTCGGCGCGAACAAGATGTGCCTTCACTTCAGACGGTAAAGTGATATACCTACCTACGAGATCAGCATTATACACAACTATTTCAGGGCAACCCGACAATGCTTCACTAGCCTGACAAATTACATTACTCTCAACTTCCCAAGAAGCAATTCTCCTAAGGAACAAACTACTGCGTATGTGATCAAGTATTTCATGCTTAATTTTATATTCTCCCGGCCAGACTTTCTCACCTTTAGGCACAACGAATGCTTGCTCTCTTGGAACATCATCACCAAAATGTCTGTATATCAATTGTCGTTTTCCATTTGGATTTTGCCAATCAGAAAAAGAACTTTCTCGTAACATTTGGCGGTAGTTTCTTCGCGTTTCTTTATGATCCTCTGGCACATAAATAGCAATACAGCCATCGTCATTCACTTTCCATGTATACGAAATTCCATCAAGCTCAAGATCTTGTACTTGTCTGCGAATTTCTTTATGCAGATTTGCGATAGCATTGTTATACCTTCCCTTTCCGTCTGCTAATTCTATGTGAGGTAGAGTTCTTATCAAAACGCCGACATTTCCATTCACTCCTCCAATCATGTGAGTTACCATCATTAATGATAAGAGATTCTGACAGAAAACCAAAGGAAGTCAAGTGCATACCGGTTCTGGTATGAAGAATAAGGTCTGTTCTTGGAGTTTTTGTGAGTTTTAACTTAGAATTTAGAACTTAGAACTTAGAATTTCCTATATTCCTTTTTTCAATGTTCCCTTTATGAGACTAAACTGTTCAATATAGCGGGTGAAAACCGGACTCAAACTAATATCGAGCCCCAATGCTTGATCAAGACGAATAGCAGTCTTTTGCTCAAATACACCTTTTTCTTCGATACTTATATTCATCGTATATTTCTTTTGAAAATCACTGACAGCCTTCTCTGTTTGTTCACCAAAATATTCTGAGAGTGGTCCTTTATATGTTCCCACTTTTACTAATTTTTCTTGAAGCATTTTTACTTCCACACCACGACTACCTTTCTTCAAGTTTGTAAACGGTATCGGAGCAGGTTCATTTTTGCCAAGGAGCACTGCAAGTAATCGTTCACGTGTTTTCTTATCCAGTATGCCTGCACGATCATCCTGATCACTATCGATTACTTTTTCTGCAAGTTGGAAACGAATAACTGCTGCTTGTGTAGCTGGACCAAAATAATCAGTAATCGTGGGATTATCAAAATATCCGAGCAGACGGAGATTCCCTTGGAGTTTACTTACTTCACTTCCCTCAGCACCATAACCCAAGTCGATAGCGATTTTGTGATCGACTGTACTCCTTGTCGGTATTAAGACAGGATTTGATTTGGTGTTGGAACTAGATGCCGCGAGCAATGCCTGCCATGTCCTCGGACCCACCGTCCCCGCACCCCCGCTAGTACTATCAGCAATAATCTTTTTCTGAATTTGGAATTCGATGACTTCCTTCTCAAAATCCTCATTAAAATCACCATCAACAACAACCTGATATCCCAAGGACTTGAGAATTTCTTGAGCCTCTCTCACATCATCTCCTTCACTACCAAGACTCAAGTTTTTGTGACCAAAAGACTGTTTTTTAAGCCAGAAATCAGCGGGCAATACCGCACTGGGTAAATTATATTTTCCCATTTTTTCCTTCACCGCAGAGGGCACCTCACTACCTGGCAAATATACCGTACATTTTGTGGTTCTCTTCCCCCAGTTTGCTGCACGAGCAAGGCCCTCATCACCTCTTCCTAACCAAATATCAAAACGGTTATTTTTGATAGCACCACCACGATCTCGCACTTCACCTACACCAAAACCCGTAATTTCAACAATAGTTCCAAACGGATATTCCGGCGGAGCAGCAACCGTTCCAAGAGACACTTTTGTGCCACTGGCAGTGGTATCATCTCCATCCATAGCCACTTCGGCAGCAAAACTTCCCTGCAAGAAATTAGCCTGTGTCGCTAATGGCTCATAATAGGCTGTCACAACACAATCCAGTGTGGAAATCAGCCCACTCTCTATGACGTCAGTATGATTACTCGCTTTTACCGAAAAAGGATAAAGTACAGAACTGATCCCTGCGATTCCCAACACAAGACGTATCCATAAAAGAACTGATTTGGACTTTGTCATGAATTTTGGTGTTTATATAGGTTATTTCCACTCATTATACCAAATAAAAACTCAACAAAGTCGATAGAGAAGCATAATTTGTTGACAGATTACTAGGGTAACACTATATTTCGGCTCGGACGGTTGTAAGACCGAGGGACTTTTATGCCCCAAATCGGCAAAAGTAAGCCGTAAATTACTTATATCTAAGCCCTATTCCTCCTATGGCACAAATTTCAAAACGCCAGTATTTCACTCAACACATAGATCTGCTCCCTCTACCAAATTTGATTGAAATACAGCTAGATTCTTATAAGTGGTTCCTCAAAGACGGGATCAATGAGCTTTTGGATGAGATCAGCCCGATACAAGATTTTACAGGCAAAAATCTCGAGCTGCATTTTTTGAAACATACAATAGACAAGCCGAAATACAGTGAAAATGAGGCCAAGGAAAAAAATATTACCTATGAAGCTCCCCTGCGATGTCAGGTACAGCTTATCAATAAAGTAACCGGTGAAGTAAAAGAACAGGAAGTTTTCTTGGGAAATTTACCAATGATGACCCCCCGTGGCACATTCATTGTGAACGGTGTGGAAAGAGTGGTTATTAGTCAAATTGTACGTTCTCCTGGTGTCATCTTTACCAAAGATGATGCGACGGGTTTCTTTGGTGCCAAAATTATTCCGAATCGCGGAGCTTGGTTGGAGATAGAAACAGGGAAAAAAGGCGTGATCACAGTAAAAGTTGATCGTAAGAGAAAAGTTCCGATTACGGCTTTACTTCGAGCATTTGGCTATGGAAAAGACAAAGACATTATCGACCTTTTCAAGGATTCAACGATTGAAGGCGAAACAGATTTTGTCCTTGCCACCCTAGAACGTGATCCCACAAGCAGTGAAGAAGAGGGTCTTCAGGCTGTGTACAAGAGAATACGTCCGGGTGACTTGGCTACACCAGAAAATGCAAAATCTCTTTTGCAGTCAATGTTTTTTGATTATCGCCATTATGATATCGGTCGAGTGGGACGTTACAAAATCAACAAACGTTTGAGTCTTAAGTCAAAGATTGACAGAGAACATCGGGTTTTTCAGGTTGATGATCTTGTGTTGATCATCAAAGAAATTGTCCGCTTGAATAATACCCTTGATGCCACGGCTGATGATATCGATCATCTTGGAAATCGTCGTGTTCGTCCGGTTGGAGAATTGGCTCAAAATAAATTCCGCGTGGGATTACTCCGTACTGAACGTATTTGTAAAGATCGTATGACAGTATTGGATCTGGAGACTGTAGTTCCTACACAGCTTATCAACTCCCGCCCAATCATCGCAGCTATGCGCGAATTTTTTGCAAGTTCACAGCTGTCACAATTCATGGACCAAACGAATCCACTTTCTGAATTGGAGCATAAGCGACGCTTATCAGCTACAGGTCCGGGAGGCCTAACCCGTGAAAGAGCTTCATTTGATGTTCGTGATGTTCATCGTACTCACTACGGACGCATATGTCCGATTGCTACTCCAGAAGGACCAAATATTGGTTTGGTAGTACAATTATCTACCTATGCCAAAATCAATGAACATGGATTTATTTTGACACCATATAGAAAAATATCTCAATTTGCGCCCAATAAAGGAGATATTTTGCTGGGACGCAGCACCGGTGAAGCAGTGGTTGATCCTAAAACTCGAAAAGTATTGATTCCTGATCGCGCAGTCATCGGCAAAAAAGAGCTTAAGATTTTATCCCGTCTCAAAAATCTCAAACAAATCACCGTACGACCATACATCACCGAGGAAATCAACTATTATGACGCCGATGAAGAAACCAATTTAATTATTGCTCAAGCCACCGTGCCAGTAAACGACTTAAATGAGTTCGTTGAAAATCGCGTATCTGCACGTAGAGATGGTGAAGCAGCTCTCTATCACATCAAAGATTTAACGCATGTAGATGTTTCTCCCAAACAAGTTGTATCAGTCTCCACATCACTGATCCCCTTTGTGGAACATGATGAAGGTGCGCGAGCACTGATGGGTTCAAACATGCAACGCCAAGCAGTCTCTCTTATCAATCCCGAATCGCCTATCGTTGGTACCGGTATGGAGGGCATAGCAGCCGTCAACTCCGGACAAGTAGTTATCTCCGAAGAATCCGGGACGGTTTCTTATGTGGATGCCGGTAAAATTACCATGATCACCAATTCCGGTAAAAAAGTTACATACACACTGCACAATTTTTCTCGTTCCAATCAAGGCACATGTATTCATCAAAAACCGATTGTTGAGAAAGGTGAAAAGATCAAAAAAGGTCAAGTCATTGCCGATGGAGCGGCTACTGAGACAGGAGAATTGGCATTGGGAAGAAATCTTCTTGTTGCTTATATGCCTTGGCAAGGTGGGAATTTCGAAGATGCCATTTTGATCTCGGAACGTGTGATTCGTGATGCTCTTTATTCCTCTATTCATATCGAAGATTATCCCGTCGATGTTCGTGACACCAAACTGGGACCAGAAACCATCACACGCGATATTCCCAATATCGGCGAGGATAAACTCAAAGATCTCGATGAGGATGGTATTATTCGTATCGGTGCCCAAGTAAAAGAGGGTGATATTCTTGTCGGTAAAATAACTCCCAAGGGTGAGACCGAGCTTACTGCAGAAGAAAGACTTTTGCGAGCAATTTTCGGTGAAAAAGCTCGTGAAGTAAAAGACACCAGTTTGCGTATGCCGGGAGGAAGCCAAGGTAAAGTGATTGGAATCAAGATTTTTTCTCGAGACAAAGGAGATGAATTACCCACGGGAGTCATTCGTCAGGTGGTTGTAAGTGTCGCACAAATCAAGCGTTTACAAGTTGGAGATAAGCTCGCAGGGCGCCATGGGAACAAAGGTGTTATTTCTCGCATTGTAAAAGTCGAAGATATGCCATACTTAGCCGACGGTACACCTGTAGATGTCGTACTCAACCCTCTGGGTGTGGTAAGTCGTATGAACATCGGTCAAATTTTGGAGGCCGAATTGGGTAGAGCTGTTTCGATTTTGGGTTACAAAGTTGCAACACCATCCCTGGATGGAATCACACAAGAAACCATTCGTGATTTACAAAAAAAATCCGGAGTCTCGCCATCAGGTAAAGTCCAACTCTTTGATGGTAATACGGGAGATGCATTTGATTCTGAGACACTGGTTGGCATCACATATATCATGAAGCTTTCTCACTTGGTTGACGACAAGATTCATGCGCGCTCTATCGGTCCTTATTCACTTGTCACCCAGCAACCGCTTGGAGGTAAAGCTCAACATGGCGGCCAAAGATTTGGAGAAATGGAAGTATGGGCTCTTGAGGCATATGCAGCCGCATATACTTTGCAGGAAATGCTAACCATCAAATCTGATGATGTATTGGGTAGATCAAAAGCATATGAAGCTATCGTTAAGTGCGAACCGATCAAAAAACCGCGAACACCAGAATCTTTCAACGTATTGGTACGTGAATTGGAGAGTCTGGGTCTGAGTGTAAATTTGTACAGCAAGGAAGATGTTCCGGATGAGAACTTTAATCTAAATGAGCTTTTCAGTGGAAATGTAGATGCATTTTTGTCCGCTACCAAACAATCCAAAGAAGGAAGACCTGTGCAACCAGAAGCGTCAGTTGAAAAATCTGAAGACAAAGTGGCTGTTACCGCAAAAAACGAAAAGAAATCGAGCAAAACAAGCAGCAAGTCTTGATTCCAAATTTTACATTTTTAATTTTACATTTCCCAAATGGCTCAAATATTCAATCGTCACGAAAAAAGTTATATCCCTCATGATTTTGAAGCTATCTCTGTAGCTACAGCCTCGCCAGAGCAGATCTTGGGTTGGTCCTATGGTGAAGTAACCAAGCCAGAAACCATCAACTATCGTACCCAAAAACCAGAAAGAGACGGTCTTTTTTGTGAAAGGATATTCGGACCGACAAAAAACTGGGAATGTTATTGCGGCAAGTACAAAAAAATTCGCTACAAAAATATTATATGTGACAAATGTGGTGTAGAAGTTACTCGTTCTTCCGTGCGTCGAGAAAGATTGGGACATATTAAATTGGCAGTGCCAGTGACTCATATTTGGTTTCTCCGTTCTACTCCATCTCGTATCGGTTTATTGCTCAATCTCTCCATCAAAACTCTTGAACAAGTCGTTTATTTTGCGAGCTATATTATTGAAGATGTAAATGAAGAAGCAAAGATCTCTGCGATGAAGGAGCTTGATCATGATTACAAAAATCGCGTAAAACGCATTCAAGAAACATACGAAGAAAAAAACACCGAGCTCAAAGCTAAAAAATCTTCCCCAAAGGAATTACAAAATGCGCAGACAATCCAAGCAGATGAATTAAAATCACTTGCGGAGAATTACGAACAAGCCAAAGAAGATCTGAAGAGCATTATCAAATATAGTGTGGTCTCCGAATTGAAATACCGTGATCTTTCGATGAAATTCGGTCATGTTTTCCGTGCAGGCATTGGGGCTCAAGCGATTCGTGACGTGATCCAAAATATCGACTTGATTAAATTACTCCGTGAATTACGCGAAGAACTGAAATCAGCTCAAGGTCAAAAACGCAAAAAAATCAGCAAGCGTTTGATGCTTGTTGGTAATTTGATCAAAGCAGCAATCAAGCCTGAATGGATGGTGATGAATGTATTGCCAGTCATTCCACCTGATTTGCGTCCTATGGTTCCGTTGGATGGTGGCCGCTATGCAGCCTCTGATCTCAATGATCTCTATCGACGTATCATCAATCGCAACAATCGTCTCAAGCGTTTACTAGAAATTGGCGCACCAGAAGTGATCTGTCGCAATGAGAAACGCATGCTTCAAGAAGCTGTTGATGCTCTCATCAACAATTCTGCACGCGCGGGTAGAGCGGTGACCAAGACAGGTTCGTCACGTCTACAACTCAAGAGTTTGTCTGATATGCTCAAGGGTAAACAAGGTCGTTTCCGTCAAAACTTACTCGGTAAACGTGTCGACTATTCCGGCCGTTCAGTAATTGTGGTTGGTCCGAAGCTAAAACTCCATCAATGTGGCTTGCCCAAGAAAATGGCGTTGGAGCTTTTTAAACCGTTCATTATCGGTAAATTGATTGAAAAAGGACAAGCTCACAATATTAAAAACGCTGAAAAACTCATTGAATGGGAACGCTCTGAAGTCTGGGATGCTCTCGAAGAGATTACTCAACATCAATATGTTCTTCTCAATCGTGCACCGACACTACACCGCCTTGGTATTCAAGCCTTCCAAGCAGTTTTAATCGAAGGAAAAGCTATTCAAGTCCATCCACTCGTATGTGCAGCTTTTAATGCGGACTTTGATGGAGATCAAATGGCGGTACACTTGCCATTGTCCAAACAGGCACAGGAGGAAGCTCACAATATTATGCTTTCTTCCAAAAATCTCCTAAAGCCATCCGATGGTGGTCCTGTTATCACACCATCTCAGGATATGGTTCTTGGTTGTTATTACCTGACGAAGGATGGGAAAAAGGACAGCAAAATGGTGTTTGTGAATATTCATGAAGCCATTACAGCATACCGACTTAATCATGTTGGATTACAAGACAAGATAAAAACACGCATCACTGGACAAATCGTTGATACTACAGTTGGACGACTCATCTTCAATAGTTTCCTGCCAGAAGAATTGGGTTTCCAAAACAAGACAATGAATAAAAAGGAGATCTCCAGCCTTGTGGGAGAATGTTATGAAAAATGCGGCACAGATCGTACCGCTGTCTTGGTCGATGAGATCAAGCGTGTCGGTTATAAATTCGCTACCAAGTCAGGTATATCTCTCGCCATCAGTGATTTCAAAGTACCCAAGGAAAAAGATGAAATCTTAAATAAAGCCAGCGAATTAGTAACAGAGATTACCCGCAAATATCGCAAAGGATTACTCACTGATGAAGAACGTTATAGTAATACTTTGAAGATCTGGAATGCTGCTAAAGGCGAAATTTCCAACGAGATTACTGGCAACATTGATCGCGACAGCACTCTCTACACTATGGTTGAATCTGGTGCTCGCGGTACTTGGGCTCAAGTGGCTCAGGTCGCAGGTATGAAAGGTCTCGTTGCCAATCCTGCCGGTAAAACTATCGAGCTGCCTATCAAATCAAACTTCATCGAAGGTTTCCAAGTCCTGGAATACTTCATCGCTACTCATGGTGGACGCAAAGGTAAATCTGACACAGCGCTCAAAACAGCTAATGCGGGTTATCTGACACGTCGCCTTGTCGATGCTGTTCAAGATGTCGTCATCCGAGAGGTAGATTGTGGAACCAAGGACTTCAATCCTATTACCATTGCCGAATCCAAAAGAATCGGTGAAAAATTTACCAATCGCATATTTGGACGAACATTGGCAACTGCCATTGTGGACCCAAATACCGGTGAGGTAATCGCAGAGAAAGGCGATGAAATCGATCTTAATCTTGTCAAACAAATTGAGAAGCTCGATATCGACACAATTAATGTTCGTTCAATCATTACCTGTGAAACCACTGATGGTGTATGCCAAAGCTGCTATGGACGTGATTTGGCATACAATAAAACCGTCGAATTAGGAACTGCTGTTGGTATTATTGCCGCACAAAGTATCGGTGAACCAGGTACACAGCTTACAATGCGTACATTTCACTCTGGTGGTGTAGCAGATGTCAAAGATATCACCCAAGGTTTACCCCGCGTGGAAGAATTATTTGAGGCTCGCACACCAAAAACCCAAGCAGTTCTTGTCGAAATTGACGGAACAGTAGAGATCGAACGCGCTTCTAACCAAAATATTGTCACCATTACCGCTGATGAATTGGGAACAGATGAATATGATATCGAAGGATATACTCCCCTTGTCAAAGATGGCATGACAGTAGGTCCAAAGGAAATTCTCGCTAAAAATGCAAAGAATCAAGAAGTTATCCGTGCCGTAAATCGAGGCAAGGTAAAGATTAAAAACAATCAGATTTTTGTCAAACACACCGATCTCATAAGACGTCAATATACCATTTCTGTACGTGATACTCTCAGGGTCGTAGATGGCACCAAAGTAAAGGTTGGAAGCACACTCACCGAAGGACATCTCAATCTGGTAGATCTTATCAATCTTACCGATATTCTGACCGCTCAAAAATATATCATCAATGAAGTACAAAGTATTTATTCTGCGCAGGGTCAGACCATCAATGACAAACACATCGAGATTATCGTACGCCAAATGTTCTCCAAAGCCCGCATGATTGATAGTGGTGATTCTGCATATTTGCCGGGACAAGTTGCAAGCTTCCTCAAAGTAAGAGATGTAAATGCAGAGCTCGCTAACGAAGGAAAGCGCCCCGCTAAATTCGAACGCCTGCTACTCGGTCTTACTCGTACATCTCTCACGACAGAGAGTTGGTTGTCTGCCGCTTCATTCCAAGAGACTATTCGTGTGCTTGTGGAAGCCGCTGTCACCAAGAAAGTAGACTATCTCCGTGGACTAAAAGAGAATGTCATTATCGGACGATTGATCAAAGCAGGAAAGATATATCAAGCAGAGCGGGCCGGACAACCTATTGAACAAGAAGTATTAAGTGAAGAAGAAATAGCAGTTGCTAGTGCAACCTAATCCTGGAGAGACCACACCTTGTGGCTTGACGGGATGAAAACCCTACGTTAACGTACCTCAGCTTACAAAACTTATGCCAACGATCAATCAACTCATTCGAAAACCACGGAAGAAAATTTGGGCAAAATCTAAGTCCCCTGCCATGCAATTTGCTCGCAATGTCCTTACAAAAAAAGACATTGAACTCAAGAGAGGTGCACCTCAGAAACGTGGTGTATGTACCAAGGTAACAACCATGACACCAAAGAAACCAAACTCAGCAATCCGCAAAATTGCTCGTGTAAAGTTGAGCAACGGTCTCGAAGTCACTGCTTATATCCCCGGAGAAGGACACAATCTCCAGGAACACTCTGTGGTAACTATCCGTGGTGGCCGTGTAAAAGATCTACCTGGTGTGCGCTATCACATCGTCCGAGGTTCTCTCGACACTGCCGGTGTAGAAGCTCGCCGCCAAGGGCGAAGTAAATACGGCAATAAGAAGCCTAAAAAATAGTTTATGAAGAAAAAAGTTATTACCCTTCAAGACAAATTGATCAATATGGTCATGACTCGCGGCAAGAAATCGACCGCGGTAGATATTGTGAATGGTGCTTATGAAAAGATTCGCCAAAGTAAAAAAAATCCTGATGAAATTTTTACTCAGGCTTTCGAGAATGTAGCTCCGGTCGTAGAAGTAAAAGCAAAACGTATCGGTGGTTCCAACTATCAGATTCCTATCGAAGTAAAACCCAATCGTCGCCAAACTTTAGCATTACGTTGGCTCATCGGTGCTGCTCGCGATCGCAAAGGACACACCATGGCAGACAAATTAGCCGCTGAACTGATGGAAGCTAGTCAAAATCAAGGCGGCGCTATCAAGAAGAAAGAAGATACTCATCGTATGGCAGAGGCCAATAAGGCGTTCGCTCATTTTGCGAAGTACATGTAAGAAATGAGCAAATAGGATTAGTGAATTGGAATAGGGTTTCTGTTTTGTTTTTAGAAAAAACAAACAACAAACAAAAGCCCTAATCACTATCCCTCATCCTATTCACTTGTCTTCGCTCATGTCTGACTTACACACCATCCTCACTGGACGAATCTACATCTTCATCGATGCGAGTAATGTTTTCTTTATCAAAAAACGCCTCCGAGTAGAAATAGACTATGCCAAAGTCCTGCAGTTTTTCCGCTCCTTTGATAAAGAGGCAAAGTTTTACTTCTTCTCCGCCTTTCAAGAGGACTATCAAAAACAAATCGATTATTTGAATGAATTAAGCCAGCTCGGTTTCATCGTCCGGAAAAAACCACTCAAGTTTATCTCTACACCCAAGACAAGGACCAAAACCCAGAAACCCGAAGAAGCCGGCTTCTACAAAGGCAATATGGACGTTGAGCTCGCCATCGACGCTATTCGCATGATGTCTCAGTACGACACTTTTGTTTTATTTTCCGGCGATAGCGACTTCTTCACTCTCCTCAAATATCTCCAAGAACATGATAAAAAGATCGTAGTACTTTCAACCAGAGGCTTTGTCGCTGAAGAGTTAACCACCATTGGTCACTTTATCGATATTGCTGATTACTTACAAAAACCAAAGTCCCCTCGCCGTCAAAACAACACTCATCAGAAAAGACGAAAGACACCTCAAACAAAAAGACCCCCAACTTAGAACTTAGAATTTAGAACTTTGAACTTAAATTTACATAACCCTCACCGAGCCGCGCCAACGAAGGAAAAGGTACCCAACAGCAGGACCAGCGAAGTTCAAGAACACCCGATCAAGGTTCCAAAAACCAAACGCCACGAGGGAACTCTCTGTGAGATTCTTAGCATTTAAGGCAGTCCAATTTTCTTTATCGATAGGTTTGCCTGCTTGTAAGCTACACATCATTAAAGCTAAGTAGGTTCTCGCATCGTTAATCACATCTACGCCCTGTCCTTCATATTTCTTGACCCAGGCTTTAGCTCGTTGGTAATTCGTGCCTCTAATAGCTTCATCAGCTTTTACATCGCGAACACCAGTGACAATTGCTACTTCCCAAGCATCGGTAGCTTCTGGTTTACCACCACTCCACAAATCATCATTTCCAAATTTGTAATTAGTAGTCTCATGTTTTTGGCCTGGTACCTTATGAGCATCAATAGCCTCTACCATAGTCTGACGACTGACAGGAGGTACAATCACTAAGGCGGGTTCTTCAAGCTTACGTACCCTCTTAAGGACTTCAGGTGCTAATTCGGCCAACACCAATTCCCATGTAGGCATGCCCTCAAGAGAAATCTTGTATGCCTTCAAAGTATCTAGCATTATATTATATTGACCCGCCAAAGTTTCAATCTGTTCTCGCTCTTCTTTTGACCATTTTATGTGTGACACATTTGCCGGTACTCGATACGACCCAACAGCCAACATCTCTCGACGTATCTCTGCTCGTTGCCTTTCCTCTTCTGAAGACCTGCGTGTCATATTCGACAATTTCTCCTTCATCCTTTCCAGCAAACCCATGGTGAATATTATTTATTCTCCTAATTGTATCATATTTCATTACAAGTCATTCTAAATACCGCTCCCTGGCATTGTCTCATAGAAAGATCTTTCCCCTGAAGCAAGTTCAGGGCCGCCTACGGCTACGCCCAAGATGACAGAATATTTAACTTAGAACTTTGAACTTAGAATTTAGAACCCTTCGGCTTCGCTCAGGGCAGGCTGCATAACCTCAGATACATATTGGACTGCATGAGGCCCTAGGCCTATGGCATTCTTTCATCACATTCATTGCAG
>MEWR01000015.1:0-1711 GCA_001773455.1 Candidatus Abawacabacteria bacterium RBG_16_42_10
ATCCCCGTATATCTGCAATGAATGTGATGAAAGAATGCCATAGGCCTAGGGCCTCATGCAGTCCAATATGTATCTGAGGTTATGCATAGGCGAATAGTTCATGGTTGTCCTGAGCTATGAGAAGGACCTCGGTGAGGCCATCTACTTTTTTTGTGCCTTAAAAACTTTTTCTAATAATTTCTCTGTAGGTTCTAAAAACCAAGTTTTGTCTATTTCAACATTACTGAAATATCCAGCAGTAATCATATTGAGCACCTCACCTTGAATGGCACCAGGATTCACCCGAGCGATTGCAATCAAAGTGCTAACAATTGGTTCCGACTGTTCAGTGGGAGGGGGTGGAACAAGAGAACGACCAAGAAAGATTTTAGACAAAGCCTTTTTAATATCAGTTTTAATTGAATGTTCTTCTGGATCAGTACTTAATATTCTCCTTCTGGTTTCATACTCATGATCATTAATGAGTTCATCATGAATGTCTGCAACAAAATCAGCATGATTTACGGCAACAATTCTTCCCACTCTTTCTGAATAGCACAATAAACGCACCGCAATATCTTCATGTTCAGGACTGTCTAGAGTATGATCTGGTAAAACATATTTTCTAAGAAATATTTTGTTGATAGAAAAGCGCTCGCTTAAAACTTTTGTATGTTCTGTATCCAGATATACTTCTCTGCTGACGAGCTCGCCGCCTTCGCCAATATAAGAATGACGTACTTTAGGAGTGGTCATAACATAATTAAGTATGAAACTGCATTGTGCCAACTTGCTTCACTTTAGTCAAGAAACCCCTTACTTCGTGAGAGAAGCATGGCCAATAACAGCTTTAATTCGTCGTATGCCTTTTGATGAGCTCTCTTCTTTGAGAATTTTGAAGCCCTTGAGTTCACCAGTGTGATCGACATGAGGACCACCACAAATTTCTTTGGAGAAATCTCCCATAGTGTACACTTTTACTTTATCGCCATATTTGTCTTCGAAGAGCCAAATAGCACCATACTGCTTGGCTTCATCCACAGTCATTTCTTGGAAGCTAATCGGTAAATCACGCTTAATTTGTTCATTGACTATATTCTCGACTTTTTTCTTTTCTTCTGCAGTCATGGGCTTTTCATGATTGAAATCGAAACGCAGACGTTCCTTAGTGATATTGCTACCACGTTGTTCAACATGACTGCCTAGGACTGTACGTAAAGCTTGATGAAGCAGGTGAGTAGCTGTGTGTAATTTTTTACTTTCGTCTGAATGATCAGCTAAACCACCGAGGAATTTTTGCTCACTGCCTTGGCGAGAAAGATCTTGGTGTTTTTTGAAAGCTTCATTAAAGCTCTGTTCATCGACAGTAAAACCAGCTTCTTTGGCTAATTCTTTGGTCACTTCGATCGGGAAACCAAAAGTGTCATAAAGATGAAACGCATCAACACCTTCGATCACTTTTTGATCAGACGAAGATAATTGTGCTTCTAATTTACGGAATTGCTTCAAACCATTTTCTAGAGTTTTGTTGAATTGTTCTTCCTCATCACGTAAGGCCTGTAACAATTCTATCGGATGTTTTTTTAAGTCTGGATATGCTTCCTCATAGATACCAATGACAATTGCTGCTAGGTTTTCTAGAAAATTACCTTGTATACCAAGTTTTCGACCATGACGGACGGCACGACGAATGAGACGACGGAGGATATAACCTTGATCGACATTCGATGGG
>MEWR01000015.1:1747-18194 GCA_001773455.1 Candidatus Abawacabacteria bacterium RBG_16_42_10
TATGATCAGCTATGATTCGCTCAGATTGAATATTACTTTCGGTTGCCAGTCCATGAATTCTCTCAATGATCGGCAAAAACAATTCAGTATCATAGACTGTTGATTTACCTTGTAAGATTGCTGAAGTTCTTTCTAAACCCATACCAGTATCAACATTCTTTTGCTTGAGTGGCTGATAGGAGCCTTCACCAGTAGCATTGAATTGCATGAAAACATTATTCCAAATCTCTACCCACAATTTATCTTGCGGATCGAAATTCTCCTGAGCAGCTTCCTTACCAGTCCAATAAAAAATCTCAGTATCCGGACCTTGAGGACCAGGATGTTTACCTCCAGCCGGCCACCAATTGTCATTCTTGCCTAGAAAAGCGATGCGTACATTGGGAATGCCGAGAGACCGCCATACTTCATATGATTCGAGATCCTTGGGGGTAGTGTCATCGCCAGCGAAACAAGTTACCGCCAATTTCTCTACAGGAATCTGGAGTTCCTTGGTCAAAAATTGAAAACTCATTTCGATAGACTCCTTTTTGAAATAATCACCCAGTGACCAATTGCCTAACATCTCAAAAAATGTCTGATGAGTAGCATCACCCACTTCGTCTATGTCATCAGTGCGCAAACACTTTTGTACACTCGCAAGACGCACTCCATGTGGATGTTTTTCACCCATGAGATAGGGAACGAGGGGATGCATTCCAGCGGTCGTAAATAACACACTAGGGTCATTTTCAGGGACCAAAGAGGCGCTACCCAAAATGTAGTGACCGTGTTTCTTGAAGAAATCGAGATATTTTTTACGGAGATCTTGAGCAAGCATGAAAAAGTTCTAAATTCTAAGTTCAGAGTTCTAAGTTAGGACTCGAACTCTATAAGGATCATACTTAAGCAAGTGGAGATTGTGAAGATGGGTGCTTTTTGCTAGATTCTAATCTCAGTTTTGATCATTATGAAAGAAATAGAAAAAAATTTAGTCGCTTACAATCCAATTGAACTACAACTTGATAAACGACCGGATGTCACACTGCAAGAATTTGTGACACGAAGTGGTAAACAAGTCGAAATATATCGCAGAGAAAATGGCATACTCTGTACGTACAAAATAGTTGTTGCCAACAATGAGTTACGCGCGGAGTCAGAAGAACAAAAGAGATCCGGCGGAGGTCCTCACAAAATCGTAGCGCTCAATTGTGGCCCATTTTTTATTTCCCGAGATGATTTGGCGACACTTGAAGCGATCCATCAGACATTCAGCAATACTAGAGAATTAGCCGCGGCAAGAGAACCAATTATTGGGTGGAATACACCGATTCGCAGTCATCACACGTGGACAAATCCTGATTTGGCATTTTACTGTGGACAACTCGTATCTCAATTAACTACGATTGCTGTTGCCCCAGATCGTGATCGACAAACAAGGTTCAGAAGATTGAGTGCGAGCGCTCAGAGTGGTTCTCTATCAATGAGGGGAAATACATCTCTTCCTTATGGCATTGCATATTATCATTCATTTCTTGATGAATTGAGACTCAGAGCACAGGAGATATTTCGATTACATAGCAGGTTTCGAATCATAGACAATAAACTCTCCCCAACTACCCCTGATGGTAGAATCATCGATTCCTGCCGTCGCAGCATAAAACTTGTATTGGCCTCAGGGGGTATAAGTAGCAGCACAGAACTCAAAAAATACAAGCCATTCACAACTATACACAGCACTCTCTATCACGCAGTACGCCTGAAAAGAAAATGGCTCTATGATGAAGAAACTGAAAAAAATTGGATAAGGTTTTTGGCAGGAAAAACATATGAAATTCATGCTTCCGAGCAAATATATAGAAATACTCGAGCAGAGTGGAGCATTACGGTCTCTGCAGTATGTGCCCAAACTTAATCAGTGTTTCTTCTTCTCGAGCTTTTCCTGTAACACATCAATCTGATCGCGTAGTTCAGCAGCTTTTTCAAAGTCCATTTTGCTGGCAGCTAAGTCCATGGCCAATTCCAACTGTGTAATAACTTTGGCAATTTCTTCCTGAGGCACATCAAGAGCAACAGCATCTTGTTTTATTTCCTGATGAGAACGTATTTCTTTAATTTCCTTAATGATTGTCTGAGGTGTAATACCATGTTTCTCATTGTATTCAGCTTGGATTTTTCGACGACGATTGGTTTCACTGATCGCTTTTTTCATGCCTTCTGTCATACGATCGGCATACATGATCACCTGTCCATGAGCATTGCGAGCGGCACGGCCGATGGTTTGAATAAGAGCCATATCAGAACGTAAGAAACCTTCCTTGTCAGCATCAAGAATAGCTACCAAACTTACTTCCGGAAGATCCAAACCTTCGCGAAGCAGATTGATACCAACAATGACTTCTATTTCCCCTAAACGCAAATCACGAAGAATATCGAGACGCACAAGAGTTTCAATGTCAGAGTGAAGATATTTCACTTTGATGCCAGCCTCCTGGAGATATTCAGTGAGGTCCTCAGACATGCGTTTGGTCAGTGTCGTTACTAACACACGTTCATTGGCCTTAATACGCTTTCGGATTTCTAATAATAAATCATCGACCTGATTTTGAGTCGGTTTCACCGTGACTTCAGGATCAAGGAGACCGGTGGGACGAATCAACTGTTCAATAACTCTATTTTCAGACTTTTTAATCTCATATTCACGCGGTGTAGCAGATACATAGACCACCTTATTGATTTGTTTTTCAAATTCATCGAATCTTAAGGGTCTGTTATCGTAGGCGGATGGCATACGAAAGCCGTAATCTATCAAGCTTTTTTTACGAGCAAGATTACCATTATGCATACCACCGATTTGTGGCACGGTAATATGCGACTCATCGATGAACATCAGATAATCATCGGGAAAATAATCCAAGAGTGTGGCTGGCTGTTCACCGGCGGCACGATTACTGAGATAACGCGTGTAATTCTCAATACCACTGCAGTAACCAGTCTCGATCAACATTTCAATATCATATTCAGTTCTTTGTTTGAGACGCTGAGCTTCGACAATTTTGCCATTAGCAGTTAACTCTTTGGTTCTTTCATCCAATTCCAACTTAATACCTTCAACCGCCTTGAGGATTTTTTCTCTGGAAGTGACAGTGTGCTTAGCTGGATATATCTCAATAGATTTTAATTCGCCAATAATCTCCCCGGTTAAAGTATCAAACTCATCGAGAGTCTCAATCTCATCACCAAAGAAACTTATACGGATAGCTGTATCACTGTACGTTGGATAAATTTCTACGACATCACCATGAGCGCGGAAAGTACTACGAGTAAAAGCAATGTCATTTCGTTTATATTGTAAATCCGCTAAGTGACGCAATAATTTTTCTCTTTTATATTGCATTCCTGTTTCGAGCTTTTCAGCGACATTGCCATATTCCTCCACATCACCAAGACCATAAATACACGATACTGAAGCAACAATGATGACATCCCGTCTAGTTAATAAATTTTTCGTAGCGGCGTGACGATATTTATCGATTTCTTCGTTGATTGAAGCATCTTTTTCAATGTAGGTGTCAGAGCGAGCGATATACGCTTCCGGTTGATAATAGTCATAATATGAAACGAAATAATTCACAGCGTTTTCCGGAAAAAACTCCTTAAACTCACCCCACAGCTGGGCAGCCAAAGTTTTATTATGGGCCAAAACAATTGTCGGCTTTTGCAATTGATTGATCACATTAGCCATGATAAAAGTCTTACCGGTTCCGGTAGCACCGAGTAATACTTGATGATCATGCTTTTTTTTCACACCCTCAAGTAGCTGTTCCAAAGCTTTTGGCTGGTCACCAGTCAATTCATACGGCGCTACTAGTTTGAAAGGTTTATTGTCCATAAAAAAGTTCTAAATTCTAAGCTTGCACTGAGCATAGTCGAAGTGTTCAAAGTTCTAAGTTTAGAACTTAATCTTAAAAACACGTGCGAGCATAGTAACATATGTAAGTTTAAAATTTAAAATGTAAAATTTAAAATTAACTTACCCAAATATTAAAAGAGTTTCTCATTGTAGGCTTCCAGAACAAGTTTGCCGTTTGTTCCTTTTTTGCTATGACCACGATAGATCGTCACACCACAATTAATTGGTTTTTCTTTTTCATCTACGGTTTCAAATTGCTCAGCATTGAGTCTCTCTAGATTGGCACGAGTAGCTAGAATATTTAAGTGGTGAGTAATAGCTAACACTTTCTTCTCAGAAAATTCACGAACTAGAGTCCCTAACCAAGAGCGATTTCTTTCCCTGACATCGGGGACATTTTCTCCTTGCGGATAGCGATACCAATACACTCCTTCAATTTTTCGAAGATGTGCTTGTTCAGGATGCAAAGCGTGGAATACTCGCCAATCATTGTAAAGAAGGGCCAGGCCATGTTCCTGCTCGCGAATACGCTCTTCCTCATAGAGAGGAATGTCCTTCAGTTCTGGCCATCCTTTGATCATTCTGGTGAAAGTGTCCTGAGTTCTCTCATAAGGCGATACAAAAACTACATCTGGGCACTCAATTTTAGTTTTCAAACGAGACGCCATAGTTGTGGCTCTACCTGCGTCATCATCCAGTGGAGTGTTGTGGTCGCCTATGCGCAATGCAAACTCACTTCTCACTTGTTCAGCTAGTTTTCTGGTAGCTTTAGAAAATACATCTTTTGTAAATGATGCTAAAAATTTTTGATAAAGACTACTCTTTTCTTTCTTCTTTTTTAGAATATTATATGCAGAAATATCGTGACGAATGAGTGTTAGTGTAGAGGGCCACTTCATAAGTTGTAGGTCTATTTATAAGAATTATTAAGGTTGAAGAATATCATTAAGATGCACGGTTTGGAAATGATCTGACTGAATAAGATTTAATCTCTATTTAATGTCTATACAGGTACAATCATATAGATAAGTATAAAGTATGTTTAAAGTCCATAAAAATTATGCATTCATAGACAGCCAGAACGTCAATTTAGGTATAAGAGATTTGGGCTGGAAATTGGACTGGCGAAAATTTCGTGTCTACTTAAGGGAGAAATATGAAGTACAGATAGCCTATATGTTTATCGGTTACCTGGAGAAGAATCAAGATCTGTATCTTTCTCTACAGAAGAGTGGATATATTCTTGTATTCAAAGAAATTCTCAGAAATAAAGATGGCATGGTAAAAGGAAATTGCGATGCTGAATTAGTTTTACAGACCATGATTGATTATGACAAATATCAAAAAGCAATTATCGTCAGTGGAGATGGTGATTTTGCATGTCTCGTACGTCACCTTAAGAAGCAGAAAAAGCTAGAAAAAGTATTAGTTCCAAATATAAGAAAATATTCTGCTCTACTGAAAAAGGCAGCGGCAGGAGAGTATTTGGATTACATGAATAATTTAAAAACTAAACTATTATATGAAAAGCACCCAGTAAGGACAAAACCTTAGAGGGCTCTTTTCGTCGTGATTCTGATATAACGTTAACATGAATGAGAATCTAAATCAATTCTGTTATGTTTGACTCCTCATAAGAATTCATCATACTGCACACAAGAAAAAATCCCTTTTATTTATATGCCAGAAGCACTGAGTAAGACCTGCAATCAATGCTCGGAAACATTCACCATTACTGCCCAGGAGCAGGATTTCTTCCAAAAGATTGCACCTACATTTGGTGATGAGCGCTTTGATATTCCTTTGCCAACGTCATGTCCGCGTTGTCGCCGAAAAAGACGTCATGCATTTCGCAATGAAAGAAATCTTTATCAGAGAAAATGTGATTTGTGTCTCAAGGATATCGTCAGCATTTATCATGAGAAAAAAACGTTTCCCGTCTATTGTCCTGATTGCTGGTGGAGCGATAAGTGGGATCCCATGAGTTATGGGCGAAACTTTGATTTCTCGAGGACTTTTTTTGAACAATTTGCAGAATTATTTCACGAAGTCCCTAAACTTGCTTTGATAAAAGCAAATGACGAGAACAGTGAATACAACAATAGTGTCGGTGGACTGAAAAATTGTTATCTCACTTTCGATGGGGGAATGTCTCAAGACTGCTATTATGGTCAAACTTTCGACACGATCAGAGACTGTGTAGATTTTCTTTCTCTGCAAGACTCAGAACTTTGTTATGAATGTAATGATTGTAAAAATTGCTATCACCTTTTCTATTCACAATTTTCTCAGAACTGTCGTGATAGTTACTTTTTACGTGACTGTATTGGTTGTAAAAATTGCTTTGGCTGTACCAATTTGCGCCAAAAGGAATATTGTATTTTTAATGAACAATTCTCCAAGGAAGAATATGAAAAAAGAATTGCTGCTTTTGATCTCGCTAGCTTTGCTAATTTAAAAAAGGTAACTGATCAGGTAAGAAAGTTCTGGCAATCGCAGTCGTATCCTGCAGTACGTGGTATAGGAAATGAAAATAGCACTGGAAATAACATCAATCATTGTTCCAATGCGATTCTTTGTTTTAACTGCAAAGATCTACAAGACTGCGGCTACTGCACGATAGTTATCGTCAATGGTAAAGATTGCTATGATTTGGATAAATGGGGAAGAGATACGGAGCTTGTCTATAATAGTGCGAGTAGTGGTGACGGTGCACATAACATTATCGCTGGGTATTATTGTGCTTTTGGTGCCAGTAATATGTGTCATTCAGCATACTGTTGGCAGAACTGTCATGATCTTTTTGGCTGTGTTGGTTTTCACAATAAAAATTCTTTCTCAATCCTTAACAAGCAATATTCCAAGGAAGAGTATATGAAGTTAGTTCCCCAAATTATTCGCCACATGCAGAAAACTAATGAATGGACACAATTTTTTCCACCGTCTCTATCTGCATTTGGATACAATGAATCAGTGGCTCAAGAAGAATTTCCCTTGACCAAAGAAGAAGCTTTGGCCCAAAACTGGCAAAGGGATGATTATGTAGCTCCTGATCCTCCTCATTCTGATGTTCTTGAGCAAGCTAGCCTTCCTGATCGTATCAAAGATGTTGATGAAAGTATTTTGAAAAAGGCGCTTCGCTGTGAAAGCTCCGGCAAACTCTATCGCATTGTCGCTCCCGAACTCGCTTTTTATCGCCGCTTTGATATTCCTTTACCTCGCCGCCATCCCGATATACGCCACCTCGACCGCCGCGTACTGAGCACGGTCCAGCAATTATTTGAGAGTACCTGCAGTAAATGTGGTACCGCGCTACAAACTGTTTACCCATCCAGTGAAAAGAAACTGGTGTACTGTGCCAAACATTATGAGGAAGCGGTGGCCTAGCAAATTGCACCTTGGGACAAAAAAGAGTAATCTAGGGCCACGAAAGTTTGCACTGCTAAGCATGGATAACTGCTTATTTGAATGTCTTAATATCCCTCATGCCCAGAACCAAAAGTTCTTCAGTAAAGAAAAAAAACGAGAGCAAAGAGCGCCCGGTAAAGGCGGTCGCCTCAGGCGACCAGCCTCAACTTAAAACAAAGGCCAAACTGAAAAAGCCGAAGAAGTCTGCTGATATATTTCAAGCAGTAGATACGAAACAATCATTTCCCGATTTGGAAAATGATATATTAGCATTTTGGCGTGATGAAAAGATTTTTGAAAAGACTCTCGAATCTCGAAAAGGTGGTAAAAACTTTGTTTTTTATGAAGGCCCACCTACAGCCAATGGTAAACCCGGTGTCCATCATGTACTGGCCCGCGTATTCAAAGACATCATCCTGCGTTATAAGACTATGCAGGGATTCAATATCGAGCGTAAGGCTGGTTGGGATACCCATGGACTCCCCGTCGAATTACAAGTCGAAAAAGAGCTAGGTATATCAGGGAAAAAACAAATTGAAGAGTATGGCATCAAGGAATTTAATCAAAAATGCAAAGACAGTGTGCACAAATTTACCAGTGCTTTTGAGGAGATGACTGAGAGAATCGGCTATTGGGTAGATATGAAAAACCCTTATGTGACCTATTCTCCCGAATATATCGAATCAGTATGGTGGACCTTGAAGCAAATCTGGGAGAAGGGTTTGTTATACCGTGATCTTAAAATAGTACCTTACTGCTGTCGCTGTGGCACACCACTCTCCAGTCATGAAGTGGCACAGGAGTATCAAACAGTCAAAGATCTTTCTCTGACTGCTTTATTTAAAGCTAAGCCAAAATCAAAAGTCATCAAAAAAGATGAAGATGTATACTTCGCTGCTTGGACGACGACTCCTTGGACACTCATAGGCAATTTAGCCTTGGCAGTCGGTCCAGATGTCGAATACAGCAAGATCAAAATCAGTGACACACTTTCATTTATTATCGCTACCGAACGAATAGCTGCGTATCATGATGTGCTTCCTAAACATCCTGATGGGACACCAAACATTATTGTTCAAGAAACCTATAAGGGTAGTGAATTGACCGGTATCGAGTATCAACCACCTTGGCAGTATTATAGTGATGAGAAGCCGGGTTGGTTTATCGTAGCTGAACCTTTTGTTACGACTGCTGATGGTACCGGTATTGTGCATATCGCACTCTATGGTGAAGATGATTTTCATGTGATACAGAAATATGACTTACCCCGTATTCAGCATGTAAATAAGGAAGGGAAATTTATCGAAGGTAGTGGACCATATAGTGGTAAATATTTTAAGGAAGAAGGTCTGGATGTGGAGATCTTGAAAGACTTGGCTGCTAGAAATTTGCTCCTCAAAAAAGAAAAATACGAACACAATTATCCTCATTGTTGGAGATGCAAAACTCCGCTGATTTATTTTGCCATCAATTCGTGGTTTATTCGCATGTCACAATTGCGAGATAATCTGCTGAAGAACAATGCGGAAATCAATTGGTATCCTGAGCATATTAAAAATGGCCGTTTTGGAAAATGGCTAGAAGAGGTAAAAGATTGGGCATTGTCCCGCAATCGTTATTGGGGTACGCCGCTGCCGGTATGGGAATGTCAAAGCTGTGGCAAATATGTTTGTGTTGGTTCGCTGGTTGAACTGCAAAAAAAGAGTCAAAAGGAATTACCCAAAAATGACGAAGGTGAAATTGATTTGCATCGACCGTTTCTGGATGAAGTTGTCATCACTTGTGAATCTTGTGGTGGTGAGAGTAAGCGTGTAGAAGAGGTTATCGATTGTTGGTTTGATTCTGGTGCTATGCCTGTTGCTCAAGTTCATTATCCCTTTGACATCGCAGAAGGAGAATTCCAAGAACGTTATTTTCCGGCTGATTATATTTGTGAAGCGATCGATCAGACTCGAGGTTGGTTTTATACACTATTAGCGATAAGCACGGTTATCTTTGATAAACCAGCCTATAAGAATGTCATTTGTTTGGGGCATATTCTTGATGAAAACGGTCGCAAAATGAGTAAATCCCTCGGCAATGTGGTTGATCCTATGGAGGTAACAGCTAAGCAGGGAGCTGATGCACTACGCTGGTATATGTTCAATGCTTCGCCGCCAGATCAGGCCAGAAATTTTTCTTTGGGTCTGGTTGAACAATCTCTGCGCAAATTCCAATTAACGTTGTGGAATGCATATGCGTTTTTTGTAACCTATGCCAATATCGATCAGTTTAAGCCCAAGCGATTTACCAAGATCATTGCTGTACGGCATACCGAGGGTGAACAAAATGTGTTGGGTGTAAATAGCACTGATAAGGAGCATGTCTATCATCTTACTGACAATGGTCGTCGTGATGCTGAAGCTTTGGCACAAAAGTTTAAGAATAGACCTATAGACCGCATGTACATTTCATCGCTGATGCGTACACAGGAAGTTGCCCAAATCATCAATCAATTTCATAATGTACCAGTCACTCAAGATGAGCATTTGCGCGAAATGGATATGGGACAGTTTGATGGTAAATTAGCTAGTGATGTGCAGGCCTATCTCAAAAGTCTCACGAATCCCTATGCGGAGAAGTTTCCCGAAGGAGAATCTTATCTTGATTTGGAGAAAAGGGTTTTTGAACTTTTAGATTATATTGAACAAAATCATTCTGGTGAAACAGTTATGATTGTCACTCATGAAGCAGTGAAACGCATGATCGATAAATATTTCAATCATACCCCTTCAGAAGAAGCATTACATAAGAACTTTTCACTCGGGCACCATGACACCTATGTGATGCCATGGACTGAACATAAGCTCGACCATTGGATCCTTTCAGAATTACACACGCTCATTCAAGTGGTCACTGATCATTTGGATAGTTATGAAATCTGGGAAGCTACCACCAAAATAGAACGTTTTGTGGATAATCTATCCAATTGGTACATACGTCGCTCTCGTCGTCGTTTTTGGAAAACTGAAAATGACAAGGACAAGGATGCAGCTTATCAGACGCTTTATCATGTTTTGACGACGCTTACTCGTATCATTGCGCCATTTGTACCTTTTGTTAGTGAAAGTATGTACCGAAATATTACCAAGAAAGATTCCGTACATATGGCCAATTTCCCACATCCTATCAAGAGCTTTATTCGAGCCAATCTCAATGAAGAAATGGGCCTGATTCGCACGATCGTCAATCTCGGCCATTCACTGCGAGCTGCGCAAAAGATCAAAACCCGCCAACCGCTGGCATCAGCAACTGTCGTATCGCCGTATAAATTGAACGAAGAAGAATTGCAGGTGATCGCTGAAGAACTCAATGTCAAAGAGATCATTATGAAGACTGAGGCAGAAAGTACTATCCATCGTGCCGTTAAGCCAAAAGCAGCCGTGCTCGGTCCTAAATATGGCAAAGACATGCAGAAGATTATCGATGCTGCCAAGAATGACAATTTCACATTTGATGATGATGGTCGAGTGACTATTGATGGCACCTTCACCCTAAACCCTGATGAATTTGATATTGTCTATCAAACTGAGCCAGGCATGTCAGTGACGAGCCAGGATAATATTGTCGTTGCTCTCGATACAAAGCTAACCGATGATCTCATCCAAGAAGGCTATGCCCGAGAAATTGTCCGCCATATTCAGGAATTAAGAAAAAGGGCTAATTACAGAGTTGATAGTCGCATCAATGTCGCTATTGAAGTACAGAGTGAAGAGGAAATGGCTCATGCAATTTTGAGCAAGTTCTCCACCTACATTGCTCGCGAAACTTTGGCAGATAGCATCAATGCCGGCAATATTATTGCTGATATCGAAGAACAAGTTTCTATTGATACACTGCAGCTCTTTCTAAAAGTGGAAAAAGTGAAGAAGAAAACTCAGTGATACAGCCACTAGAGTAATCGTTGCCGTATAGAAAACCATTACTTTTCTTAAGGAGCGATCAGCAAAAATGAGCACAATGCTCAGTTTCACCCAGAGATTACTGATCACGGCCAAAGTAATTCCAGTCATAGCCTGAACACCAGCAATGGCACCTGAATTTGTTAACTGACTGAGAGATATAGTAATAGCATCGATATCGGCAAGACCAGCAAAAATACTGGTGATATAGAGTCCTTGCGCTCCCAAAAACACATTACTGGCTTTGACTAAAAATGCGATCAGAACAAAGAAAAGACCAAAACCAAGAGCGGAACGTAGTTTAAAGGGATTTTTAAAGGTCATTGTTTCTGGAGCAGAGCGGTTTTTTGATTGTAAAAAGAAAAGAAAAATCCCACTAGTAACTGTAGTAGCTACTATTGGTATGAGGAGGGTAACAAAAACCGCATGGCTAATGATACTTGTTTCCAGAAGTACTCTCAGAAAAGAAATTGCACTAGTCAGGATTAAGCCGGAATACAAAAGATTCGTAGGTAGGCGAGAGGTGCGAGAAAGATGAGACAAACTGCTGGTAACCGCTGTCGAAGAAATCATCCCGCCAATTCCCGATGTGATCATTACACTGCCCCGACTCCCTAAAAACAAGTGAAGAATATACCCGACAAAGCTAAGACCGGAGATCAGCACAATAACCCACCAGGTAATATAAGGATTGAAAAACTGCCATGGACCAAAATATTCATTAGGTAAAAAAGGCAAGATAACGGCACTAAGCACAGCAAATTGTACTGTGGCTAATACTGCCTGACGAGGTACAATTTGGAGCAGTCTCGTAAAAGTCGGTTTAAATGACAGAGTTAAGGCAACGAGTATTCCCAAGGCTAAAATGAATCGAATATCGACAAAAAGTACCAATGCAGACAATAAAAAGGTAAGTATCGCTGCGATTTCAGTGGTAAGTCCAGCGGTAGCGACAGTTTTGCTGTAAATATAATAAGCAACAAGTAAAATCATCACAAAAGCTGCAAATGAAACAAACAGGAACACGATATGTAATTCCTTGGAAATCAAACTGGTAAGGAATCCCCAAAGACTAATAAAGATAAAGGTGCGTAAACCAGCAATAGTCCGGGTCTTTTGGTGTATGCGTAGTGATTCACGCTCCAAACCAATGAGCGTTCCTATAGCAAGTGAGATCAGTAATGGGACGAATAAGCTTTCCATAAGCGAATATTTCTCTATAGTATACCACAAATAAATTCCAAACTCTAAGTTCTAAGTTGGGTTAAAGCAACAATGCTTTTTCCACCTGTATCGCTTGACCATCAACTGATGCTAAAGCAAATTGGTTACATGATAACTCGTGAACACCAGAAAATAGTCGGTGGATGTCGGCAACGTTTTGCTGGGTTATGCCCTTTTGAGGAAAAGCCAGACTGATATGAGGTACAAAATCAAAAGTATCGGTATGAATATCATGGAATAACGAAAAAAGTTCTTGATGAATCTTTCTTACGTTCTCGGAATCAACCGTCAAAAAGAAAACTGTATCTTTCCCCTGACCATCTTTAAAAGAATCGATACCCCGCACCTGTAGAGTGATTTTGTCAGTTAATTTTTCTGGCAATCTTGCAAAATACTGATCAACGCGTTTATTGTTTATTGGATTTAGTTCACCAAAATAAAACAGAGTCAGATGCAATGGTAGGGTAGTTGTTATATTCTTGATCCCCTGAAGTTTTTGCAATTCATCTAACAGTCCCGACAAATCAGGAATAAGCGCAAAGAAGTAATTTTTGCCGGCATTTTTAGCCATATTTTCTCAAGTATAAATGGAGGATTCTGTCGGCATTCACGAGACCAGTGTAGAGATCTTTGATTGAAATAGTCTGGGAATACCAATTATCTAAAATTCCCAATATATGATTGATGCTTTCTGAATCAGTCAGTTCTCGCAACTGACTTCTATGCAAGGGATAGCCATCCTTGTGCATGAGTGTATAAGTACGCAGAAAACAGTCATCAAATCTTTTCAGGCACACATGAGCTCTGGAGACAATTTCTTGCTTTTTATTATGGATTTCTAAAAACTCAAATAACAGTGGTCGGATAGAATTTTTGATTTGCACCGCATAGGATATAGTAGTATTTGAAATATCTTTACGATTGGGAATGGTTCCAAAATCAAAGTCACCATGCACCTTTCTGCAGACAAAGAGTTGCAATCTTTTATTAGGAGGATACGATTCAAATTCAGCCGCACTAATATACAAGAAATTAGCACGAGGGAATTTCTGTTTTACTTTTGTAATAGCCTCTATAGTGTGAGGAGACTTGTTATTGAGGATGACAATGAAATCAAAATCGCTTTCAAAAATCGAGCCATCGCCACGCATATTGGATCCTTGTAAAAGGATACAGCGTAAATCTACTCCCAGGTTATTCACTAGTTCAGTAGCTACTTGGTTACTTAACTCAACAGTCTCAGGGGGAACAGGTGAGTTACGGTATATAAGACTTGGAGCAACTAATGGAAAAGTATCCGGACTAGTCTCCACAATTGGCGAATCCTCTAGGTCGGTAAACACATGTCCGAGTTTTTGTTGTTTAATCCTGAACAGACTTTTTCTGTTTCGAATGGGAGATTCAATGACCAGAGGAACTCGTTCATTGATAACAATACCCGCTTGTGTAAGTTGCTGTACTTTATCTAGATTATTGGTAAGGAGGTTAATACTTTTTACCTGTAATGACGCTAATATTTGTGCTGCTATATCATATTTTCTCAGATCACCCTCAAAGCCTAACTGTTGATTAGCCTCAACAGTATCATGCCCTTGGTCCTGAAGATTATATGCTCTAATTTTATTTGCTAAGCCAATGCCCCTTCCTTCTTGTCGCAGATAAATGAGTATGCCTCTCGCTTTTCTCCTGATGATTTTCATCGCCTCCTGTAATTGATCCTGACAATCACATCTCTGACAGCCAAAGATATCTCCAGTAATACACTCTGAATGCACTCTGGTTACAACCTTATCGACATGAGCAACATCACCCATGACCAAAGCAAGATGCTCATGATCTTCAATTCGATCCTTGAATAAGTGCAGTTGAAAATCTCCAGTATTTGTCGGCAAGGTACAACTTGCTTCCCGCAATAATTCCATAGAGTATTTTTGCAAATTATACCATGGTTTCTTGAGCTTGCCGAAAGTGGATTCTAAATTGATAATTCGCTCGGGATGCCGGGAACGGCTATAATCCTGACGAATATCCGCACTCCCATGTACAAAATTCCACCTGAACTGAAGAAGATTCTGAAGAAAGTCAGCACCTTGCCCGGGGTCTATAAGATGATCGATAAAGACGATCAGATCATTTATGTTGGCAAGGCAAAGAATTTACGTAAGCGCGTACATACGTATTTTCAAAATGGCAAAACCACTTTGCCAAAAGTAACAGTGATGCGCGATAAAGTCGTAAACATTGAAACTACTATCACTCGCAGTGAATTGGAGGCTTTGATCTTGGAAACCAATCTGATCAAGAGTCTACGGCCTCGCTACAATGTTCTGATGAAGGACGATAAAAATTATGTATATGTCAAAATTGATCAAAAAGAAGATTTTCCCGAGACTCATATTGTAAGGAGATTTAGTCGCGATGGCAGTACGTATTTTGGCCCATATACATCAGCAGATAGCATATTAAGAACCTTAAAAGCCTTGCAAAAGATTTTCCCCTACCGAAGCTGTCAGGGAGAAATTACTGAGGTAACTCCCGGGAATAATATTTTTAAACATTTAAGCAGGAGGGCACCATGCCTGGATTTTTATATTAAACGCTGTGACGCTCCCTGTATCAGTAAAATTACTAAGGAGGAGTATCACAAGCATATAGAAGCTATCTGTACTATTCTCGCTGGCAATTATCATCATCTGGAAAAAGACTGGCAAGAAGCAATGCAAAGAGCAGTGCACACGAAGGAATTTGAAAAGGCGGCAAAATTGCGCGATCGCATCCAAGCCCTACAAGTATTATCAGAGAAACAATATGCGACACTGACATCAGGTCACAATCAAGATGTTCTGGCAGTAGCAAAAGACAAAGAGCATGTGGTTATTTCGCTCTTCATGGTCCGTAATGGTCATGTCGTACAGACTGAGCATTTCAATCTTAGTGATTATGCGAAAGGAACTGACCCTGCGCAGATTATCAGTGCCTTTATGCAGCAATATTATGTCGATGCTACTTCTCTTCCCAAAGAAATAGTGACCAGCATTGCCATTCCGGAAAAAAAGTTATTGGAAGATTTTATTGGTGGTATCAAGGGACAGAGGGTTCAAATCCTGTTACCAGAGAGGGGAGAGAGGAAACAACTTATGGAAATTGTGGAAGAAAATGCCAAGCTCCAGCTCGAAAGCAGTAAAAAGGCTTGGGAAAGAGAATATATGTTTACTACCAAAGCTTTAGAGGATTTACAAAAGGCCCTAAAAATGAAGAAATTGCCACGTCGTATAGAATGTTATGACATCTCTCATATCTCCGGTACTGATAAAGTAGGATCAATGATCGTCTTCATTGATGCCAAACCAGCTACCAACATGTATAGGACATTTACGGTCAAAGAGTTAGCCGAAGGTATCAATAATGATTTTGCCAGTTTACAAGAAGTTTTAAGTCGGCGTATCAAGTACTTAGATGCGAATTATCGACAAAAGAAAAAAAGGCGCAAAGAAAAGTCCGATACTGTATCTTTACCCCAAGTCCCTGATCTGATCATCATTGATGGTGGCAAAGGGCAGCTGTCTAGCGTAATCCGTGTTCTCAAGGCAGAACTCAAAGCAGGAACAAAGGCTACCTTACCGATGATTGTGAGTTTAGCAAAACGTGAAGAAGAAATTTTCTTTCCAGGCAAAAAAGAGCCACTGCTTCTCGAGAAAGACAGTCCCGCTCTCTTTCTCATACAAAGAATCAGAGATGAAGCTCATCGTTTTGCTATCAGTCATCATCGCAGTCTCCGTAGCAAAAAAATGATTCGGTCTAGGTTAGACACGATTCCTGGCATTGGACCAAAGAATAAGAAAAAATTGCTCACCACTTTTGGCAGTGTTCATGGAATCAGAGATGCAACCATGCAAGAGTTAGTAACTTGCGTGGGGGAAAAACTGGCAGAGACGATTAGAGAACAACTCTAACTATGTTTTTTGTCATCCCGGGTTTAATA
>MEWR01000016.1:0-5499 GCA_001773455.1 Candidatus Abawacabacteria bacterium RBG_16_42_10
CGCATCATATGCATGACATCTTGAGCTTTTTTGACAGTACCGCCATAAATCTTACAAACACCAAGTTGGCCTTTGTAATTGTCATACTTGAGTGCAAAAACCAAAGCTTGTAAGGGCACAGATGCATCTTTTTTCCCTTCGGGAATAGCAGTAACAATAGTATCCAAAAGTGGCATAATATTCGTCATCGTACTCAAGTCCCGATCAAGCCCCGCCTTGCCCTGACTACCGGAAGCGTATATCACCGGGAAATTCGCCTGTTCATCAGTAGCACCCAATTCTACAAAGAGATCAAAGGTTTTATTGAGAACATAATCAAGACGCGCGTCTTTTTTGTCGATCTTATTGATCACCACAATCACTTTGTGGCCCAGTGCCAAAGACTTCTTCAGTACGAAACGCGTCTGTGGCATAGGACCTTCTTTGGCATCTACCAAGAGCAAAGAACCATCGACCATACGCAAAATTCTTTCGACTTCGCCACCGAAATCCGCATGCCCTGGTGTATCAACGAGATTGATCTTCACGTCCTTATAATGAAATGATGCATTCTTGGCGAAAATGGTAATGCCACGTTCGCGTTCGATAGCATTGGAATCCATCATTTGCTTTTGCTCTGTTCCTTCTTTTTCTTGAACCGCTTTGGTTTGCTTAAGCAAGGCATCCACCAAAGTGGTTTTGCCATGATCTACATGCGCGATGACTGCTATATTGCGTAAGGACTGCATGATTAAAAATTGTAAATCGTGAATCGAGAATCGTGAATTAAAACCAAAACCCGAAAAGGGATTGTACACCATTGGCCAATCCTAGCCAAGACAACCTAGAGGAAACTCAGGAAAAACTCAAGTTCTAAATTTAAAGTTCTAAACTCTAAGTTTATTGCTGAATCAACTTTGAACTCAGAGCCTAGAACTTAGAACTTATTAATGCTAATAATGAGCCATCTTTATTTCTCTTTGTGCAATTCTTTATTTGGCTCACACAAAGTCTTGAAGCTCTGGCCACTAAAGTTCCTTTGGAGGTTTTTGTCATTATTGGTTCACTCGTGGAAGAGATTGTCGCACCAATACCTTCGCCTTCGATATTAACTTTGGCAGGATCAATAGCCCTATCACAAGAGAAAACAGTGCTCTTTCTCATATGGTTGGCGATTCTCGGTTCTATTGGCAAAACCATAGGCGGCTGGGTTTTGTATTGGATCGGAGACAAAGCGGAAGACATCATTACAAAAAAGTGGGGAAAATTCTTCGGCATATCACATAAACATATCGAACACTTGGGAGAAAAATTTCACAAAGGCCACAAAGATATTATTCTCCTCACCTTCCTCCGATCTTTGCCAATATTCCCCAGTGCGCCTATTTCCATCGGCTGCGGAGTTATTCGCCTACCAATAAAAGTGTATTTATTGGGAACATTTTTGGGGACAATAGTCCGAGGATTCATTTACATCTATTTGGGATACAGCGGTTTGGAAATTCTCAAAGGTTTAAGCACACACCTTGATCGTACTGAGACAATAATTCAACTGGCCATAGTCGTCATATTGGTCCTAGTTATCGCTTATAGCTATTGGAAACGACGTAAGAGTAAATTCTAAATTCTAAGTTACAAGTTTAAGAATAATAAACGACTGAAATTTGTACTACCTATCGTCCTAAAGCCTATTCTCTGCATATCGCATAATATGATACAATACTGGTTGTTGCTTATAACAAAAATAAATAAACATGTATGCATAAAAAGTTCTTCCCACATATGTGGTTTGGTGCCGGTATGGTGAGTGTTTTGGTATTGGTTGCAGCTTTTCAGCTCGTAGGTGGTGCCAGTGGTGCCGGTCAAAGCGGTACGACACTAACGACCAGCAAAACTGCTGATGGTCATATGACTCGTACGTATGATTGGACTATCGAAAAGTCCGTATCTCCAAGTTCACTTGATATGTTCCGCGGTGATAGTGCTGATGTGGAATATACGGTTACCATCAATAAAGACGAAGGCACTGATACGTATTCAGTATCTGGAGAAATTTGTGTTACTAATGGCGGAGAGGTATCAACTGAAAATCTCACCATCGTTGATGAAGTACAATACAAAGTTGGTTCAGGTCAATTTGACGAGCTTACGTCAAGTTCAATTGATATGAGTAGCAAGCCTGTCCTTGGTCCAGGTGAATCACATTGTTATCCATATACTATTTCTTTCACTCCGGTAAATAATGCTTCCTATCGCAATGTAGCGCATATCACAATTACCAATCATTCAGGCTGGTTACCAGGTGGAAATAATTGTCCAGGCACTGATCCTTGTGCTTTTGGTCCTGAGCCTAAAGATGATTTTGATCTGCCTTCTACCCCAGATGTTTTGGTCAATGATGAAGTGACAGTGACAGATACGAACGGCCACAGTTGGAATTTTGGTTCCAGTGGATCACAAATATATGACAAGACTTTCACTTGTGATACAGATGATGGTCAGCAAAATAATACTGCAACTATCGAAGAATTGAACACATCAGACACAGCTTCTGTCATGGTACAATGCTATGCACTGCAAATGAAGAAAACAGCAGAAACTGCATTTAAACGTACACATAATTGGACCATTGAAAAAGGCGTTACCCCAAGTTCTCTTACTCTTGCAGTCAATCAAATATTGCCACTCAATTATGCAGTCACCGTGAATAGTCCTGGCTATACCGATAGTGATTGGAAAGTAACCGGTACTATCACCGTCACCAATCCTGCACCAATGAACGCAACTCTTACGGGAGTGAGCGATGTTGTAACTCCCGCCATTGCTGCGACGGTGAATTGTCCTTCGCTGACTGTTCCTTCACAGGGAAATATTCAATGTACATACAGCTCATCTCTGCCTGACGGATCCACACGCACAAATATCGCAACGGCTACACTCAAGAATACTCCAAGTGGAACAACAAACTTCTCAGCAAATGCTGCAGTAGACTTTGCCACTGCTAGCAAACAAGAAATCGACAAAATTGTTGACGTGAGTGATAGTTTGCAAGGGGTTCTCGGAACAGTGACCAAAGGTGTAGATCCATTACCAAAAGTATTTGCCTATGTACGAAACGCAGGTCCTTATAGCACTTGTGGTACATATGCTATCGAGAATATTGCAACTCTCAAAACACGAGATACACTGAAAACTCTCAGTGCCAGTCGAAATATTCCTGTTTCAGTGCCATGTAGTGGTTGTTCACTCACCATCGGTTATTGGAAGACTCATGCAGGATTTGGACCTCAAGCTGACAAAGTGACACAGAAATTGCCGGTAAGTTTGGGAACAGCGAATGGAGCAAAGACTGTAACAGTTACTACTGCATCGCAAGCTGTGCAGATATTGAATTTCGGTGGTGATGCATCAAATGGCATCAATAAGCTCTATGCCCAACTTCTTGCCGCTAAACTCAATATCAAGAACGGTGCTGATGGTACAGCTATCGCGAGCGTCATCACTGCAGCTGATACTTTCCTTGCAACCAAGAATGCCAGTGATTGGAGCGGACTTACCAAACCTCAGAAAGCACAAGTGAATAGCTGGATGAGTACTTTGGATCAATACAATAACGGACTTATAGGACCGGGACACTGCTCAGAATAAGATGAAGATGGAGGAATAAGATGGAGATGGAGGAAAAGGGTGGGGAGAAATCCTCACTCTTTTTGTATTTCATTTACAATTGCGCAGAAGTTTCTTACAATACCGCTACTCTAGGCTGCTATAAGAAGCTTGCTTCGAGCGTAGTAGGGCCTGCCATTCGAAGCTCCGAAGGAGCGCAGTATGGCCTCATCGTCTAACGGTTAGGACGTCTCGTTCTCAACGAGCAAATCGGAGTTCGATTCTCCGTGGGGCTACCAGCCTGCGCTCTGCGAGTGAAACGAGCAGGCAGCGCAGTGCGTCCTTCGAAGCTACAAGCACAGGAGGACAGATGTTTTGCTGAGCTTCGGCTGGCGCGCCATGAGTATATCTATTTGCTGTATCTTGGGCGCGCTTTACTTTTTCAATTTTTATTTATATGGTTTGGCATTCACTTAAAAAATTCCTATGACCAAACCAAGAATTGAAAGAGCTTTGCTCAGTGTCAGCAACAAACGCAATATTGTTCCTTTTGCTCAAGGACTCCGGGAAAGTGGCATTGAAATATTATCGACAGGAGGAACTGCCAGAGAACTCACTGCGGCCGGTGTGAAGGTCAAACCAGTTGAAGAACATACGGGTTTTCCTGAAATGATGGATGGTAGAGTAAAAACTTTGCATCCCAAAATACATGGTGGGATTTTGGGTATACGCGACAGTATTGCACACACTTTGGCAGCAAAAGAGAATAATATCGGCTGGATCGATTTGGTGGCTGTGAATCTCTACCCCTTCGAAGCAACTATAGCGAAACCCGGTGTAGATTTCGAAGAAGCTATCGAAAATATCGACATCGGTGGGCCGGCAATGATACGTTCCGCAGCTAAAAATGCTGCTTGGGTTTCTGTCCTTACCGATCCCGATGATTATGAGCAAGTTCTCGAAGAAATATATAAAAATGGCGGATTTACTTCACTCGCGACCAGACTGGGATTAGCAAGAAAAGCTTTCGCCCTTACTGCGAGATATGATAGAGCTATTGAAAAATATTTAAACAAAGCGGCAGGAGGTCCTGAAGAATTGGATCTACGATATGAAAAAATCCAAGACACTCGCTATGGAGAAAATCCTCATCAGGAGGGAGCTTTCTGGCGAGAAGTTGGCAATAAGTCGACTAACATCGCGAATGCTGAGATGCTTCATGGTAAAGAATTGTCATACAACAATATAGTCGATGCCGATGCTGCTCTTGCTTTGGTGAAAGAATTTGAGGAACCGACAGCTGTCGTGATCAAACACACCAATCCTTGTGGAGCCGCTAGTGCTGAAAAGATCGAAGATGCACTCGAAGCTGCTTTTGAAGGTGATCCAACCTCGGCCTTTGGGGGTATATTAGCTTTAAATAAACCTCTCACTGCTAAAATTGCTCAATTTATCGCCGAGAAAAAATGGTTTTTGGAAGTCATTGTGTGTCCTTCGTATGACCCTGATGCTTTAGAGATTTTGCAAAAGAAGCAAGATTTACGTTTACTCGCAACTGGCGAATTCACAGAGGAACAAGACAAACGAGTCTTAAGAAGCATTGAAGGAGGACTCGTCACGCAAAGTCCTGACAGACTCAATGCTGAAGAAAAAGACTTAACAGTTGTCAGCAAGGCACAGCCAACTCCTGAACAAATTGCGAGTATGCTTTTTGCCAATAAAATTGCTAAACACGTCAAATCCAATGCCATAGTTTTGGTCAATGGCAAAGTCGTTGTCGGTGTAGGAGCCGGACAAATGTCTCGCGTCGAATCCGTCAAAATCGGCTGCTCAAAAGCTGGGGAAAAAGCCAAAGGGTCAGTCCTGGCTGGTGATGCTTTCTTTCCTTTCCCGGCTGGGGGAGAACATGCCATT
>MEWR01000016.1:5536-10923 GCA_001773455.1 Candidatus Abawacabacteria bacterium RBG_16_42_10
CAAAAAAAGACCCAGAGTCTACGGCAATGGCTGATCAACACAATGTTGTCATGGTCCACTGTGGCCAACGCCATTTCAAACACTGACAATTGACCATTGTTTGGAACAGTGTCCTGATATATAATAAAGGGAGAATAAAATAAAAACAAAATCATGGGTCATCTGAAGCGTCATATAGTGCATTTGCATGTAGGCTTGTGCCTCATGAGTGTTGTAGCATTGCTGTCGCTGAATTTCGTCATACCACAACGAGCAGAATTGGCTTCTACCTACATTCAGACTGCGAGTGATACCAAAAAAAGCTCTGAACCAAGTCCGACGTCAGTCAGTGCTACTTTTGGCGCTGGCGCTACAGCAGGAAACCTGATTGTCGCCATTCTCGGAGCTGGTGGAAATGTGACTCTCAATGCCCCATCGGGATTTTCTACAGCAATCAATCAAAGCGGTACACCCAGCCAAGCAATTTTTTATAAAACCGCAGCTGGAGGTGAGACTGCTATTACTGCAACTGTTTCTTCCAATCCAAGTTCCATAGGTTTACACATCTACGAATATAGCGGTGGTGACAATACTCTTGATCTTACATCATCAAGCTCGGGCTTTGGTACGTCAACCGTTTCCGGGACCATTACGACAACATTCAACAATGCAATGATCATTGCCGCTTTTACTGATGATATCAATACCAATCACAATGATGGTTCTTGGAATGACGGTACTGAAGGCTTTACAGAAAGAAATGATTTCAAAACGACGGGAGCAGGTACCAGTAATACCTTTGCGGGTGGAGACAATCTTACTAATTCCGCGGGCAGTCAAAGCGTGAATACAAATATCGGTGGTAATGCCAATTGGCGTGGGCAAATCGTCAGCTTTGGTTTAGGCGGTGCCATTCCTACAGTCTCAAATGTCACATCTTCAACAGCCAATGGCACTTATGGTGTTGGCGCTGTTATTTCCGTGCAGGTTGTCTTTAGCGAAGTGGTAAATGTCACCGGTACTCCACAACTTACTTTGGAAACAGGAGGCACTGATGCCGTTTTGAATTATACGAGCGGTTCGGGTACCAATACATTAACATTCAATTATACCGTTGCTTCCGGACAGACATCAGCGGATCTTGACTATACAAGTACCACAGCACTTGCGCTCAATGGCGGTACGATCCAAGACGTCGATACCAACAATGCTACGCTGACTTTAGCTACACCTGGTGCTGCCGGTTCACTCGGAGCAAACAAGGCAATAGTCATCGATGGCGTTGCACCAACTATTTCCCAAGTCACACCTGTTCCATCACCGACAAATGACAATACACCCAATTATACTTTTAATAGTACAGAAGCTGGCACTATCACCTATGGTGGCGACTGTTCAAGTGCTACGACAGCAGCTTCAGCAGGCAATAACACCATTACATTTAATGCCCTAGCGAATGGAGTTCATAGTAATTGTACGATTACTGTCACCGATGCTGCGAATAACATAAGCAATATCCTCAATGTAAATTCTTTCACTGTTGATACGGTGGCGCCAACTGTTACAAATGTTACGTCTCTCACTGCAGATGGTACATACGGTGCCGGAGCAAATATCGATATACGTGTGACCTTCAGTGAAGTGGTCAATGTGACCAATAATCCAACCATTATTTTGGAGACGGGAGCAAGCGATGCTGTTGTCAGTTATACCAGTGGTACGGGAACAAATACCTTGGTATTCAATTACACTGTAGCTATCGGACATGCTTCACTTGATTTGGATTACATAAGCACTACTGCTCTAGCTTTGAGCGGCGGCACTATACAAGATGCTGCGACGAACAATGCAACTTTGACATTGGCATCCCCTGGTGCTGCGAGTTCTCTCGGATTTAATAAAAATATCGTCATCTCCGTAGATATCACTCCTCCGGTGATTGCAGAAGTGACTCCCGTACCAACACCCACCAATGACACAACACCCAACTATACATTCAGTTCCACAGAATCAGGAACCATTACGTACGGCGGGGATTGTTCTTCTGTTACTACTTCCGCTGTCGCAGGCAACAACACGGTAACTTTCAGCACCCTCGCTTCCGGCCTGCATAATAATTGTACAATTACCGTTACTGATGCTTCGAGTAATGTCAGTAATCTCCTCAATGTTTCACCTTTTACGATCGATACAATTGCACCGGCAATAGCTGAAGTAACTCCTGTTCCAACGCCAGCAAATGATACCACTCCGAATTATACATTCAGTTCTACAGAAGCAGGAACTATCACCTATGGTGGAGATTGTTCTTCTGCCACGACTGCAGCTATCGTCGGAAATAACACAGTCACATTCAACGCCTTAACGCAGGGACTTCACAACAACTGTACGATTACTGTTACGGATTCTGCCGGAAATGTCAGTAATCTTTTAAACATCTCTCCGTTCACCATCGACACGACAATGCCGGTACTCAATGAAATTACCCCGGTGCCTACTCCCACAAACGACACCACACCAAACTATACATTTAGTTCAAGTGAAGCGGGAACCATTACGTACGGCGGAGATTGTTCGTCTGTGACCACTGCCGCTACTGCCGGTAATAACACAGTAACATTCAATGCACTCGCTCCAGGACTGCACAACAACTGTACGATCACCGTTACTGATGGCGCTTCCAATGTCAGTAATGTCCTCAATGTCTCACCATTCACCATCGATACTACCGCTCCTACCGTCACTGAAGTAACTTCTGTTCCTGATCCTACCGCTGACAACACTCCAGATTACACGTTCAACACCACCGAAGGAGGAACAATCATCTATATCGGTGACTGTACCAGTGCTACTACCTCTGCTGTTTCTGGCAATAACACCATTACATTCAATGCACTAAGTAGTGGCCTGCATAACAACTGTACCCTTACCGTCACTGATGCCGCCGGTAATGTAAGCAATGTGTTAAACATTACTCCATTTACTGTAAACACATCTGATATAACTCCACCAACAATTGCTGAAGTCATCCCAGTGCCAGATCCTACCAATGATACTACGCCAAATTATACATTCAGCTCTACAGAAGCCGGCACTATCACCTATGGTGGTGATTGTTCTTCTGCTACCACCTCGGCGATTGTGGGAAATAATACTGTGACCTTCAACACATTAAGTAATGGCCTGCATAATAATTGTACGGTCACGGTCACTGATGCCGCAAGCAATGTCAGTAATGTTCTGAATGTTTCACCATTTACTGTCGATACTGGTTCTGTGGGTGATCTGGCTGCTCCAACACTGATTGAAATCATCCCCGTACCCACTCCCGACAATGATCCAACTCCTGAATATACATTTAACAGTACTGAAGGCGGAGTCATAACATATAGCGGAGGATGTGTAAGTGACACAACCATTGCCGTCCCAGGAGATAACACCATTATTTTTGGTCCTCTTGAGCCAGGTACGTATGACAATTGTACTATCACAGTCACAGATGCCTTTGGTAATCAGAGCATTCCACTCCAGATTTCTCCATTTACTATTGAAGATGATTCTCATGCTTCCGCACGACATCGTCGTCGTAGTCGTACTCAAGATTCTTTCGTCGGATGTTCTCGTGGACCAAATTCGCCTGTTCCATTTATCGATATTTTTGATGCAAATACTTTTCCACATATCGAAAATTTCTATCGCCGCTGTATCGTCGATGGACGTACTTCAGTCTTGTTCATGCCAGATTCGTCTGTGACAAAGGCTGAGTATGTCAAAATCGTCCTCAATACATTCAATCTTGGCACTGCATCCTATGAACCTGCATTTGCTGATGTCACTCCGGACAATGGACTTGCACCTTATATTATTCAAGCTGCGCACTTAGGATTTATCTACAACTATTCTCCGGGTGGAGTGTCATATTTCTATCCCAATGCTCCTATCACCCGTGCTGAAGCGTTCAAGATCTTGGCTCTCGCAAAAAAAGCCTCATTAGGTATATACGAGGCTCACTTCAGCGATGTACATCGTGATGATTGGTATTATGATTATGCTGCTTGGGCTCAAAATGCCGGTCTCGCTGTCGGATATCACAAATTCTTTGGTAAGGATGGTACAGCGAGCGATTTCTATACTTTTCCGGCACTCCTCTACAAACCAGGAGATACGGGTATCGATGTATTACATTACAAAGAAATCCTTGCTCAATTAGGTTACTTCTTCGGCGAAATGAATGAATTTTACGACAATGAACTCAAGTCAGCCGTCAGCGCGTATCAGACCGTAAAGGGAATAACTCCCAATACCGGCCAAATCGGCGCACAAACACGAACATCACTGCTCAGCGAAACCCTGGTTCCTCGTGACGAAAACTGGTTCCGTGGTGACAAACCCATCACTCGCGGAGAAACGACAAAGATTGTTCACTTATCTGAAAACCTCTAATTCAGTTCTAGGTTCAAAGTTCTAAGTTCAAAGTTGTAACCCAAAACTCAACTTAGAATTTAGAACTTAGAATTTTGAACTTGAGTTGTTTTGAGTTATTCCAGTTCTTCCCAATCCTTTTCTAAATTTTTGGTGAGCTTCTGAATAGCAGCTTCAGTCCATTTCCTCCCCTTTGCATAGAGCTTCACTGCTTTCTTGACGATTTCATTGTATTTTTTCTGTGTAAGCTTCGTGGTCTTATCCATCTGCTCCATAGCCGCTAAAACATGGGCACGGACCTCAATATAATCTTTTTCTAATTCATCTGTTACTTTGCCAAAGGTATCATAGACAATTTCCTGTACTTGAGCTCGGGTCTTTTTAAATTTTTTGGCCAAAGCGGTAGCCTGTTTACTTAAGTCCTTCCGTAATTCTTTGCCAGGTTTGGGGGCATACATCAAACCAAGCGCTGCACCAACAGCGGCAGCGACGGCAAAAGTGAGAGCAAAATGACTCTTATGTTCTGGCTGGTTTTTTTCTTCAGACATAGAATTTTGTTTAATCGAGAGGCATTATAGCTTGATTTTTCAATAAACCAAAATCATAGTTGCATATTGCAAAATAATTTCACCAATCGCCAAATGATTACCCCTCACTCACTCTTGAGGCCAAGATCAAGTAAGCATACTATCGTACAAGATATTGTGGAAGATTAGCCACCCAACCACAACATATAGTCTCTAACCCTGTTTCCCATGCCCAAAATCGCCCAAATCAAAAAACGTGACAACAGCATTGTCCAGTTCGACCGTGACAAGATCACTCAAGCCATATTTAGAGCTGCTGAGGCTGTTGGGGGCGATGACAAAAAGGAAGCAGAGCGTTTGGCAAAAACCGTAGAAGATTCTCTCAATCAAAAGTTCAAACACACTTCCATCCCATCAGTGGAAGAGGTGCAGGATTTGGTTGAAAAGGTGTTGATCGAG
>MEWR01000016.1:10940-14047 GCA_001773455.1 Candidatus Abawacabacteria bacterium RBG_16_42_10
TGCCAAGGCATATATATTGTATAGAGAGAAACGTCGCCAGATCCGTGACGAGCAAATGGCTTTGATGAACGGCTTTACAACAAAATTACCTTTTAGCATGAACTCCCTCCGAGTCATCGCTGGTAGATATCTGGTTCGAGATGAAAATGGTCAGATTTGTGAGTCTCCCGAGGGCATGTTCCATCGTACCGCTCATGCGCTGGCCCAAGTAGAAAAGAATTATGATAAGAGCAGCAAAGAAATTGCCGAAACTGAAAAGCAATTCCTCGAGGTTTTAAATAAATTTGAATTTACCCCTGCCGGACGCACTCTGGCCAATGCCGGTGCTCCAACAGCTCTTGTTTCCAACTGCATCGTGCTCCATATGACAGACAGTATGGATGGTATTTATCAGACATTGAAAGAAGCGTGTTTACTTCAACAAGCCGGTTCCGGTTTGGGTTTTCCATTCCATCTCCTTCGTCCCGCCGGTGCATTCGCTGTGCGTTCACGAGCGGTCGCTTCCGGTCCCGTATCATTCCTTCACGTGTACAATGAAAGCTTTGGTGTCATCAAACAGCAAAATCGCCATGGCGCCAATATGGCGGTGATGCGTGTCGATCATCCGGATATTTTGGAATTTATTCATTGCAAGGCAGTCGAAGGTACAATTAGAAATTTCAATATTTCAGTAGGACTTACTGATGAATTTATGCAAGAGGTGAAGAGTGATTCCAAGGAACCATGGATGTGTCAGTATAAGGGGGTCAAAATGAAACCACGACGTATTTATCGAAGCAGTCATTTCACCATTAGCGATATCAAAGAAGAAACCATCACTGCTCGAGAACTTCTGAACGAACTCGTGACTGCCGCTTGGCACAATGGTGAACCCGGTATTGTCTTCTTGGACGAAGTAAATCGTACCAATCCCGTACCGAAATTGGGCAGTATCGAAGCCTGTAATCCTTGCGGTGAACAGTTCCTCCATGATGGGGACGTTTGTAATCTCGGTTCTATCAACCTCGAGAAGTTTGTTGTCGATGGCAAAATTAATTATGACCGTCTGAGAGAGGTCACTGAGATTGCTATTCATATGCTTGATAATGTTATCGATGTCACTGATTTCCCGGTAGAAAAAGTCCACAAGACTTTCCGTGGCAATCGTCGTATTGGTCTGGGAATTATGGGTTTTGCTGACATGCTGTATCAATTGAACATCGCTTACAACTCCGAAGAAGGATTCCGCACTGCCGAGGCTGTTATGGGCTTTATCCAAAGGACAGCTCATGAAATGTCACAGAAGTTGGCAGCAGACAAAGGAGTCTTTCCAAATTATGAATTAAGCATCTACAAAGAAAAAGGTGTCAACATGCGTAATGCGGCTTTGACTACTGTTGCGCCGACTGGTTCCATTTCGATGATTTATGAAGTTTCTAGCGGTATTGAGCCTTATTTTGCTCTTTCCTATTACAAAGAAGTGATGGGTGGCCAAAAACTTTATTATGGTAATAAATATCTCGAAAGGGCTCTCAAAGCTCGTGGCATTTACTCTCAAGAACTCATGCAGAAAGTTGCTGAGAAAGGAAGTATTCAACAGATTGATGAAATTCCCGCCGATATGAAGAAAGTATTTGTGACTGCCATGGATATTGCTGCTGAAGATCATATCCGCATGCAAGCTGCTTTCCAAAGACATATCGACAATAGCATTTCCAAGACTATCAACTTCCCCAATTCAGCGACCAAAGAAGATGTTATGCATGGTTATCTCTTGGCTTGGGAATTAGGCTGTAAAGGTTGCACGGTATATCGTGATGCTAGCCGCAATATTCAAGTCCTCAATCTCAACGGCAAATCTGAATCCAAATCTAAAGGTAAAGAGAATGTAAAGACGCAAAATTTTGCGTCCAAGCAAGAAACCGAGGAAATAAGTGAGACAGCACTCGGAACTATCAATATTCAAGTACATGATTTAGACAAGCTCACCAAAGCGGAATTACTCAAGCAAGGTATTTGTCCCGAATGTCATAACAAGCTTACCAAAGAAGAGGGATGCGCAAAATGTCACAACTGCGCCTTCTCAGTTTGTGCACTCTAACATAGGGCCTGCCCTGGTCCACTAAGTCACCACGAAGTTCTCCCGCATCCGCGGGAGAACGGGATTAAAGTTTCACTGGTACCGAAGGGCGCAACCGAAGGTATGTCTGGTCGGAACGGGACGGTTCTGTTGAATACAAATGGACCTTATCATGTATCCAACCACCATGACCCACGAGCGCGTTTTGATCTTTGCTGACAACGTGAGGATTAAGCACAGTCGCAGCAAACTCACGCCTGTTGCCGTCAATGAAGTCTCCCCTTGCTAAAGCTTCTATCATTACAGTCAGATAACGTCGTGCCCCACTCATGACTTCCAAGCCCTGATCTTTATATTTTTGCATCCACAACTTTACTTGCTCATGATTCGTTCGAGATTTGTTTTTTCTCTCATCCCCCCAGTAGATTGCTTCATCGAATGGTATATTTCCCCAGCCTTCTTCGATATTCACTTCCCATGCAAGATTCTCTTCTGCTTGACCTTCATTCCAGAGCAGATCATTGTCCGTTGGATAGATAATAGAATTTGCCTTAATGAACGGATGTCGACCTTGTTGACTATCGATAGCCATTATCATTTGCTGTCTGGTCAGTGGTGGAGTCAGGGACAAAAAAGCCCTTCTGAACGACGAAGCTTTTTTAAGTACTTCAGGAGTAAGACCTCTTTTGATAGCTTCAAAGGTGGGGACTCCTTCAAGAGATATACCGAATTTCTTTAAAGCTTCTAACATCCTAGAATAGTCATTCTCGAAGACCTCTTCTAAGTACTCTAGGCGCCGTCTAGCAGCATCGCTCCCTTCAGGTAAGGGCTGATGGCCATAATCAAAAACGGCAATTATCTTTGCTCTTTGGGCTGCCATGTCTTTATCAATCGGGGATTTTGATGAGGAGCTTTTGGGACCTTCGCTGGGTTGGTTCATATTTATTTTTATTAACATTAATACTCTTTAATATATTGTACCATTTTTGACCTGTAGTTTCTACGTGTTGTATAACCGCACCCAGTTTTGGACTTTTGAGGGAAAGAG
>MEWR01000017.1 GCA_001773455.1 Candidatus Abawacabacteria bacterium RBG_16_42_10
GTAGAGCTATTCATCTAACGATGGGTTATTCACCTCTACTCTACGAGGTTATTTCCCATCCTCAAAATGTAACCCTAATTGCTGCAATATAAACATTTTTTTACAACACTTACTGTCTCAAGGCCTTTATCAATTCCTGTCCAACCCTGGTCTGCTTTTTACCATCGATATCGATAAGATCATCATTGGCCAAAAAAACCATTGGAACTTCCTTGATATATTTCAACAAATCTTCAAATTCACGCATTTGCCTCGGACCAATAGTGCTTTGTAATTTTTCCAGCGGCATATCAGCACCGTCACGGACATAAGCTCTGGCAGCGGAATGAAAGGCAATCGGTTGTGGTGGCAATACACAAACCACGAAAAATCTCGCAACATCATTGCTGGAACGCAGATACCTGCTGACTTCTCTCAAATTGTTGATATTTTCCTCCATAAAGACAAAACGATCTTTACCAGTCGCGTCGATACTTTCTTTACTCACTCCATACCAACCTCTACCGGATCGATACATGAGCGTCACGTATTTGCAATCTGAAGCAGCGATGTCCAATGGAATATAATATTCTCCCTTTTTTTCACCGACACTCTCCAACATTTCTAATACTTTATCATCGATGCGAGCCTCGACTGATGATATACCTAAATCTTCAGCGATTTGTTTTCTGGCAACATCACCAAGTACGGCACCGGCAGCAATTTTCTCCCCTGTAATAAAGTGGTAATGCACGCCATCCGTTTCACTAGGACGACGATCACGTGTCGTAGAATTGATAATAGTTGTGGCATCAAGAGCAGATGATACTTCGCCTTTAACAGTACCCTTCCCTGCGCCTCCTGGACCGACAATACCCATCACGACATTTTTTGAATTCCCTATGAAGTCCTGTATTCGCACCAATGAAACTCGTTCAATCTCACGCAAAAGTACTTCCTCATCCATATCTTTTACATCAACGGAAAAAGCCTTTGCCAAACCATGCACAAGCTGGTTCCACTTTTCTTGCAACCCTTTAATATAATTAGCATTAGTCAGGACGGCATTCACAACTTGCGGTAAATATTGAGCACGCAAAGTCTTGGTAATACTTTCAGGAACAAAAACTGTCTCGCGCATATGTTCGAGCATAATAGTAAAAATAATCGGGCAGACTATAGTGGATCGGATTGATTACTGCAACACATCTGGCAATGTGTGCTACAATCCAAACAGATTGACGATCTTCTATGAATAATCTAATAGATATCCTTGATGAAAAGGGGCATATGATCGGACAAAAGAAGCGCGAGGACATTGATCGTTATCATGATATTTTGCCTGCTGTGCATGTCATCGTGATCACCCCAAAGAAAGAAATAGTTTTAGTCGGTATCGCGCAGCATCCGGATCAAAAACGTACTTGGATTGGAAAACTCGGTAATAGCGCCGCCACGTTTATTCGTCATGGCGAAACAGACGAAGAAGCAGCTTTGCGCGCACTCAAGAATGATCTTAATATTAGTGGAGTGGATTTGGAGATATTGGGTAAAAAACTCTATACCCTATCTGAGGGTATTCGCCGTATGGTTACTACGTTTATGTGTGAGTTTGCCGGGCCATTTACCTTCAATCCCAATGAAGTATTGGATCTTCATATGTTTAACAAAGAAGAACTAATGAAGGAGATGAGTAATCAACAGAATTTTGCGCCTACGTTCTTAGCCATGTGGGAAGATTATCAAAACAAATTACCCTTCTGATCTTTAAACGGCTTCCATTTCTTGTCTACCGAATAAGTTGTTTTTGTCTTCACGATAATTTTTTCCCTTTGTATAGTGCCAGCAAGGTTTATTTTTAATGTTTAACTATGTCCAAAATAGCGAAATTACTCAGTGTGATTGTGATCCTTGTGCTCATCGCTGGATTTTTCTGGTGGTATCAATATGGCCAAGTTCAGGCAATGGTTTTTGATAAAGATCAAACGTTTACTGAGACTTTGACGATCCCTGCTACAACCAATGGCGTTGTCAAAAACAATGCTACTCTTAACTTTGAAAAAGATCTCATTGTCGATGGAAAGTTGAGCTGCGACACAGGAAGAATTCGTCTCAATGTCAAAGGCACACTCACTATCAACAACACTCTCCAATGCAATCGTCCTGACATTCTTTCTGAAGATGATATCGGCCAGGGTATCATCATTGTGGCGAGTAATGTAAATATCAGCAAAGATGCCATGATCGGCTCAAATGGTCATGTCCAAGTAGTGACTGATGCGAGCAAATTGGCTACCGATCAGGGGGCAATCGACAAACTTTATGAAGATGCAGGTACATACGAATCAGGGAAATTGCATATCGGGCCATTTACGCCATTGGAGCAAATCCCCGCTAATGCACCAGGGCGGCCGCTTACGTATGATAGTAGAGCAGGATTAAGTAAGGGCTTGATTAATCAAGCCCTTACGGTGCCTTTCATTCCGCAAGCCAATGCGGCCGCCCCTCAACCGGCAACCGATGCGGAAGGTAATCCCGTCGCTGGCACCGTACGTATCGGCGGAACATGGGTCATCGGTGGGAATCCTCCGGGACTTCCACCCGCACGACTTGATGTTCCGACACCGCCAAAGAATATTAAAAAAATCATTCTCAACTTTGATTTCGGCAAGGACAATAATGTAACAATTCAAAATTTCGAACTTCATGGGCCAAATGGCAATAACGGACAGGATTCAAATAAAGAAAGCTGTAACGCCAACGGTACCAATGGTAGTAACGCCCTACGTTTCAATGTTTATGCCGGTAATCTCACAGTAAGTAACTTTAACCTCCATCTCGGATCTGGTGGTGATGGTGGTATGGCAGAGACAACAGACGATTGTGAAGATGCGAAGGCAAAAGGTGGTAATGGCGGTGAAGCAGGTAATTTTAGGATGGTCGCTGAAGAAACCTTCAATATTACGGGTGCTCTTAATATTTATCCGGGCAAGGGCGGGAAAGGTGGCGATGCTACTGCACATGGTAAAAAGGGCGAAGATGCTGCATGTAAACCGGAGAAAGGTGGAGATGCTACCGCTAACGGTGGTGCTGGTGGAGACAATAAAAAAGTCTTAGTTGCGACCGGAACCATCAATGGAAAAGACAATATCACGATCGGCATGATGACAGGAGGAAATGGTGGTGATGCAACTGCAAATGGTGGCGATGGCGGTAATGCAAGTGACAAAGGTTGCGCAGGTGCGGATGGCGGAAAAGCCACTGCTACTGCAGGCAAAGGTGGTGACACTACATGTGCCAAATTCCCCTGTACAGGTGGTGACGGCGGAGATGCGAATGCTAAACCAGGTAATGGAGGCAATGGAGGCCTTGGCTCACCCAAAGATCCTGGCGGCAATGGTGGCAAGGGCGGCAATGCTGTAGCAAAGGAGGGTGCTTTTGGAATCGGCAAAACTGCCAATGGTCGCGAAGGTGTAATCCAGTCACAAACCGGTGGCAATGGCGGAAACGGTGGCGATGGTTGTGGCCCAGGAACAGGTGGTAAAGGTGGTAGTGGAAAACCCGATGGGCAGAAAGGTGCGGACGGAAAGAATCTCTGTATCGAAGAACCGAAGAAAGAAACTTCTGTTACGTCTCCCCCCAGCGAACCGGCACAATTAATTGTGCCGACTACCACCCCTACTCCTTCTACCGAACCTATCCCTACTGAAACTCCGACTCCCACAGAACCAACTTCCACACCCACTGAAACGCCATTTATCAGAGTCAATGTGAATGATATCATTTTCTTACATGCTATCGGAACGACTGACTGCCCACAAAACATCGGTACGATAAACTTGAAAGCATCTGCTCCCGCAAATGCAAAATATATTCGTATTGCAACAAAATTACCTCAGTGGCTGAGTATCAATGTCACTGAAGGTGGCTTAGTTGCGAATGTCACATTTACCTGCTCACTACAGAATTATGACAGCCAGACATTGACCAAATCGATACAAGGTGAAATCATCAGCGACGGTGGCGAAGTGATTGGTGAATTTAGTTTCAACGTCACTGGTAAAATCCAAGCTACCGAAGAATTCTAAAACTTCATTTTTAATTTTACATTTTACATTTTTAATTTACCCTTATGCGTTACCTTATTACTCTTGTGTCAGTTGTTTCTCTTGTATTAGTAACTCCGTTTGCTTTCGCAGCTAGCACTGAAACTGCTACTCCCAAGCCAACTTCTGAAACCATGATGGACGATGCCGATATGGATGCCATGATGCAAATGATGAATATGGATGATAAAGATTTCAGGAACATGATGGCCAAAAGAGCAGGAATGATGATGCCTGGTTTTCCCATGCATGGATTTTCTGACTTCTCAAGCCCCTGGGGAATACTTTTCTCTACTATCAACATGGCACTTATATGGATACTACTTGTCTCCATAATCTGTGCTCTTTGGGCTTGGATAAAGAAGCAAAAGTGATGCATCAAGTGCGTCATCCTGACCCCCGCATACGCGGGGGAAGGATCTCATCTATCTTAGTGCATTAGCATCAATCACCCGATCAAATCTCCTACCACCGAAAATGATAGTGGGTATTTTGATCGTACGTACTTTCTCCTCAACAATTGCTTTCTGTTGTGCGAGAGAATCTTTTACTTCTTGAGAGTCAGAAATTTCTTGAAGTTGTTTGATTTGTTCATCGTTATAACCAATGTCTTTCAAGAATTCATGAATACGTGTACGAGCCTGTTCGGGATTGTCTTTGATATTGTTGAACTGTTCTTGAATAGTACCTGTTGCATCACCATCTCCAAAGAATTTCTCCAAGAGTTGCCAGTCAGCGACTGTTGTGCCAGTGTTAGATAAAGGAAGTTTTTTTGTAGCCTCCAGATATGAAGCCATCATATATGAATTCGGAAAACGGAAATTATTCTTGCCTGCAGGTATGGGATAGACTACATAGCTAAGATTGTACGTATCAAAAAACTTCGCCTCTTCAATATTCCCCCACAGTTTCTTACAAAACTTGCAACTCGGATCGATAAGTTCTACTGCTGTCTTTTTGTTCGCATCAAATGGTTTATAATAGGTCGCTGTTTGGCTGATATAGTCTTCTCCCTTCCAATCCTTCCAACGATCAGGAATGCGCAGAATCGTGTTCCAAAGACTGAATTCTTCATCCCCCAGACTTCCAACTCCACAAAATTCTCCAGCTAGTGAACATGATTCACTGGCCGTCGGTTCACAGGTATCATAAACATAGAGATTGAGTCCTGCCCACGAAACATAAATCGCACTCCATATCGTTAAGATGACAAAAATAAATGCGATCACATTGGCAAAATGTGCCAAAAATTTTGAAAGTCTCGGATGGGTAAAAATTAATTTGCCCAAAAGTTTTCCTTTCAGCTCCTGAGAAAAATTAATATCACATGGTCGGAAAGTCATTTTTCGCCATACACAGTACCAAGCTTTTTTGGCTAATTTGCGATAGGATACAGAGAAAATGCTTAAAAAACCGAAGACAATAAAAGCAGCAATACAGAGCATAGTGTTTAGACGTTAAAAAGAATTTTTTTAAGACTTTGAACAAAAAAATCTATTTGTTCAGGGGTATTGTGGAGACCAAGAGATACTCGGAAAAGTGGTGGATACGCTTTCAAATGCTTCAAATAATAGTGACAACAGAAATATCCCGTACGACACATAATATTTTGCTGTGCCACATAGAGTCCCAATGTATGACTATCTATCTTATCAGTATAAAAGGAAACAACAGGACTCGGTTGATCATAAAGAAGTTTTAGTTCGGGAATATTTTTGAGTTCTTGCCACAGGTTTTTTGCTAAATCCTGTTCATATTCATCGGCCGACTTCGCATCATCAGTACGAAAATCTGCTCGCCAGCTTAACGCTTCCTTCAAACCAATAATCGCTGCATAGTCTTGCAGACCGATTTCAATTCGCGAATAGAGTGTATCTGGATCCTCTACTAACTGAAAACTCTCCTTCTCTACATCCCCGACGGTTCCACCACCCAATAAGAAGTAATCCAATTTTTTCAGCAACTCTTTTCGGATGACAACAAACCCAACACTAGGCGCATACATTTTATGCCCGGAAGCAAAGAGTGCATCAAAATCAACCCCTTTTATCAACTCAGGATTATGTCCCATCGTCTGACAAGCGTCTAAGAACAAAACACCTCCCTGAGCGTGAATATCTTCTGCCAATTCTTTTACGTTGATTAAATTACGACCGTCGATATTGCTGGTGGTATTCAAAATCACAATTGCCTTGTGAAGATCTTCTTTCTTGTAGACCAATGCACCATTCTCATCTCGAGAAAGAACCACTCTCCTCAGTCCAGTTTTACGAGCATACGTCATACTGGGTAAAAAAACTGAATTATGTTCGATATCTGAAGTAACAATTTGCGTAAAATCTTTGTCATTCACTTGCTGCAGCACCAAATTGATTCCTGTCGTCGCATTCAGAGTAAATGCCACCGCATACTTCTTCGCTGATAAACCAAGCATATTTAGGAGCAGCTCTCGCGTTTCATTCACTTCATTGTCCACACGCTCACCCCAAGGATATTTCACTCGCCCACCGCAAGCATTGTATTCCCGATAATATTTGAGCTCAGCATCAATCACACTCTGCGGACGAAGTGTCTGGCATGCAGAATCAAAGTAATAATTTCCGGAAGCAAGATAGGAAAAATCGTTCACAACAAAAATTAAAAGCGCCTCTATTCTAAGCTTTTATGATGATAATGCAATAATAGACAATCCGATCCCTCCAACTTAGAACTTAGAACTTAGAACTTCCTTGATCTTTCTTGTTCCCAGAATTACCATCGTAGTTTCTCCTACCAAAGAAGCGGCAATGATCAGCAAAAGTTTTGTGGGAATATCGTCTACCAACCAGGAACAAGCGAATACTATTCCGGCAATAGTTAAGGCAATGAATTCTCTTTTGAGAAGCCACATATCGTGCTCGAGAGCAAACAATGTAATAAGGATTAAATCATAACCATATGAAATAGCCGCTACGAGAAGCATCATTGGTAGCAGAAACCAGAACTCTGGTAGAAAATATTTTTTGTCCGTAAGCAAAGTAATGACCATTTCCCCAAAGAGTCCACCAAAAACTACCAAAAGTGCCCCGACGGTCAGTAAGATTTTCCAAACTACTTTATAAAGAGACTTCACTTTATGCCAATGTTTTTCGTCGATAAATTGCTTCAGTCCAGGTAATACTGAGAACATCAAGAAGGTCGAAAAAAGCGCCAATACTTGCGCGATCCGAAAGGAAATATTGAATGTGCCAAACTCTGCATCACTCAAGGCACCATGAGCAAAGTAATCAGGAAGAAAACGGAAATACAAACTATTGATAATGCTAATTATTCCAAATGGTAAACCAGTGATGAGAATGCTCCACATCAGTTTTGTATCGATTTTCCAGCTCCAGTCGATTTTGCGAGCAACGAAATAAAAACTTACTGCCGCAGTCACTAACGCTGCAATAACATTAAAAAGAAAAGCAAAAGGAATAGAAAAAGTTGCCATTTGTACACTCCACCAGATAAGGAGCAGGTACAGTCCCCTGCCCAAAAGCAAAGCCGCAGTTGTTCTGCCCATTAAGTAATTTGCTTGCAGCATTCCATCGCACACAGAAGTCACATAATCAAACAGTAGAGCCCCCAGAAAGAGCAAACTGCCAAAGACAAAAACATCATTTCCTTGTCCCAAGAGCAAAATTAAAATTGCTGTGAGAAAAATACTTATTGCAGTCATGATACGTAATACCAAGGCATTCAAAAATATTTTCCCATCACGAGGCGCATCGGCCATACGACGTACTACATTTGCAAATATACCGAGATTGGCCAGCATCGAGAAAAAGAGTGCATATTCCATGATTGTGCCATACACCCCGTATTCACTTTGACTGAGGTACTGAGATATCAACTTCAAAATAATTGCTCCAATGACCAGTTGTAAAAGTTTTCCGCCATATTGAACCACGGTGGAAAAAGCAATTTTCTTACCAAGTACAGCGAGAGAAAGATTCGGAATACTCATTGATTGGGTGGTAAGACTTCGATGATACGTCGAACGCCTTTATAAATAGGTTCAGCATAATCATGGAGAGCATTATCGATAACAGGCCACGGATAGACATAATCCTCACCTCTTTTGGTACCAACATCATGGACTATCAATTTCCCAGTGTCCTTGTAGCCCTTGAGCATCACAGCATGATAATTCGGTCCACCATTACTATAATAAGGATTCCCCAATTCACGCCCAGCCAGAGGAAGTATAATGAAATGACCCTGCGACAAAATCTTTTTCATGTCTTCTAGAGTCGGATTGTCATGAAGAAGTGATTTCAAACCAAAATTTGCCTCGAGCATCTCTGCAGTTTGAACCATAGTTGTATGTTGATAATCACCATATTGTCGATTTTGCCATTCGACGAGTTTCAAGATTTCTTCATTAAATTGTGCCGTATCCCAATTTTTATGCAAATAAGCATTTGCTACAAGAAGTATACTGGCTTCTTCACATGCTTCCTGCCAAGGATACTCCCAATTGCCATATGGTGCTTGAGAAAAGAATGCAGCCTTAAGATTAAGATTCGCCGGAATTGTTTCCTGCCTCAATGTAGCCCCTGTACTAGCACTGGTTACTGAACCTGTTTCATTCTTCTGAAGAATTTCCTCAACAGTCACTGCTATTGGGACAGTTTCTTTTTGATATTTTTTATAATACAAAAAAGCATAGCTGCTGACAGCCAGGATAATCACCAACATTAAAAGGAGTAGAATTCTCTTCATCTTATAGAAAGAAACGACAATTATATAAAATCGTATGTAAATGTACCAGTTTCAAAGTATTTGACAAAGTCTTGAATTATCTATAACAATGCGCCGTACAAAATTACCACGAATAAATTATGTCACTAGTATCATCTATTCCTCCCGCTGAACATCCTCACTATTTTGGCGAAAGAGAACAAAAATATGTTCATTTATTTGAAACAGGCATTGCCCAAGGCGCAGTAACAGCATCTGATTACACGAGAAGAATGATAAAGTACCTCCAGCTTGGTATGCCCCTCGATGATGCTAAAAAGTTAACTGAAGAAAGAACCCCGCTCGTTAAATTGGGACTCGGATTTCTGATGAATACACCCGGTGGTGACGCTGAATAATCACTGCTCGTACAAAAAAAGCACCTGTCCGTTTGTCTGGTAGGTGCTTTTTAAAAATTGAATAGATCCTTCAGGCCCGAACTAGTTCGAGCCTCAGGATGACAATCTGGAATTGTCATTTCACCATATACCCATAATACGAAAGCACCGCTCCGATAATCAAAGCTACAAGACCTGCAAACATCAACATATTGTCATTCATCATGGTTTTCTTCATCTTCACTATTTGTGCTGGCCACCAAAGTAAGACCACGCCCTTGATGAGTGCAATCCAACCAATCAATGTAATCAGCACTTGCCAATTCCATACCCAAACATTATGAGTGACAACGATCAGCAAACCGAGCAAAACACGAACGAAACCACTAAACCAGATAACTGGATTATCTTCGGTTAAGCGATCCATCATATGGCGAATGACTTGTCGATTCATAAAAACGCCAAGTGCTACAATTACAAAAGCTGGACCAAGCACTTGAGCCAGAAACATAGATGAGGGCATAGAAATGGGTTAATTGCCACTTTCCTTATACCAAAAAGCCAAAAGTGACACTATGCTATTACGAAGGCTTATTGAATAGCTGTAAAGGCCAAGCGAAAGCCATTTTACACTCATTATGTCATCCTAACCGTAGTGAAGGATCTCATTTATGATGTTTAGTGACAGAGCAGATGCCGGCAAACAATTGGCAATACAACTAGAGAAATACAGAAACAGTAAAGACGCGCTCCTCTACGCTCTTCCTCGTGGTGGCGTTGTTGTTGCACATGAAGTAGCTAAAGCATTGGGTCTACCACTCGATGTGCTTATCGTCAGAAAGGTTGGACATCCAAGTTCTCCGGAATATGCTATTGGCGCCTATGCTGAAACAGGAGATATCCTTTGGAATGAAGAAGAAAAACAATTATTGGATGAGAAAATAATTAATGGCATTGTTGATCAGGCGCAAGATGAAGCAGAAGAACGTATACGGCTCTATCGCCAAGGCAAAAAATTACCAAGTTTTAAAAATAAAACTATAATCATCGTCGATGATGGCATCGCGACAGGACTTACCATGCGTGGGGCCATTCAGGCAGCAAAGAAAAATAATGCTCAAAAAATCATTGTCGCTGTGCCTCATGGGGCCCGTGACAGTCTCAAGAAAATTCGCGAAGAAGCCGATGAAGTCATATGCCTTACTGAGCCGTATTGGTATTATGCGGTCGGACAATTTTATGAATCTTTTCCTCAGACGACCCATGAAGAAGTTATTCAAATCCTTAAAACCTATGGCCAAAAGTAAATTTACAATTGTCGGTTTTTCTAATGAAAAAACTTTAGTGAAAAGTTTTGCAAAGGAATTGAATGTCACTCCTCTATTAGTCAAAGAAGAACATTATGGAGCTGGAGAAATAAATCTGACTCTACCACAAAAAACACAGAGCACTATCATCCTCATTACCAACATTACAGAAAAATCCGACGCACTTTTTCGAACATTACTGCTCGGTGATTACTTGCGTCGAAGAGGAGTCAAAAAACTGATTTTGCTCGCTCCGTGGATTGCTTATGGCCGACAAGATAGTGATAAGCATCCAGCTGGCCTATTCATAGCTGATGAATTACAAAGAAGTTTCGATAACATCATTACCCTCGATGCGCATAGTCCAGAATTTATCAAAGGATTCAAGGGAAAGCTTACGAATGTTCTACCACACATTGACAATCAATTCATAAAGAAAGACAAAATCGACCTCGTCCTTGCTCCCGACAAAGGTGCCAAGAAGCGTGTACAAAAAATCGCCCAAAAACTCAAACTTCCCTTTCTGGTTCTCAGTAAATCTCGAACTCATGAAAAAGTATCGATTCAAAAACCGAAACATTTATTAGTACAAAAGAAAAACATTTTAATCATCGATGATATTGCTGATAGTGGTAGCACTCTTCTGGCTGTCGGAAAACTTCTTCAATCTGCTGCCTCCATTCATGTTCTTGTAACACATGCAATGAATAGTAAAAAGTTACAAAAGAAATTTAAAAAGCTCCACGTCCATTTCCAAAGTTCCTTTGATCATGCATCCGGAAATATCGACCCTCAGACCATTAAAGAACTCATATTATTAAGCCTACCGTGAGCAAATCATAAATACAGCAAAGAATAATATAAGTTGAACTGTCAATAGCTTTTTATCGATAATTTGGAGATTTTTTTTCATTATTTTTTTGTTACGCTTACCTATAGGGTGGTGTATAGCCAAGTTCATTAAACAGATCAATTGCAAAATTTTTTAACGTTTAAACTGTAAAAGGATTCTGCGTATTTTGGATATATGATCCTTTTTATTCACCAAAGCGATCAAGGCCTCATCACGTGCCAATTTGAATTCTTGTGCCAAAGCGAAATATTGTGGATCCGATTGTGGGATGACAACCACTTCCTCTCCGCGCAATATACGGTAATAATCATTATCTAGATTGGCAGCGATAAACCTGTGGGGTATCTTCGAATCTCGGACATAATTCCGGATCCTCTCCCTCAATGTTTTGCCAAACTTTGCGAGTTCATCATCAAAAGAATATATCCTGCAGCCATTGACAGGAGAACCTGTGGGAGATTCATGGAAAACTTTCAAACTGGCTCCAAGATTGACGAGCAATTTAGGATGTATTTTGGAAATCGCTATTGGCTCATCAAGAATAAGGCTTAATGAAAGTTTTGTGAGGCTAAAAGTGGGAGATTTGCTATTGTGGAAGCAGAAAGATTAACATTTAAGTTTTTATGAGAAAAAAAGTGCATTTTTTGT
>MEWR01000018.1:0-5065 GCA_001773455.1 Candidatus Abawacabacteria bacterium RBG_16_42_10
TTATTATATCTCTCCTATAGTCAGGTTTTCTATTGAGTTAATACAGGAAATACCGGCGCAGGAATTTGCCGGTACTGTTGCACAGAAAGAACTTTTGAGTATGCCCAGGAAATTTAGAACTCGACTACTAAATTCTGGATATTGGTCAATCGAGCATCTGCGAGGGAAACTATATCCCGAATTTAAGCGGTTATTCATGTATCTTGCTGATCTTTACTATGCCGAAACAGGCAAGTACCCACGACGACGGTTAGATGTAGCGAATGTTTTTAGCTCAAAAGAATTACTAAAAATCGCCGACACTATTGCTTCAATCGATAAAATGTCAAAGAAGGATTTAATAATAGCCACTGAACTTGCAATTGTCTTTTTGAAGACTAAAGGGTACAAGTAATTGAGCTAAGTGCTCCGCGGGCTGTCAAAGAATCAAATGAAAACGAGCGCGAGTCAGCGGACAATTTCGATTTCTCTCTGTTTACCTCTCAATCTTATTTCAAACTGATCTAAGAATCCTTTATTTCCAAGCAAGATCATTGGCTGAGACTCTGCGAAATATACATTAGCTTTCCAGTTGATCGGTCTAAAACCATCTTGTCTCAGAATATGTTCTAGCTTGGTAGGAGAAGGATATACGTTGAATGGATTGCCACCCGCACCCTGAAAAGACTCTTTGTTCTTTATGTTTAATTTGATTCCGAGAACCCCAGCGATTTCGATTGGTAGTACCGTAAAATCCGCTCCTGAATCAATAAGAGCTTCCACAGTTATTGATTTAGAACCGTTTTGGAATGTTATTGGGATGGATGGACGATATAGACTGGCTCCGTCAGGTGTTGGATATTGAGAATATTTAAATTTCATGAAAGAAAGCCAGCGATATGTCCTTTGGGAATGAGTGCAAATCTTAACTGATTACTATCCTTCCTATTACTCACCTTTTTGATGAGTTTGGTCAAAGTTTTATCAGATTCAATTACCTTGTCTTTTGTTGCTGCAACCCATTTGCCAAGGTATCTTTTGTCAAATTTCATATGGAAACCATTTTTAAATAAAAACATATATAGATTATATGGAGTTTCGATTATTGATCAAGTCGTGTCTTTATAAGGTTTAATAAAATTTTAATTTCATACGAATTATAAACTTGCCGTTGGTTTTTTCGATTGTGAAACTTTGCATCTTTCCTGTCAGAATTATATCTTGGTTCTGCCAAGGAGAGATGCCGGAGTGGTCGATCGGGCTCGACTCGAAATCGAGTGTTCTGCGCAAGCAGGACCGAGGGTTCGAATCCCTCTCTCTCCGCCAGCCTGCGCTCTACGAGTGGAGCGAGTAGTTCAGCGCAGTGCGTCCAACGAAGCTTGTAGCGTAGTTGGACATGTTAAGAGCTTCGGCTGGCGAGCCATTCCATTGTCTACAATAAATATATGAGTATTCTCAAAAACAGGCGTCTTGAGGCGCTAAAAAAGACAATATTACTTTCAGCAACGATTCATCTTATTTTGCTGATCACTTTTTCGATTGTAAAACTAGATGCTATATATATTAATTATTTTAATATGTTGGATCTGGAGTTGCTTTTTCCAGACATTATCAAGGGGCCTGTGAGTCAGATAGTCTCAGCTGTACTTATGGTAACTATTTATTTTATCTTCTATTTCCGTTTTACAAAAAATAAGTAATACTCCTTAAGATCAATGAGTAAAATATTTACCAAGCACATATGAATCCTCAATTGCCGCAAAAAGTTCCTCATGTGATTTTTAAGACTCGTGTTCGTGATGAAAGTATTGGTGGGGAAAATCCTTTTCGCTGGCAAGACGTATCAACTGACGATATATTTCAAGGCAAGAAAGTTGTTGTATTTGCTCTTCCCGGTGCTTTTACCCCTACATGTTCTACATCACATTTGCCTGGGTATGAGTCAAAGTATGATGAGTTAAGGAAGCTGGAGGTTGACGAAGTGTACTGTCTGAGTGTGAATGATGCTTTTGTGATGTTCCAGTGGGCAAAACACCAAAAAGTTACTAAAGTTAAAATGATTCCCGATGGATCGGGAGAATTTACTCGTAAGATGGGAATGTTGGTCAAAAAAGACAATCTTGGTTTTGGCCTGCGCTCATGGCGCTATAGCATGTATGTAGAAGATGGTGAAATAAAGCAATCCTTTATTGAGCCTGGTTATATGGACGATTGTCCCACCGATCCTTTTGAAGTAAGTGATGTTGATACGATGATTAAGTATCTCAAAAATTTTGCATGATTCTTTGTGGCAAGAGTAGAATGTTGAAAAATTTATGCCATGGATGTTACACAAGAGATCCAGTTAGAAAATGAAACACGAAACACAGAACTTATTGTAGATAAGATCTATACTTTTTTCGCTGACATCGATGATCAGGCGGTAAATAATTTTCGTAATTCTTTGCGTTCACTAGAACAACAAAGACTTTTTGATCAAAATGATGCTGAAGAAAAACTACGAATTGTTGCTTTAAGTCGCTTGTCTGAGATTGAAATTCAATTATTGTTGCGAGATGAAATCACGATATATTTACCGGGTCTCCATGATATCCGTCAAACTGTTCAGATCCTTAGATTTATAACTCGTACATAGTGGCCACCGTATCTCACCTTCTCACTGAGCTAAAATCTCTACAGGACAAAGAAAAGCAAAAAGCGTATATGCGCTTCTTTAAAACCGGTAAGGGCGAATATGGTGAAGGTGATACATTCTGGGGCATAACCATGCCGAAGCAAAGAATGGTGGCGAAGAAATATTTAGATCTGGCTTTGCCTGATATTCAAAAATTATTAAACAGTGATGTGCATGAATGTAGGATGACGGGACTTTTGATTTTGACCTACCAATTTAATAAAGCTTCTGATGGGACGCGTAAAAAGATCGCTGATTTTTATATTCGTAATACCAAGAGAATTAATAATTGGGATCTTGTTGATGTCACTACACCGCGTATCTTGGGAAAGTATTTGTTGGATAAAGATCGCAAGATTCTCTATACATTTGCTCAATCAAAAAATCTCTGGGAAAGGCGCATCGCAATTATTACTACCCAAGTATTCATTAGTGAAAAACAATATGAAGATACCCTTAACATTGCTGAGCTGCTCCTGACAGACAAACATGATTTGATTCATAAAGCGGTCGGCTGGATGCTTCGGGAAGTCGGTAAGTACGACCAGGAAACTGAAGAAAAGTTTTTAAGAAAGCATTACAAAAAAATGCCGCGCACGATGTTGCGGTATGCTATTGAAAAGTTTCCTGAGAAGATGAGAAAAGCCTATTTATTGGGGAAGGTCTAGTGTATATATTTAAGTGTTCAATCGATATGTTGGTTATATGCCTGAAAAAAAAGAAATAAATTACGGTTTTTGGTTACTCTTAGCCTTGGCGTTAACTATCCTTATTACCTGGATCAGGTATGAGCTTTCCCTCTAAACCAAGTTAAGGTAACGTATTAAAGATTCAGTTGTTAATTTTTCATTATTAATTGTTAATTCTCATGTCTTCCCGTGTTGTTCACTTCGAAATCCATGCTGACGATCCGGAAAGAGCCGCAAAATTCTATACCGATGTTTTTGACTGGGTGGTTCAACAATGGCCGGGAGGCGAACAAGAATACTGGTTGATCAAAACCGGATCCGATGAAGAACCGGGTATTGATGGAGGCTTATTAAAGAGAAAGGTCCCCTTAGCCGGCGAAGGAGTGATGGCGTATGTTTGTACTTTGCATACTGAATCTGTTGATGAGGCGACACAGAGAGTGACTGAACATGGTGGACAAGTAGTGGTACCCAAAATGCCCATTCCCGGTGTGGGGTGGCTTGCTTACTGCAAAGATACAGAAAGTAATGTATTTGGTGTCATGCAAGATGATCAATCAGCAAAGTAATATGAAGCTTGTATACATTCCGGAAACTGAATTGGGTGAATGTTACTATGATCCTATCTCTCATGAAGGTCTGATGGTAATCAGTGACAAAGCCGTACGTATTACCATGAGCCACAATTTCAACCTTCGTGAACAGGGGAGTATTCAAGAAATGGAAGTTGACGCAGCAGTTTTTAGAACTCTTCTTGAGTCTTCTACAAAAGGCGGGTTAAGTTTAAGAGAGGTACGAAAGGCCTTTAGATCCGTGTTGTAAATGAATCATCCATGAAAGCTCCCTGGCACCATATTCGCAGCAAGAACCGATCGCAGCTTAGAGAGGGAACAGGACTGGCAATTTTTATAGATCGCCTGATCTATTTTGTTGCTATAGCAACTCCTCTGATGACTATCCCTCAAGTATGGGAAATTTGGGTAGAAAAAAGATTAACCGGTGTGTCTCTTTCTACGTGGATTGCTTATTTACTCGCTTCAATCTGTTGGCTTCTCTATGGGACTATACACAAAGATAGACCAATCATTTATACGCAAACACTGTGGATTATATTTAGTGCCATGGTAGTTGTTGGGCTCGTGATGTATGCCTAGGCATGTGGGCCAAAACCTACAAGCAACGCTGCTTCATAGAAGCCCCAAAGTGCAATGCCAATAAAAGCTAAACTGCCCAGAAAAGAAATAATAGGGTTTTTTACTGCGTGAATGGTGGTTTTCGGGGAGAGAAACAAGGCTATGTTTAGGACCATATGGCCGAGAAATACGCCAGTGGCAAATCCTACGACATTCACAATATTGAAGAGCGGAATATAACCGGCAAAATCATCAAGACCAAGAATAAAAGGCACGCTAAATGATAAAATAAAGAGCCCCCAATACGTTTTGTTACTGGTAGCTTTCATGTCCGTTTTAGGAATTATTTTGTTGAGTATGGGTGCGACAAGACGATTGAAGTGTCGCAATAATTTTTCCAACCACAGCTCTATTCCTCCGAAACTCATTTTGTACTTTCCCTCTTCATCCTTCACGTGCTCCAAACCCTCTTCGGCCATGCGAATCAGCACGAGTCCTGCCAAAATAATCATGCCTGCCATCAGAAATCTGATTTCTCGAAATATATTCCAAAGCAGTAAGATGGCCAAAGTACCAGCGATATTACCAAG
>MEWR01000018.1:5121-9267 GCA_001773455.1 Candidatus Abawacabacteria bacterium RBG_16_42_10
GGCAAAATCAATGGCAGTTTTGAGATAAATAGTCATACCGACAAGAATATCTTGCCAGTGTAATTGTAAAACGATTTTCTCAGCTGCACCGAAACCATTGAGCAAATAAACTTCCAAGAACAGTACAGCTATACCAAACCCACAAACTACCGCTGTTAAGGTAAGAGGAATGGCTTGATGGGGGTAAAATGGTTCTTTTTGCATTATGGTTCTCTTTTGAGTGAACATGGTTTATTCTTACGCATAGTATACCAGCCTCTTATGAAAAAAATCTTATTGACAATTATCTTGTTATTTTTACTTGGAGGGGTCAGTTTGGCTGGTGTTTTCTACTGGCAAAATCTTCGGGGCATTGGACCGGTTATCAATCCGCCACAACAAAACATAGCTGATATTATTTCTTCGCCCAAACCAGGTACGAATACCACCGGTTTACCTTTGCAATTACCTCCCGGATTTTCTGTATCAATTTTTGCGAAAGATCTCGGCAGTCCGCGAGTAATGTTGCCCTTGGATTACGGCTATATGCTGGTTAGTATTCCCGCTCAGGGCAAAGTGGTAGCACTCAAGGATGACAATGCTGATGGTGTTTCTGATCATATGTACACTGTTTTGACTGGGCTGGATCAGCCTCATGGCTTGGCTATGTACTATCATGGCGAGATGACTTTGTATATTGCAGAATCAGATCAAGTAAGTACTTATGATTTTGATTTTGACAATCAGAAAGCTACAAACAAAAAAAAGGTTTTAGACTTACCTGGTGGCGGCGGACATTTTACGCGAACGCTTTTGATTATTCAGACTCCCGGCGGCGAAAAATTATTAACTTCCATTGGTTCCTCCTGCAATGTATGCAATGAACAAGATGATCGTCGTGCTAAGGTGCTTATTTCCAGTCTGGATGGCAGTGACATGCGGACCTATGCTTCTGGTCTTCGTAATGCGGTATTCTTAACTACTCATCCAACCACAAAACAAGCCTGGGTTACCGAAATGGGGCGCGATCTACTGGGAGATAATATTCCTCCGGATGAAATTAATATTCTTAAAGAAGGCAAAGATTATGGCTGGCCCTATTGTTATGGCAAAAAAATCCAAGATACAGCTTTTAATAATAGTGCCGACGCCAAAACTCGCTGTGAAAATTCTGAAGCCTCATACATTGATCTCCAAGCACACTCAGCTCCTTTAGGTTTGGCATTTGTGCCAATCAATTCTGGCTGGCCCAAAGACTACGAAAACAATGTACTTGTTGCTTACCATGGCTCTTGGAATCGAAGTGTTCCTACAGGCTACAAAGTTGTTCGTTTTAAATTAGATAAACAAGGTCAAGTTCTAGGACAAGAAGATTTTATTACTGGCTGGCTGACGAATAATGAAAATGCTCTTGGTCGTCCCGTAGATATTTCAATTGGTGTCGATGGTGTTATGTATGTGACTGATGATAAAGCAGGTGTTATTTATCGAGTTGCCCCAGCAATCAATGATAGTTTATAGTGCTCCTGATTAACATTATCAAACCATGTCCCCAGTGACTCTCAATTATCTCGCTATACTTGTTGCGGCACTCGCAAGTATGGTGATCGGTTTTGTTTGGTATTCTCCAGTGCTTTTTGGTAAGCCATGGATGAAACTCATGGGGTGGAATGAACACACGATGAAAGAGAAATCGAGCAAAGCTGGTCCGGCATATATCATGATGCTTATTAGTTCCTTGGTGATGGCCTATGTGCTGGCTCATTTGGTACAGTTTCTTGATGCAAAAACATGGCAAGATGCTCTTATAATTGCTTTTTGGACCTGGTTGGGTTTCATAGTTACCACTGGTTCTTCAGCTGTTATTTGGGAAGGCAAACCAGTCAAGCTTTTTATGATCAATGTCTTTTATTCTTTGGCTGATGTAGCTGCTATGGCAGTTATTTTGACCTATTGGGTATAAGCACGTATGCAACTTACAACTAAGGAGGATATCGCTGCGATTATCAAACAAGATGAGTGGATGATGAATATTTTACGTTTGGTGCGTGAATTACATCTGCCGGATTGGTGGATTGGCGCTGGCTTTGTGCGTAGCAAAGTGTGGGATTACTTACACGAGTACAAAAAAAGAACTCCCTTGCCAGATATTGATGTGATTTATTTTGACAAGGCTGACTTGAGTGAGGAAATTGAAGAAAAATACCAGGAACAACTGCGGAATATGATGCTCGAAGAAACCTGGTCAGTGACCAATCAGGCGCGTATGCATACATTTAAAGGAGATGATCCTTATACATCTGCAGAAGAAGGTTTGAGTCGCTGGGTAGAAATACCTACATGTGTTGGTGCCAGGCTCACGGATAATGACCAGATAGAGATTTGTGCTCCTTGGGGAGTGGAAGACTTGGTGAATTTAATTGTGAGACCAAATCCACATTGTCGCGACAATCCAGACTCATTTCATCAACGAATGCAACAGAAAAATTGGCAAAAAATTTGGCCTCGGTTAAGAATCATCACACCGAAGTAGTCTTTACAAGACTGTGTCTCTTACCTCTAGGACTCGGTCGTTTACCCATTGCTCAAAGCATTGCCGCTGGCGGTGTGCTTTTCTCGATCGAGCAAAAAAGGAGTGTTTTGGTTGGATTGTTACGCCGGAATAGACTGTTTTAGCGGCGAACAAATGCAAAGAGCCTCTTTCTTTGAGCTGCGACGCTAAGCATGAGAGCAATAGCAAGAGCGACCCATACTTCTGGTCCGGATTCAGACACTGCAACGCCCGAAGGGGCAATATCACGCCCCTGAAGCACTGTTGTTGCTGTACCGCCACGATCATCTGTGACGGTGAGGGTCACAATATAATTTCCTTCTCTTTCATATACTTTGTTGGGACTTGCCTCAGTGCTTGTTGTACCATCGCCGAAATTCCAAAGATACGAAGCAATACGCCCATCCGGATCAGCTGCATTGCTCGTGAATTTTACTGTCAGAGGTGATTTCCCGCTTTGAATGTCAGCGGCTATAGAGACGGTGGGATTTCTATTTGGCTGTGGAGTAGCGGTTGGTGTGGGTGTTGGCGTTGGTGTGCTAGGAGTTTTTACTTTAATGGTAGCTTGTGCATTATATTTACTGGTATTGTTGAATTTATCAGTCACTTCAATGTCGACCGGATAAATACCAGGAGCTTGTGGAGCAATGAATTCACCACTGTAAGAACCACTTTGAGCAGGTACGGGGGCGAGAGTGATGGCTCTTTGATCAGCTATTGCTTTTACGCTAGTCAGTTCTGGTTCAGTACTGATGCTGATTGTGACTCTGCTTGCACCATCAACTTCGAGAGGATTTACTGTGACACTTTGTAATACAGGAGGCGCTGTATCTATACGCACTTGAACGGGGTCAGATGCCAGAGTTTGCCCGGAGCTATTGGTGACTTGTACTTTTATCGTATGAGTTCCATCGGTAAGAGAGTCGGTAGTGTAAGAAAAGTTTCCATTGCGGTCAGCATTGACGGTACTCAGGAGTCTTTCGCCATCGAAGATGGATACTTGCACATCAGGCAATGTTGTTCCTGTGATATCGATCTGTGAACGGTTGACTGTAGAGTCGTTTGTTGGAGTGATTATCGTTGGTTTGCCTGTTCCATTTGTTGTACCAGTTCCGACTGTGCCCGCACTGACTGTAACTGATACTTCACCGGTGATAGCTGGATTTGTGCTGTCAGTGACAGTTACTGTTTGTTCTCCTGCAGTGACCAAAGTCAGAGCCAGGTTGAAAGTTTTTTGACCACGATCAGCTGCTGTAAAAGTATAATTAGTTGGCAATTGTGCCTGTGTGTCAGTCGATGTGATTGAGATAGTACCTGTGTATCCATCCGCGGTTGCCAGATCATTGTCGAGGGCTTTTACGGTGAGAGAGAACGCCTGATTTGCTGTGACATTGATATCATCGGTTTTCCCTTCGACTGAAAGCAAATATGAAGTAGCAGGTCCGGCTGCGACAGTCTCACTGAATTGATATCCTACTAGATTAACTGCTACTACCAAACACAAGACACCAAAAGCAAGAGGTCGAACTGGGGACTTCTTGTGAGATGTGTTATGAAGCAAGACTTGTGAACCAATGATTGGTCTGGATGGGGTAGGCATTTGATATTTATTTTTA
>MEWR01000018.1:9295-23219 GCA_001773455.1 Candidatus Abawacabacteria bacterium RBG_16_42_10
AGTGACTGGCGATTGCTAATCTGTTCGACGACATATAAACAACGTTCATGTACGACAAAACAGTTTTGCCCAATGGATTGCGGGTGATTAGTGCAACTCTCCCACATACAGAAGTAGTGACCGTTCTTGTATTGGTTGGGACCGGTTCTCGTTTTGAGACCATTGATATCAATGGTATTTCTCATTTTCTGGAACATCTCTTTTTTAAGGGAGCAAAAAGATATCCTGATACGAAGGCTGTATCTGAGGCTGTAGATAGTGTTGGTGGCGAGTTCAATGCTTTTACGGGTAAAGATTATACCGGGTATTATGTGCGTGTGGCAAAAGAACATGCCAGTGTGGCCTGTGATGTTATTTCTGATATGTTACTGCACGCTACTTTTAAACCGGAAGAGATTGAGCGAGAACGTGGCGTAATCTTGGAAGAGATAAATATGTACGAAGATAATCCTCAATCAAAAATTGCTGAAGATTTTGAAAGGCAAGTCTTCGGTGATCAACCACTTGGTTGGTCTATTGCCGGACCCAAAGATGTCATTCGTCAGGTATCTCGTGATATTATCATCGATTATCGAGCACGCACTTATGTTCCCCAGAACATTGTCGTTACCATTACTGGACCTCTTAGTCATCAAGAATCTCTCAAATTAGCCACTGAATACTTTCAATTCACCAATGATGGAGAGATTCCACAATCGGCAAAGTTTGTCCCTCAAGAATTTTCTAGGAAACATATTGTGGAAAGAAAAACTGAACAAGCTCATTTTTGGCTGGGTACGCGTGCATACGACCGTAATCATCCTGATCGCCATGCTTTAAAAGTGTTGGGAACAATCTTGGGCGGTGGTATGAGCTCACGACTCTTTCTGTCTGTACGTGAAAGACAGGGCCTTTGTTATTATATTGCAGCGAATTATGACCGCTATGCCGACACGGGAAGTTTTGCTGCATATGCTGGTGTAGACTTGACCCGTGTAAATCAAGCTTTGCGTGCTATAGAACAAGAATTCACTCATATTTGTGAAGAAACGATTCCAGAAACTGAGCTTAATAAAGCTAAATCCTACATTAAGGGAAAATTAGTGATGAGTATGGAAGATTCTGAAAGTGTTGCCAATATGATCGCCCATCAACAGCTTTTTCATGATCGTTTCTATACCCTCGATGAGCAAAAAGAACATGTCGACAGTGTCAGTGTTCAAGACATTCAACGCGTAGCCCGGGATATTTTGAAGCCAGAAAACATGGCTTTATCGATTATTGGGCCCTTTAAAGACGAACAAATTCAGTTCTAAGTTCTAGGTTCTAAATTCTAGGTTAAGGCAACTTTGAACTTAGAACTTAGAATTTTGAACAAGTGAGTTTTATTCTCAATCAGCGATATTTGTACTATAATACCTAGATACAACAATCCTCATGCCCTTACCTAGCGAGCGAGCTCCTACGAAACCTCTCGAACAAAAACTCCAAGAAATAAATCGTATCTCGGAAGAGAAGGAAGCAATTGCTACAGCTAAGGCCATGAATTTGTCATATGTTGATTTGGCAAAATTACCGATCAATGTAGATCTGCTCTATATACTTACTGAAGATGAATGTAGGAATGCTTTGCTTATTCCATTTTTTCGTACGGGTAAAAAACTGCGTGTTGCTGTTGCTGATGCCAAAAATTCTGAGACTTTGCTAGCAATAGAGAAGCTTAAAGATATGGGCTATGCGCTGAATATCAATATTTCCAGTAAGTCCGGAATCTTGGATAGCTTGAAAGCTTATAAGGTGGAATTTTTTAAACAAAAAAAAGAAATAGAAAATGTTTATACTGAGACAGATCTGGGTAATATGATGGCTGAGATTCAAAATCTCGCCGAGCTCAAAGAGAAAATGGTTACGTATTCTGGAGAAGAGAGTGCCAATGCTTTGCTTGTGGGTGCGATGCGTGCTGGTGCCTCAGATATTCACATTGAACCCTACGATCGTATCACCAAGGTGCGTTTTCGTATCGATGGTGTTTTGCAAGATGTATTTGAAGTACGGAAAGAGATTTCCAAAAATATGATCAATCAATTTAAACATCTTGGTCATATCAAGCTTAATATTACGAATCGTCCTCAAGATGGACGTTTTAGTTTTTATGTAAACAAAAGAAAAGTTGATGTTCGTCTTTCTTCGCTACCCTCGATGTTTGGAGAAAGTTTAGTGATGCGTATTCTTGCTAGTCAACAGACATTGACCAAATTGGAAGATCTCGGGTTAGCTGGTAACGCTTTAAAATTGGTACAAGCTGGATTAAATAGACCAAGTGGCATGATGCTTTCTACGGGCCCAACAGGAAGTGGAAAAACTACAACTTTATACGCCATCCTTCACATACTCAATACCACTGAGGATAAAATCATTACTTTAGAAGATCCGGTGGAATACAATGTCGAGGGGCTAGTGCAGAGTCAGGTTGATCCCAATATTGAGTATAATTTTGCTGCTGGTTTACGCTCAATATTGCGTCAGGATCCTGATGTGGTGATGGTCGGAGAAATTCGTGACCGTGAGACTGCAGAAATCTCTTGTCAGGCATCGCTTACTGGTCATATCGTTCTTTCAACGCTCCATACCAATGATGCTATTTCTACGATTCCACGTCTCGTAAATATGGGACTGGAACCTTTTGTATTAGCTCCTGCACTTGATACGGTGATAGCACAACGTTTGGTACGTCGTATTTGTCTCAACTGCCAGGAAGAATATAAATATAGCGATGAAGAAATGAAGATTTTGGATGATTTGATTATCTCTTTAGAAAAAGTTCAAGGTATCACCATTGATCGTCCCGAGCATTTTTTACATGCTCCGGGCTGTGAGAAATGCAGCCATACCGGATACAAAGGACAATTGGGTATTTTTGAAGTGTTTACTGTTGATCGCAATTTAGAAAGGATGATTTTGGAACGAAAACTGTCCGCCGATATGTTTGATTATGTCAGAAAAACACAAAAGATGCTTACACTACGTGAGGATGGAGCACTGCGTGTACTCCAAGGAATCACAACACTATCTGAGATTCTCAGAGTAACGTCGGATATTGAAAGCTAACTCAGTTCAGAGTGCAGAGCGCTGAATGCTGAGTTTCAACTCTGAACTTTTTTATTTATTGAGGTACGAAATATTCGTATCATCCCAACTGTAGCGTTTTTTTATCACTTCCCCTTGTTCGCCCAGAATAGTGGGATTGCTGCCATTGAGTGCAATAGCTAGGGCACCGGCATTTCCTGCGATTAGCTCGATGGTCTTTCCTGTAAATGCTTCTTCATCGCCTGCGCGCATGGTTTTTTGAATGCTTTCACCGTCAGTTTTGATGCTTACCCAGCTTGTGTCATTTGCGCTAATAGAAAGAGTGAGGGCATCTCGGCTGAGATGACCCGCGAGAGGCGTGGATGTACTTGTTGGTAAGTCTGCATAGACGAGAAGGTTTTCTCCGTGTTTTTGGCCATTATTGCTTGTTGCTACGATAGAAATTGTATTTTCTCCGTTTTTCAAATCTACAGGAATACTGAAATTGCCGTTGTTATCTGTGCTGATCACTTTGCCATTGAATTCAATTTTGCTGCTATTGTTTGTTCGTCCTTTTACCAAGATATTATTGTTTGAAATGTTAATACCGGATGCAGGTTCGAAAATTACCAAGTCTGGTGGAGAAGAGACATGATAGAACTGTTGGACCACGTAAAAAACCACCAAAGCCAAAACAGCAGTAGCTGTACCCAAAAAAATATTTTTACCGGTGATGGGAGAAGAGTGCGAAAGTATTTGTGCGTCAGGGCTGAGATCAAGAGTTTTGCTTTTCGCATGATCCTCTTTTTCTTGTTTAAATTTTTGAAGTACTGCCCTTTCGTCCAAGCCGAGATATTTGGCATAACTTCGCACAATGGGTATCAGATAAATATCTGCAGGCAGCTTGTCAAAGGAACGGCTTTCCAGGGCTTCAATGTATTCTTTTCGAATTCCTATATCTTTCTCTATCTCAGCAAAGCCAATATTGTGTGAGACTCTGCGTTCTTTGAGATCGTCAGCAAGAAAGTGCACGAACTTTTCCATAGAAAGAAATAAGCTAGGTATTAGGGCCTCTATCCTCATCTTGTAGAGCACCAGAAGCTGTTGATTCACCATTTTCCAATGGACTATACTCCTGCTTAATAATCTCGGCAATATGCCATTCCTGCTCTCTTTTGACTAATTTAACTAAGAACTCTTTATCATCTGCACTGACTTTTATTTGCGCGCTTCCGTTGGCATTGTCATTTTGGAGTACCAACATGGGAGTTTTCTTGTTCCAAGCGTGGTTGTAGGGAGTTTTCCTCCCTTCTCGTAGTGTGGTTTGTAACAAAATGTCCTCGAGAGACAGTGGTGCATCAGGAGTAAAAACTTCTGCCAAAAGTTCAGGAATTCGATCGGTGGTGTATTTTTGAATTGTTCCTTCTACGGTGCCTGATCGATCAATAAAATTGTTGATTGCCACTTCTGAGCTGCTGATGTACGCGAGCAAATTGCTATTCTCATCATCAACCAACAAAAATTCTGACTGTTCGGCCAATTGTGAGGGATTTTCAATGATAGTGCCTTTTATAGATATCTTCTCCGATATCGGTTGAGATGCAATAAAGCTGCAACCGCTGAGAGTGAGAAGTGTAATGATACATACTATACGTAAGGCCATGGGGAAGTTTCTTGCAGAAATTGTACAAGGATTTGTGCTACAATAAAAGGAAACACCAAAACAGAAATGTCGGAAAATATTGATATACACTTAGGCAGAGATCGTAAAAATACACCAGAGGCTACTGAACCAACTGTTTATAGGTCATTAGGGGATCAAGAAGATGAGAGAAAAAAGAGTATAGCAGTTGCTGATATTAGGCGAACATTAGCTGTTTTTGATGAAAGTTTATTAGATCCGTCAGTTTTAACAAATGCTCGTAATGTGAGCATTTTAGAAGAAAATTTAGGTGATCTTTCTCTTGAGTGGCAGGCAAGAATTACTACGGGTGGGATTGATCATCATAATGAAAAGGGAGAAACGGTGGGGAGGGTTTTTACTGGTAATCAGGTGGGAAGAGGGGGATTGGGTAGTATAAACGAAGTCTATTTCGCTCGTAGTGGCCAAAGTAAACTGGAAAGAGGAGTGGGAAAAACCCACTTAGATGCAACAGAAAATCCTTATGCTTATAGAGCTTTTCTTGATGAAAAAAATAATGCCCAAATAATTCAGAAAATTCTTGAAGATTATCCCGCTGAACCTGGGGCAAGAAATCTTGCAAGACCGTTGCTTGTGTCCAATGAATCAGTTGTTTATGAAAAGATTGAAAACAATCAAGGAGAGTCATTAAATCTCAGGGCTACCATGGAACAATCTTCAGTACGTGATTGGCTTCTTCAGCTTGCTGGGGGAGTTGAAGGATTGGCCTATTTACAGAGGCATGGATTGAATCATTTTGATTTCAAACCTGACAATATTGTTTTGGGCAAAAATGGTGAGGGGGTACTGCTTGACTATGGCGCCGCTCGACCGCATGGCAGGATAGAAATGGACCGCATTTCTATTACACCAAGATTCACAGATATCCAAAATATTGTTTTGCAAGATTTGACGCAGGTGCACGACATCTGTGATAAATTTGCTGTTGGTATGAGTTTGCGAGATTTTTTGTTGAAAAAGGAATTTTTGGAGCCCGAAAAAAATCCTGCACCAATTTCCCACAAATTATTGGCATTAAAAGAGACCTCTTCTGAGGCGATGAAGGAATTGCATGTGCTTTATGTGAAACTTTCAGAAGTAGGAAAGAATTTTGAGTCAGACAGTGTCAATTATGTTCCCCTGGATCAATTAGCGGATCGATTACGAGCTATTGCCAAAATGTTTCCTGAGATACGGGGCGCCCCGAACCGAGATAAAAATCAAGAGTCTCATGCCGCACCTACCATACCTGCAGCCGAAACTTTGCCCATACAATCTTAAATCTCTATCATGTCTCTAGATAAACTCCTTCTTATGCCTGAATTTTCAGAATTGATCGCGCAGGAAACGAAGCGTTGTCAGCAACTGCACAATGACGGGCATGCGATTGTTGTTAGCAAGCCATCTCAAATCAGTTTGGCAGATTATCGCAGTGCTTGCCAGATTTTGGGTAGAGATATACTGAACGATGCTTTGCTTGCTGAACAATTAGCTTACTTTAAGGAACGCATGTATGAGATGCGTGAGTTGTTTGTCTCAGGAATGAGTGTAATGTTAACGATTTTCCCTTGCGATGCGAGCGGCGTGAAATATAATTCTGACGAATTGAAAAGTAATTTCTATTTTCATGTACTGCGTCAGGAAAAAGGCTCAGGGCTCTATGTGGGCTATGTGAATTCTTTGCCTACTGCTCACGCTTTAATGTTACCTAAAGAGATTCAGGCGGAATGTAGTTTTGCAATTAATTTCCAGTACTCTCCCGTAGAACATCAACCTCATAGTATCGACGGAAAAGACTGGCTGGACTTTGAGCAAAAGTTTACGAAAGCTTTTATCAATTTGCGAACATTACTGGGAATTACAAACTCCGCATAAGTTTAGACGATCTTATCTCGTTGGCCTGGGGCTGCTTTTTTGTGATACAATAGAGAGAAAAGCAAAAACAAAAATGAATATCGAAAGTTCGCGCGATCAAGGACTTGAACCTACCAAGAAAGGACTTTCCCCGAGAGAACGTCTGGATAGAAAATTGGCAGAACGAAGGGCTGCGACTGATATTCAAGCCATTGTTGCTCCTTTAACGCAAGAACAAGTAGAAAAAAGTATTGCTCTTCAGCAGGAAAGGGAGAAAAAGGAAAAATACGCAAAATTAATAGATCTTCTGAATAGGAAGACTCGAGGTGAGAAAATCAGCACTTTTGAAATTGGTAAATTGCGACTTTCCCTCAACTTAAGTCAAGAATTGCTTGAAAAGAATCTTGATCGTATCAACAGTGATCCCAAATTTCGAGATGCTCTTGTTGTAGCTCCGGAACACATGGAAGACGATAGCGGCAAAGCTGTAAGAACCTTTGTTGGCGATAAATTGGGTGAGGGTGGAATGGGAAGTATACACCTGGCACATATGGTTACCTCTGGTTCAACCGCTCTTGTTGATGTGGTTATGAAAAAGCCCCATACAGGCGAAATGTCTGAGGTGATGCAACGTTTATATGCCAGGGAAGTGGATATTGCCAAACTCATTTCTTCATTAGACAGCACTCAACCGGGTGGTGAGAATGTGATAAAAACAGCTTTTGTTTCCAAAGAAAAAACAATTATTGAATTAGTGCGCCAAGGCCCATTTCTTGAACAAGTTCCCAGGCCCAAAAAAATGATGCCTACTATATGCTATGAACTCATAAAGGATAGTGATGGTAAGTCGCGCGATTTAGAAAAGGCATTGGAGGAAGTTCCCAATGGCCGGGTGATTGATGGGTTAGCTGAGGCGATGAAAGGTTTAGAATATTTGCATAGAAATGGATTGCTTCACGGGGACTTGAAAATGGCGAATATCATGTTGAGTGGTGATGGTAAGCATAAGATTATCGATACCGGTGCTGTTATTACCGTGGATGAAATACGAACTGGGAAAGTTACATTTGCCGATAGTTTGTTGGGAGGAGTGTCAAGTCGTTGGGCGCAAAGGTTGATTGAGGAAGGTCCGAATAAGGGGCAATTGGAGGGAATGCCTACCACACCTTATTACAACAGTCATGAAGTATTAGAAAAATTAGTTCAAGAAGGAAAACCTCTTGATGCTTCTGAAAAAAGGGCTATGGGCGTAATCCTCAGAGAAACATTATCGCAGATGGGTTTTTTTGATATGACGGATTATCCTCCAGGAATAGAGGAGGACCCATATGGCATGCTAAAAGTACAGGTGAAACAAACTGAAGATAAGTCGAATGCAGAAATGCAAAAGAAATACACAGACAAGGGACTTTCGTATCCTCCTGCACATGTCTTACAAGCCTATCAGACTGCAGTAAAATTGATTTATGCCCCTGAACATCCATATGAATTTACAGGTAATGACCCGAAAAATGGACGTGATCCGAATTTTATTTCTCTTGCTGAAGCTTCTACAGTTCTCAAACAAATAGCATCACAATTTTAATTTCTTTTTATGGATAGCCTCGAAAACAGACATAATGCCTTACAAGACTTTGCGGATTATATACGTGCCGAAACCCAAAGGGTACGTAGTTTGGATTTGGCAAAAGAGCCATTAGACACACAGAGAATTGTTCATAGATTTTCTCTGGCCGAATACAAAGATGCTGCGCAGGAATTAAATGGCAATCAACGATTGTCTGCTGATTTTATAGAGAGAAAAATCACAAGCATCCGTGAGGATATTTACAGGTTTAAAGGAAAAGTCCCTGCTGGCGTTAAATGTATAGTGGCTTTGATCCCATGTAATCAAAATGGCACACTTTACACCGTTGAAGAATTAAATAATGGCAAGCAGATAGAGATTTTCTTCGTTGATCCTGCATCCGGACTTACAATTTACGGCGATACTTTTGCTGCGATGTTACCGCAAGAAGTGCATGATAAGTGTTCTTTTATTATCGAATACAAAACTGATTCTTCTCCATTTCTTACTCCTGAAGAATGGACAGCTTTTGAGACGCAATTACGGCAGGCATACAGCAATCTTCGCTCTTTGCTAGGAATTGCCAAAATAACGAATTAGATCCTGGTCATCCCGGTAATCCTGTTGTATAATTATATGAACATCAAAATAAATATAGGTCATGACGGTATCCCTCACTTACAGACCAGCTTATAGGTTTCTAGTGGCAAAACAGCTTATCCGAATACTGTTATTAACATTCGCGGTTAGTAGTATTTTGATTTTATGGTTTGCTTTAGGCTCTATATCTCGAGCGAATACGGTTTTGGTGACTACGACTCAAGATGAATTGGATGCCGGTGGTACACTAACGAATCCTTTGGGTGATGGGCTTTCTTTGCGTGAGGCGATTGCTTGGATGAATACCGAAGATACGACGAATTATGTTATCAATTTCGCCAGTAATGTATCGGTGATTTCTCTCACAAGCGCTTTACCAGAATTTTCCGCAACTTGTGGTTCCCAAACTTGTGCTGTCAGTCTTATGGGTGAGAATATCACTTTGGTAGGCAACGGTAATTTTGATGCACTCAGTCTCAATGTCGATGGGGTCAAGGTTCAGGGCATCAATTTCAAGAATTTCCGTCATGCGATCACAATCGCTGCCGACAATAGTACATTGGAAAATTTGATTATTGAGGATAGTACTCAGAGTCAAATTCAAATTAATACTGATGCAAGAAATGTACGCATCACTGACAGTACTGTTCGTAGCGGAGATGCATCAGGTATTGAACTTGCCGCAGGTGCAGATGCAAGTTCTTGGCAGAAAGTGAAAGTATATGACAATGCGACCGGCAATATTATTTTGGCTCCCGGTGCAAATGCGAATCTTGCGGCTCCAATATTTTCTCATGCTGCATTTTTCCCTGGTCCAGACGGGAAAGTTATTGTGACGGGCTCAGGCAGTCAGAATGGTACGATAGAATTCTATCTCGACAATGGTAATACATTCTTAGGAACAGGTAATATTGATGGCTCTGGCCAATTTTCTGTGACTTTACCTGCCAGTGATGCTGAAGCTAGCAGTATACCTGCGAGTGGTACAATCACAGCTTTTCAAACAGCAAATAATCGTTCATCGGCTCTGAATACTCCAGTGCCATTTATGCCTTTTGATGTGGCAGCATCAGTGAGTGTTGATACATCTGAAATTGCTCCACAGGAAACTGCTCATTTTCAAGTGATTTTAACAAATCCTTTGCCAGTGGCGATAGAAAATATTGCACTAGAAGGGGATTTTACTGGCTTACCACCTCTTACTGTGGGACAGCCGCAAATTACCGATAGCAATGCTGTCGTTGTGACTAATACTGGTGGGATGCTTCGTATAAATACTATTACTATCCCTTCCGGGAATGTCGTGACAATAACTATCCCGATGAGAGCTGGTATGGCAAAGAAAGGTGAAATATATCAGCCTAAGATTCGCATTACAGCTCCTCAAGAGAAGGTACTGTCTGTGCCTTCAGTAATCGTAGAAAATGTTGCACCTCAAGTCACGATTAATCCTCCAAATGTCACGGTAAATAGCGGGTCAGGTGTTACGTTAACTGGTACAGCTTCTGACTCAAATGGAGATCAAATTACCACGGCTTGGAGCGTCGTTGGCGGTACACCGGCCATAACGCTAACGAACAGTGATCAATTAGCGATTTCTTTCATAGCTCCTCAAGTGACTTTAGACACAGTCTACATTTTAAAACTAAAGGTCGATGATGGGACAATCTCATCTGAGGCGTTGGCAACAGTAACTGTGAAGCCTGGGAATCTTCCGCCGGTTGTCGAGCCAATGGATATTCCTGTGGTCCGTGCCGGCAAAGAAGTACAATTGACAGTGCAAGCGAGTGATCCTAATAATGACCGTCTGACATATACCTGGAGACAAACTTCCGGCTCAGGTGCGATTGTTTTTACTGGGAGCGGGTCAAATACCATTACGTTCACTGCGCCGAGAATTCTGACTACAACAAAATACGGCTTCACCGTGAATGTTAGTGATGGTAAGGCAAGTTCTGTAGGTACAGCATATGTCATTGTGAGGAAATATCGCAGCGAAAGTCCTATTGCCGATGCAGGCCCTGATCAGACAGTCTCTTCCGGAAGCACGGTGACTCTCGATGGTAGTAAATCAAAAGATGCCGACAGTTTGGTACTCACGTATCTGTGGGAACAAGTCGACGGAACAAAAGTAACTTTTGCGCCTACACTGATCAAAACAACATTTACTGCACCCACAGTAACACAAGATGAAGTCTTAGAATTTAGTCTTACGGTCAAAGATGGTGTTAATGATGGTAGTGATCTGATGAGGGTGTTAATTATGCCCAAAGGTAAGGCTGTCCCCGCATCTGCTACTTCTACCCCTTCACCTTCATCTTTAGTACAAAATTCACCTCCCGCGATTACAATCACCGCTCCAACAACTGTCTCATCCGGGACAACCGTGAACCTTGATGGTTCAACTACACGTGATCCTGAGGGTCAAAGAATGCGCTATTTTTGGAGAGTAACCAATCAAACTTTGGCAATTACTAATTTTGATAAAGCCAAGGCATCTCTCAAGATTCCTCCTGACTTCAAAAATAATACAAAGATTATTGTCGAGCTGTCGGTCAATGACGATAAACAACAAGCTAAAAAAACTCATGAAATTTTAGTCAAAGGTTCGGCTCCTGTCGCTGCTAGCCAGGCTACGTCAGCAAGCGCAGTTAGGGACAGTTCCGCACGAACACAACCGTCTCCTTCTCCTTCATCTTCCCCTACATCTCCATCTTCTTCTGTACCTTCATCTCCATCTTCTTCTGTACCTTCATCTCCATCTTCATCTTCATCTTCTACACCCTCTCCGTCTCCCAACGTAATTTCTACATTGAAACGCAGCGATGTTATTTCTCAAGCCCAAAAAGCTTGTTTTCCCAATGATCCTGTTGATGCAGAACAGAAGGTTTACTTGGATAAAGTATTTCTGGATATGAATAACCAGGGACTCGATGCTGTTGGCATGACCAAAATTGATACACTCAGGGATACTCTCTCTGCTTGCCAAGTATTCCCCTGGAAAAAGAGAAATGAAATCACGACGAAAGACAAAACATCAGGCTTTACGGACGTGCCATCTGTGGACAATACCAATCCCAATTATTGGTGGGCACGCTATGCGCGCTTCAGTAAAGATCATAAACTTTTCAAGGACAAAGATGCCACCTTCGAACCGCTACAACCCATCACTCAAGAAGACCTCGATGGTTTGCTGAGAAAAATACAAAAACTTCTTGACGCGGATTATCAATATTTGCCATTTTATAGTTCACTGAAAATCCTCAAAACAAAATTGGATACGAGTACGGTAGATGCCGATAAAAATTCAATTCCTGATTTTTGGGAGAAAAAATACAGTAAAGATGAAAAAGGACTGAAGGATGAAGAAGATCCTGACGCCGATGGTTTAAGTAATTATCAAGAATATATTTTCGACACCAATCCATACAAAGCCGACACTGATGGCGACGATCTTGAAGATGCTCGTGAGGCTTTTCTTGCCCATACTGATCCGAATCGCTTTGATACCGACAGTGATGGTGTTTCTGATTTTACGGAATTGTTTGTTTTGGATTCTAATCCTCGGGAAAAAGACAGTGACGGAGATACTTTCTTTGATCGATTTGAAGGCCAAGACACCGATCCTTCTGATGATAAATCTGTACCTAAGGATGAAAATACCAATGGACTTCCGGACGAAGCAGAGCAGAAGAAAAATATTTCTTACAGTGAAGATGACGATAATGATGGCTTGAATGACGCATGGGAATACTATCAGGGTACTGACGCAAAGAAGAAAGACAGTGACGGAGATAAAGCAAATGATGCGGAAGAAATACTAAGAAATGACACCAACCCAAAAGATGCTGATAGCAAGCCACAAAAAGACAGCTTTAAGTTTGTAAATCTTGGTTCATATGTGATCACGAGTGGTCAAAGTTTACTGGTCCAAACACTCACTCCACTTAAAAAAGAAATTCATATTATGGCTGTAAGCGATGATGGGAAATTGCAGGAACTTGCTAAGGGAATGCCAAATAAACAAGGTTTAACCACGATGATTTTGAATGATATATCACTCAATACAATTGCTTTGGTAGCAGTTGATAATGGAACATCCCAGGTCACTGATCGTTCACCATTGGTTTTTGTTCAGGTGAAACAGGTGGATCTTGCTGCACCAACAATAACTAAATTGGGAGATCAAGATGCCCGTGACAATATGACCATCGACAGTGATAAACTTCAGGTTTTTGGAGAAAATCCTCCGGGTTCAGAAGTTCGACTGATCTGGCAAGGCTCTACCGTGAAGAATACCGCCTTACTCTCACATGGTACATCCGGGGAATTCGTCTCTCGTCTCGCAGATGCCCTCGATCCTGGTGAATATACATTGTACGCAGCAGCTATCGGTCGTCATGGTGAACATAGTTCTGTGACCCAAATGAAGTTTAATTATGCAGCCAAGAACAAGGTTGCAGAAGAAAAAAACACTCAAAAAACAAACGCAGATGATACATTTTTAGCATCAGTGTTCAGCTTTGGAGCAAAGCCACAAACCCTAATAACTGCTATACTGTTTTTGGTTGGAGTATTCTGTATCAGATACGGACTAAAACAGCGAAAACAGAAGCTTATCAGAGAACTTGTCGAAGAGAAAAAGAAATCACAATTAACTTCGATCACTATCCCTAATGGCGATCCAAATGAACAATAATGAATCTCAGATGGAAGTAAATGTCGAAATAGCACCAGAGGTAGGTGATGACAATCCAAAATCTGCCGCCTCCTCTTCTGCAGAAGAAGGTTTATATACTTGGCAGGGACATGAGAGGACATGGCTCGCTCGGGGAAAATCATGGTATATGGCTGGAGGGGTCATTGCGATCGTACTTTTGGTCTATGCACTTCTCACTCAGGCCTGGACTATGGCGATACTGATTTCACTTCTTGCTGGTATTGTTTATCTCTATTCGCAAGAGAAGTCGCCCATTGTAGATGTAGTTATCAGTAGTCGTGGTATGTATGTTGGTGAGGATTTTTATCCTTTTGAAATTGTGAAAAGTTTTTGGTTTAGCTTTGAAAAGCATGATGCGTTTTTGATATTTTCACTCGTCAATAGTGCCAGGTCGCGGGTATCGATAAGCATCAATCCTGAAGAACGTGCGGCCATCCAGACTGTTTTGCATGATTAT
>MEWR01000018.1:23237-34908 GCA_001773455.1 Candidatus Abawacabacteria bacterium RBG_16_42_10
GGAAAGAATTGAAAAAATGCTTTAAGAGTTCAGAGTTGTGAGTGCAGAGTTCAAAGTGTTTAACTCAGGGCTCAGAACTCAGCGCTCTGCACTGTTAGCTGATTTGTTGACTTCAAACATCTTTTCTCGTACATTACCTGAGCTTTTTAAAGTTTTATGGCTAGGAAACCGATAACGTTTTATAAAATTACACGCAGTGGTCCAAAGAGCAATAAGAAGCCCGAAAATGCTTTGAAATCTCGCAAGAAACTTCTTATGCGCATTGAAAAAGAGGGTCAAACTAAATGGCTTGTGAATGCTTTGGAGTTTAATACTCTCAAGATCAAGAAATACGGTCTTTCAGCCAAAGTCGGATTAAAAAAGTAGCTCCTGCACTAGCTAGTAAACCGCCATCGTTGCCACTGGACGGTAATTTAAGTTGAGTAATTTTCTGATCATGACTAAAGATCACATCATCTTTGGCTTCAGGATATTGTAATCGGTCAATCTCTTTGCCAAATACATCCTGGAGAATTAATATACTTGCTTTGTTCGGTAAGGTAATTTTCAGATCCTTACTGAGCACATGAAACTTTTGCTTTGCAGCTATGATTGTTTCGGGTAAGTCATAATTTTTATCATTGATGACGAGGACAAAATTGAGCAAGTTGAGATCTTGGCTAGTATTATTTTTGAACTCAATCCACTCTGTGCCCTGATCTTTACCCTTGGGATTGGGCATGACTTGAGAAATGATGAAATCTCCAGGGTTTACATTTGAAGGTGATGGTATTTGTGAGGAAGAAGGATTATTACAAATCTCAGACTCTGGGTCGGTGGTAGCGGACAATGAATCATGAGCGCTCAAGCTATAGAGAATAATGAACGAAACTATCCAAGAAACATATATGAGATATCTTTTCATAAACTGTGTTAAGTAGAAAAAATATAGCGAATGAAAAATGAAAAAAATCTTCTTGACAATTTAAATTGTCATCTTGGCACTCACCATTTAAGACTTCGGGTCTTCTCGGTATAATGTCCGTATTAATGAGCATTATGAAAACGAACGTAATGTTTTCCTGCACAGAATGCGGATTCGAAACCAAGAAATGGCAAGGACGCTGTAGTGAATGTGGGAATTGGAATTCTTTAGTCGAGAAAATTTCAAGTTTCAAGAAACAGTCGGCAAGTTCTGTTCAGATTATCGAACCGGTGGCTTTGGTTGATATAGATGTTTCAGTCATTGCTCAGAAACCAATTCTAGAAATCCCCTTACAGGAAGTGGCTGGAGTTATGAGAAAAGCCTTATTGCCGGGAGGACTGCTTTTGTTGGGAGGTGAACCTGGTATTGGCAAGTCTACACTCGTTTTGCAATTTGCTTCCTATCTGCAGGCGAAACAAAAAATGCTGTATATATCCGGAGAGGAAACGCTGGCACAGCTGCGTATTCGCGCTGAGAGACTGGCTGCTTCTCAGGAACTCAGATGTCTCATGTTGGCCGACATCGACATGATTGCTGATTACTTGCACAATGAAAAAGAACTTCCACATATCATTGTTATCGATTCTTTGCATGTTCTCTATTCCACACGTTCAGCTGGGAATGTGGGCAGTGTTTCTCAAGTGAAATATGCTGTTGATATACTGAGAAGAATCGCCAAAGAAAAAAATATTCTGATTATTACAATCGGTCATGTTACGAAAGATGGTGATATCGCCGGACCAAAAATGCTCGAGCATATGGTCGATGCGGTCTTTTATTTAGAGGGAGAGCGTGATGGGAATATTCGTTTTTTGCGGGCGGTGAAAAATCGTTTTGACGCAGTAAATACCTTGGGTGTTTTGGAAATGACTGAATCTGGTTTCAAGGATGCCGCTAATCCTGATCTTATTTTTTGGCAGCAAGAAAAACCCGAAATTGGAACGGCGTTGGGAATGATACGTCAAGGGAAAAGAATATTTGTTACTGAAGTACAGGCATTGGTGGTACCTACGGACTTTGGTTATCCGCGTAGGACTTCACTTGGATATGACTTGAATCGTTTGCATACTGTTTTGGCGGTTTTGCAAAGACAACTCGATCTACCATTCAATAAACATGATGTGTACATCAAACTAAAAGCCGGTTTACAAACTGATGATACTACCCTCGATACTGCTGTCGCTTTAGCATTGATTTCCTCCCATCAAAGAAAAGTGGTCAATGAACATCTGATTGCTGTCGGCGAAATAACGCTCAACGGTCATATTTCCAAGGTGTCGGATGATTATTCTCGCGAAGCAAAGAAGCGTGGTCTAAAGTTTCTACCAATTCTTCATGTGTCTGATCTCCAATCAATTTTGCCCCTGCCTGGCTAAAAACACTTGCTTTTTTGGAAATTTCCAGTAGAATCATATCTTGTAAAAAATATTATGGCAAGTGAAAGACCAAGTGGCATACCAGAAGCCTCTTCTAATGTGGTTCGATTATTTCCCAAGAGGCCAGGAGTTCCTGGGATACCTCGATCACGCTTTAATGGGTCTGGAAATCCTCCAGGCTTATCTTTGGTTGCCAGTTCGAGACCGAGCAGCGAAGATTTTTCTGGAGTAGAAACTGTCGATCATCGTTTGAGTCGTCAGCTTTTGAAAAAGGTTATGGTGGGGTCTCCTGTCGATTTACAGACACGAGTAACTAGAGATATATCTGAACCCCTCGATGAAACACTTATCTCCCAGAGACGACCTAATGGTATTCCGGACCAAACTCATATAGATCTCAAACAATACGTTAGAGGAAAAAAACATGAGGTTGTTGTAGGCATCATTAAGCTCTTAGCAGAAAAAAAATTGTTATCAGTGCTTTTCCCCAGGGGTCTTGTTAAGTTTGATAAAACGGAAACACTCGCTCTTTCTTGTAAAGAAGGGTTTGAACCTTTGAATGAATTTATTCTCGATAAGTATTTTGATCTTTTTGCTAAAACCGGGATAAGCGCCGAGAAATTTACCTCTGTAAATGAACATTTCACCGCCTTTTATTTGGAGCTGGGTACAGCAATAACACATGCTCCTGAATATGTACAGTTAGCTGAATTGGTAAATGAGGAAGCTCTCTTTGATGTTTGTTTTCCTACGGCTCTAGAAAACTTTAGTTATTTAACCAAAGGCAAAGATTATGAGTTGATTGATAAATGGTGTAAATTTTTGAGTTTGACGGATTTCTTTTTGCAGACTGCACAACAAATGCAGGGAAAAACGGGAGGATTAAAGCGAGTACAAGGGTTAATAGATACAAAGCGACAAAGATACTTTAGAAAAGTCAAAACACAAGTGCGTAGTGGACTTGCTCAACGCCAAGGATCTTTGCGACGTTTGATTGAGGAATTGGAACAAGAAACACGATCAGTGGCAAATGTCATACATGAAACATTAGGTACTGATCCTTCGAATGCTTTGTTACTCACTCATCTTGACCAGGCTCGCGAAGAACGAAAAATTATCATTGCCTTGAAACAGGACCTGGATAAAGAAAAGCCAGCATATTTAGCCTCAATAAAGGCAATCTTACAAAATGTTATCGACCAAATATGTGGTGAATATATAAGGAAGACGTCTTTTTACAAAGCCTTAGGCACTTGGTCCCCAGAAGTGCGAAATGATTTTGCCGATTGGCTTTTTGAAATTATGAACGATCAGGGTATAAACGAAACTCATGTTAAAGAGGAATTTCGAGTAAAAGTAAATGAAGCTTTGTCGCAAAAGAGTCGCTAGCTGTGATATAATAGAATGAATTAACAAAAACAAAATTTATGGCAGGACTGGAAGCTCGCGCTCGTCGTGGATCAGAGGGTGAATTTGAGAAAGTGTCGGTAGAAAAACACATTGCTGAGGCTCCATTTCGTACGTTTTTGAGTCAATTGGGTGACTATCACTCTTTTCGTGCTGCTCCCAGAGAAAGAGTATCCATAAATTCTGCTATAGACCTGCTTCGTCATCAAGGAAAGAAGTATGGTTTGAATTTTCATAGAGCACCGACGTTTGAAGAACAGAGACATGTGATACATGCCCTGGCCTCGGCACGTGATTTCGCTCATGTTCATGATTCCGCACCCAAACTGTTAGCTCAACTGGATGACTTGGAGCTAAGAACAAAGGCAAAAAAGTTGCATGCTCAGGTAGAAAAAGAACGTATGGGAAAGGTCGACACAATGAGAAAACACGTTCTATTGACGGTGAATTCTGCTGAGCAGGGTTTAGTAGAGTGGGCTCTCAATGCCTCTCAAAGATTGATTGAACAGGCAAAGGAAGAAAAGAAAATGGATCTCGTGAGAGATTTGCAAACTCACATAGCTTCAATGCTTTTGGCACAAAAATATTACATTGTTACAGTAAAGCAATATATGGATATGAAGGAAGAAATCGATAGAGTCGCAGTGAGATTGGTATACGATGAAATCATCAAGGAAAGCAAACGTAAGACTTCCTAAGAAACAGTAAATCGCACCCTGTCAGTAATCGTCTGCCCTTGCGGATCGATTCCGGTGACTTCTAATTCATATATACCTGTGGCTTTTGGTAATGTGCAGGACTTAATGATTTCTCCATTGAGTCTTATTTGTGTGTTGTTTATATTGCTCTGAAAAATTTTGCAGGGAATATTTTCTTGATCGTCAGGGATTTCTAGATCGAAGATAAAAACATCATTGTTTTGAGGGCTGACAATTTTTAAGGCTGTCTGAGACAGTGTCGACGTAGCGAATTTGCTGTGCCAGAAATTGAGTTCTGGGGGCAAAGTTAAACCATCAGATGTATACCAGGTGTCTACTTCTCTTGGTGTATGGCCTTCAGGAAAGCGTTCATTGCTTTTGTGCGTGCAATATTCGTTGGGTAGTAAACCAGAAGGTAAACATATGGTAACGGTGGGGATATTGTCGATATTGGTGAATGAATTGTTAATTATTTGCTTGTGCAATAAAATCATAAGTTCGTGGAAGATCGGACCCGCACCTGTAATGCCACTGACCTGATTCATAGCTGATCCCTCGCTGTTTCCTACCCAGACGCCGACCGTATAGCGTGTTGAATAGCCGAGAGTCCAATTGTCATGGAAGTTGCGACTTGTGCCTGTTTTGGCTGCGACGGGAAAGGAAAATTCTAAAGAACTGCTTTCGCCGAATTCCGGCAGACGAGCATAATTGTCACTGAGAATATCGGTAATCATAGCAGTTGCTTCTTCGCGTTTTTCTTTTTGCTTGTGCCACACAGGGCGGCCATTGTTCGACTCCCATGACTTTTCCTCACCATCGATACGAATATTTCTGATAGAAACAGGAGAGGTATATAAACCTTGTTGTTCTAAAACACGATAAGCATTCGTTAATTCATAAAGGCTAACTTCTCCACTACCCAATGCCAATGAAAGTCCATAATAATCTTCATCATGTGTGAGCGTGGAAATACCAACCTCCTGAAGGATTCTCTTGGCCTCATTAATTCCGAGAAAGTCTAAGGTTTTGACTGCGGGGATATTGAAAGAGTTTGCTAAGGCCTCTCTTACAGTCACGGGACCATGATAGTCCAAGTCATAATTGAGAGGGGTGTAGGGAGTACCTTGAGCAGTCTGAAAGCGACTGGGAATATCATAAATAATCGTGCCTGTGCCCCAGCCTTTGAGTATTGCTCCCAAGTAAATAAACGGCTTCATAGCTGAACCGGGCTGACGAAGAGCTTGAACCATATCTACAGCGCCATCATTTTGGTTGTCGAAATAGTCATTGTTACCGACATAACTCAGTATTTCCCCGGTAATATTATCCAATACCAAACCGCCAGCATTGTGCACATTTTTTGTATCTAAACTTTTGATCTGTTGATTGATAATTTTCTTACTTTCCTGGTACATATTTTCATCAAGGGTGGTGGTAACTTTCACGTCATGACCATGCCAGAAGTTACTACCTAATGCTGTTTCCAATTGATTCATGACGAAGTGTACGAAATGTGGAGCTGTTATTTTTTGTAATGGTGATGATAGTGTGGGTGGGTTTTGTAAAATGAAATCTGCTTCTTCCTGTGTAAGAGTGTTTTCCTCTAATAGTTCTTTTACAAGCCATGCTTGCCTTTTTCTTACCGCGTCAAAATTTGTATAGGGATTAAATTGAGAGGTATTTTGCGGTATTACCGCGAGAAAAGTGGCTTGATTCCAGTCCAGTTGTCTGAAGTCAGTGTCGAAATACCAAGAGCTCGCCTCTGCAATGCCATATGTGTTGTATCCATAGAATATTGAATTCAAATATTGCTCAAGTATTTGATCCTTCGTCAGTACATGTTCAGTTATTGTTGCTAAGAACATTTCAGTGATTTTATTGGTAATGGAGCGTTCACGTGTCGTTCCCAGAATATTCCGCATGAGCTGTTGTGTGATAGTGCTTGCTCCTGAAACCACCTCTCCTGATGTAATGTTTTCCTTCATGGCTCGAAGGGTAGCTAGCCAATCGATTCCCTGATGTAAGAAAAAATTCTTATCTTCAGCCGCTAATGTGCTGGTGATGATTGTATGAGGAATCTCTTGAAAACGAATTGGAGTTTGTTTTTGCTTTGTCTCTTGAAGTGAGAATAATTCCTCGCCATGACGATCGAGGATGGCAATGGTTCCTGGTTTAGCATTTTTTGCTTGCAAAACAATCAACAAAGCAGTAATTAGGACTACAGTGATGATTATAGCGATGGCTTTGGTTTGATAAGATCCCCTCATAAGATTGTGCAGCTGGTAATCCTCTATCTTGCACTCTGCGGAGCTTTATCCGACAAGCTAGTTTCAAGCGGACTTTTGATATTTTTCAGCTTTGGATTGGTGACTTGAGTGTAGAGTTGAGTGGTTCTGATATTTTGATGACCAAGTAATTCTTGCACATAACGAACGTCAACGCCGTTTTCAAGAAGATGCGTTGCAAAACTGTGACGCAGGCTATGAAATGTCGCATTCTTTTTAATGTCCGACTTTTTCAATGAATTTTCAAATACTTTTTGTGCGGTTCTGGTCGTTAGCTTGCCTCCTCTTTCACTGGCAAATATCACATCATCCTTTGCTTTTCCAGCGATTAAAAACTGCATTTCTGATAACAATTTTTCCGGGAAAACAGTAATCCTGTCTTTTTTACCTTTAGCTTGTTTAATGTGAATAGTTAACTCTTGAAGGTCTACGTCCTGTACCTGAAGGTTGATAACTTCACTTACACGGAGCCCCGCTCCATATGAAAGGGACAATAATAATCTATGCTTACTATTCATTGTCGATGCCAAAATTGTATTTATCTCATTTCTTGAAAGTACCACGGGAAGACTTTTAGGCTTTTTTGCCGTTCGAATTTCAATCTTCTGATTTGTCCCTACAACATTTCGATAATAAAACTTTATAGCATTAAGAAACAAATTTCTGCTTTGGGCGGAGATGCCTTTTTGTTCACAAAATAAAAGGAAATTTCTGATGTTATCCTCATGTAACATTTCAATAGCTTCCTTTTTGAAGGAAAAGTACTCTCTCAAACCATAAAGATAGCTTTTTATTGTTTTGATACTGTAGTTTCTGATCTTTAATTCTCGCTCTGTTTGGTATAATTGTTCTTGCATAATTGCTTGAAAGTTAGTAATAATTTCGTTGGTATTTATACGAATCAGGAGTAACATATCTTCGTATAATACACAATTAATAATAAAAAATGCGAAAACAATTCGCATAAAAACGAGTTATGTGAAATAGAAAACATTTTGAAACCTTTTTGGATTTATTTTTGATGAAAAAAGGCGTATAATATAAAGAAATCCAAAAAGGTTTATTCGCAATTTTATTTTCCATTTAAACACAAAATATGGGCGTAGAAGACGGACTAAAACAAATTGACCAACAACCTGAATTGCCAAAGGTTGAAACACACGCAAAACCTCCAACTGACGATTCAGAGGGGCTGGCTTTTCGTGATTTAAAAGCTGAAGAAAAAGTCGCAAAAGAACGAGATCAAGCAAAAATCGCGGAAGTCAGAGCCTCGCTTGGCTTAGAGCAAGCCACGGAACAGGGACAAATAAAACAACACTTACAAGAATATCTTGGTTTAAAAGAAGGTGCCGTTGAAAGAGTGGCATTATTAAAAGCAAAGAATCTTCCTGAGCATTATCAGGCACAACGCGAGGCTCTTCGTGATGAAAGATTGGACAAAGTTACTATCGCAGTTATTCCAGATGATTTGTGGGTTAAGGGAAGCCAGCCCTCTGAATCTAGTGCTGAAAATCAGCTTATCTTAATCAAACAAAGTTATTTTGAAGCGCAGGAAAATCCTGATAAAATTGCTTGGCTGTGTCATGAATTAGCGCATTGCCAAAACTTTTTAGATTCTGAATCGCCCGAGGAATATCAAGGCAATATGCAGAAATTTGCTTTTGAAGATTTGAAAACTGAATATACATACCCAAATAATCTCGTTGAGCAATTTACTTTCACCAAACAATTTCAATATTTAAAAGAAAATGGCAAAAGCAGAGAGGATGTTTTAACAATGTTGAGTAAGCACTATCACGAAGTGGATTTTCCTTTCTTCAACAGGTTGTTGGATCGTATTTATGGAAAATAAAATTGCGAATATTTTGCTCCGTTTCACTGCGCAAAATCAAAATGTTTTCTACATCACATAACACGGCATATCTGGTTACGGCTTTTTACAAAAGCCTCCACCCAAATTGCTTCGCAACTTCAGATATACCGGAACGTTATACGCCATAATTTTTTTATCTTTTGGTAATATAAATTCTGATGCAAATAACAAGGACGAAAATCTAAATTTTTTCAATAAGAAGAGGGAGGGTAAGGTGTTTTTTGCTCCGTTCCTCCGCAAAAAACGGATATTTTATAAATTAATTCAAATAATATGTACAGTTTTAAAGACGATTATAGTGAAGGTGCACATCCAACTATTATAAAAGCACTCTCTGAAACAAATCTTAGTCAACAACTTGGATATGGGAATGATGAATTTTGCAAAAAGGCAGCGGATTTAATTCAAGATAAAATCCAAGATAATGATGCTGATGTTCATTTTGTTACAGGAGGAACACAGGCAAATTTAATCGGATTATCCTCATTACTAAAATCTTACGAATCAGTAATTTCTGCTGACTCTGGTCATATTAATACTCATGAAGCTGGTGCTATTGAAGCTACCGGTCACAAAATTAATTTTGCCAAAACTTCTTTTATCCCAATACGTTAAGTCTAATTATTCTTCAATCCTAAGAAAAATATTTAAATAGAATCATAAGTCAATCACTATGGTATCCGAATCTAAAGCCCGAAAATTTATAAAATCACAACAAAGTTTACATTTATATAAAAAGGTACAAAGAGCATTTGTCGATGTTCTCCAAAATTTCTCAGAAAGTGAATTTAATACTTCAACAAAAAATCTTATATTGATGGTTTTACATGAAGGGGCTTTAGGACAAGTTATGCATTTCCCATCAACAACGCAGAAATTTCAGATCATGCAATTAACAATACCAAAATCTATGCCTATAAGTATTATGAGATATGTTATTGCCCATGAGTTTGGACATGTAATGCAGTGTAGAAATTGGAGAAAAAGTGATGGTTCTAAGCTAGAAGATAATGCTGATTCTTGGGCAAAAAAGTGGGGATTCCACTTAAAGCCTTCATATAAAACATGGATGGCTACAGATAGATTAATAAAAAGTAAATATCGAGCTAAGGAATAACTGGACATAACAGCGTATAAGCGGCTCACTTCGTTCGCTCAAAGTTGCTAATGGTTCGCCTTCGGCATATTTTACCATTAGCAACCTTCGGTTATTCACGGACGTTGTCTGAAATAAAAAAATTTCTCTAAGCTTGTTACTCATATGAATCAAATCACTTTTTACATTGTTCAAAACGAGAACGAAATAGAAATTTTGCGCAACAGATCGGGTAAATACAATAATTTCACTTACACGTACGAAGAAGCAACAATAGACTTACTAAAGAAAAATTTTAATCTTCCCGATAGTCTGTATTTAATTGCAAAAAAGGGTGATGAATTTGTTGCTTTTTGTTCAATAGACAAAGATTGGTGGGAAGATAATTATTTTATGATACGTGAAATCATTGTTGACCCAAACTTTCAAAAGCAAGGAATCGGCGAAGCTATCATGGGTAAATGTATAGATCATGCAAGAAGCAAAGGGGCAACTGGCGTTGTTACAGAAACAGCTTTTGAAAATTTTCCTATGCAAAAATTATGCGCAAAATTTCATTTTGAAAAATGGGACAATCCGCAATGGAAGGAAGGAATCACATACAAGCTCATATTCTAACCGAGAAATTTTTATATCAGATAACAGGGTATAGGCGGTTCCGCTCCTCCCTTCGGTCGTCGGGGCGTATAACAAGGGATATATGGTTCAGGGCTCGGCTTCCTCCAGAGGCGGACAGGCGCCCCTCCCCCAAATTTTTCTTCCGCTATGCTTCAGAAAAACTTTGTATATCTTTAACGTTAAACGTTATAATCCTTAATATGATGAACAGAAAAAATGTCCAAAATCTTTACGCCCTTGGTCATGCGCAATGGTATGACCCTTTCAAAAAAGTATGGAACAGACTTGTTTCTACTAAAGCTGAAAAAGAACTGGCTGCTTTTTTAGAGAAAAATGTGAATAATAATACGAGTATTTTGGAGCTTGGTTGTGGCACTGCGCTCAATCTTGAAAAGGTTTTTGCGCTTGATTCCAACTTTAAAAAATATTTGGGCTTAGACTTTTCTACAGATATGCTTGAAATTGCAAAAAATAAATTCGTAAATTTGCCTCATGTAAAATTTCAACAAAAAGATATTACCAACCTAAATGACATCGGAGAAAAGTTTGACATTATCATATGCACATGGGTTTTGTCTCATCTGCAATCTCCATCACAAATAGTTAACCAAATGCAAAAATTAATATCCCCACGAGGAAAAGCTTTTTTAATCTTTTTCAGCAGACCAAAATGGTTTATTAATGTATGGCTCTATCCTCTCGCGAAATATTTATTCAAAGCAAAACCACTATCTCGCTATCGCTCGGCTTAGAGGCTCACGGCTGATGATTGTGCAATTGTATATGAACACTGTATAATACACATAGATATTTCCAAAACAAAGTTTCTTTCTTCGTACAATACAACAATCAAAAACATGCCAAGAAAATCCAAATTACAAACCGCCAAAGATTTATTGGCTTCAGCACTTGACGCGATCGCTTCTGCTCGCGATATTTTAGCGGGTATTGAGGGAGGTAAAGAAAAAGAATCAAACTCAGAGAATGAGTCTCTATCCTCCGGAAGTGTTGATTTGGCTCCACCAACTATGGAGGATGGACTGAAGATTATAGAAGGTATTTTTAATGGTCAGAATATGCTCGGTTCTGACAAGCGCATTTATCCTGTTCCGGCAAACTATGCCAGCAAATCCAAATTGATTCCCGGCGATAAACTCAAACTGACAATCACCGAAACAGGTGCTTTCAAATACAAGCAAATTGGGCCTATTCCTCGTGTACAAGCTGTGGGAATTGTGACCTACGGTGACGGTCAATATCATGTCATGGTCGACAAAAAACTTTACAAAGTCTTGTTGGCAAGTATCACGTACTATCGTGCCGAAGTTGGTAGCAAAGTGACGGTTATTGTTCC
>MEWR01000018.1:34956-35129 GCA_001773455.1 Candidatus Abawacabacteria bacterium RBG_16_42_10
ATAATTAACAATTGAAAATTAACAATTAACAATGAACTCACAAACCCAACTCTAAAGTTGAGTTTCAATTGATAATTGTTAATCGTGGCTTAATGAAAGTTTTGTGAGGCTGAGAGGAAAGAATTAAACATCTTGGTTCGACGATGTTTCCGTAATCCTCGGTGTAATTTTAC
>MEWR01000019.1:0-4699 GCA_001773455.1 Candidatus Abawacabacteria bacterium RBG_16_42_10
TGATAAAAGGTGCTTAAAAAGGTGAAGAGGGTAAGTCCTCCCACCTGCGAAGCTCACCTGTCACCTGCATTTTTTGAAACAAAAAAAGCCCCCCTCTCCAATTAAGGAGAAAGGAGGCTTTCTTGTAACACGAGATAATCAACTCACATGAGACTGACAATTAGTCTACAGGGAGAGTCAAACTATCTGTAACACGACTATTCACACCTTCAACAGTAACTTGGAATTCTACTGTGTCTTCAGGAACAGCAGAAGCGACGTATGAAGTAGCAAAGACGCCATCAAGAGTGTCTTGGATGAATTCGCTAATTCCACCATCAGGAGTTACTTCATTGATACCCGTAGCATTTGAACCATTGTCAGACAATTGTCCACTACCATCGAGAATTTCAATGAGAATATTGTCATCTTCATCAGGGATTCCACCCATATCAAATGTAATTGGATCTCCATCATCATCGCGAACGATAACAGTAAGAGGGATTACATTAGATGAAGTAACGTGTTGAGGCCAAGCATCGAATTCAACGGTTGGGTCAGTGACCTCAAAAGAAGCTTCATCCTCTGGGTTCGTAGCCTGATTGAGACTGACCTGTAAAGTTACATCTCCAGGGACAACCTCACTATCCAACTCTACATTCCAGAGATAGAGACCGGTACCAAGCACATGCCCGGTAACACCTGGAAGACTCAATAGGTCAGTAGCAGGTGGAACAGGACAACCAGTAGCTGGTACTACAGGGAAGTCGTCGTCAGTAGAGTCTATATCACCGACATCCGGACCGGAACGAGTGATCACAAAGTCTGTGAAATCATTCGTTGGGAAAGCACCAACTCTACAACCATTGAGACCCATGACAGGATCATCATTCCAGTCACTGACGAAGACAATAAATGTATTCAGCCAATCTGGCATCACATCCTCTGCATTGAACTCAGCTTCAACTGAATTAGGAACAATGTTGAATTGTACTAAGTCAAATTGATTAGCACCGCCACCGAGACCAAAACTGTCTATTCTCACCTCACCACGATCAGCGCGATCTTTCGCACGAGTGACAAAGAAGTAAGCGCCACCGCCGATATTGTTGAGAATATAAGCATTGTCCGAAGCATCTACACCAACAGCACGTGCAAGAATAAAGACATTCTCACTTGCTGTCGGATGTACACGTAGTGCACCTACTGTTCCAACATCAAGAGCATTATCATTCATCGTTGCCGCATCAGCAGCAATTGGAGAGAAGCCGTTTCTATCAGAACTACAACCACTTTCCTCTTCATCTGTGCCAGTGGGCTCACCATTATCAGCACCACCCGGGGAAGCATCAGTATCATCGAAACAAGGAACACCAAAACCATCTTGATCTTGAGCGAAGACTACGACAGGAACATCTTGATTGACACCAATTTCTTGAGTCAAAGGATGAACTTCCAGCTGATCAACATCAGAAGGATTATCGCTAGCAGAAACCACAAGATCAATTTGATCTTGAGGTTGATCAGAACGAGAAATATCTGTCACACGCAAAGCCTGCGTCTGATCTCTTTCTGCCGATGGAGGAGCAAATAACATTGCTACATACCAACCAGAATCTGTTGTGGTACTAGCAGTCGCTCCACAAGTAGTGAACCACTCCTCAATAGCTACTTCACCCAGCACCAGCACCACCCAAATCAAGCAATAGATTTGGGAAACCGGGCGCAGGTACCGGAGGTCCAGAATCACCGCCGTCGTAACAAATATGATCCATCCGTACGAAAGTAGAAGAAGCATCTGTAGCATCAAAAGACCCACCATCATACGTATCCAATGTTCCATCTCCACCTTCGATTTGGAGACGCAATTCTTCACCGGTCACCGGCTTGTTTCCATCAAGCACACGAGCAAAGATAGCAGATACTTGCCCCTCTGCTACTTCACGACTAGACACAAACAATTCAACCTCTGGCGCATGTACCCCGACAGTAAATCGTACTGCAGGGCGACCAATAGCATCGATATCTCGACATTCAACTTCGAGAGTACCTTCATTGGCACCGGCAATGACATTCAGAACATACAAACCAGCTGAACCATCAATATAATCAGCAACCTCCGGACCAGCAGATGGCGTACCATCTTGTCCTTCTAAGAGAGCTGAAGTTGTTGGTCCTCCTACAAAACGACACTCGATCTCATCCATAAAGAAAGGTCCAAATGGGAAGAGAGAATCACTTGTAAGGAAAGGCTCATTGTGCTCGTCCAAAGTCTTGATCAATACCGGAGCAATATTCTGTGAAGTTGCAGCATCACCAGAAGTTGGTGCAGCTGAAATCTGTGTAGAATTACGAGTCAAAATATCATTATCGTACACTTTTGCCTCGAGACGAACCAAGTCAATTGTAAGTGTTGCCTCAGTAATAAGAGATGGACTTACGTCAAGGTTAGTGACCTGAATTACTACATCACCAGCATTTTGATCAGTCAAAATCTGTACATACACGACATAGCGACCATTGACACACTCAGGATCGTCACCCGGCACCAACAAAGAACGCGTTGGAGTACCAACGAAAAATGTACCAGGAACCGGTGGAGAACTACCTGCATCAACATTATTACCTTCTACAAGATTAGCATTTCCTTCTTTGATATTGAAAAGCAACTCATCACCACAAGTAGGGTCACCTTCATCGTCATACATGAAAGCTTCTACAGTAGCAAAGCCATTCACTGGCCAAACAGTATGAGGACCAACTGGGGCAATATTTGCACCAGTAGGACGAACCTCACGAGAAGCAACGATATGGTCATCAGTGATACGAATACTCAATTCACCAATACCAGATATCTGGCTTGATCCAAATCCGTTTCTTATTCCAGGCGCGCTAGAAGTAAATTCTACTTTTGTCATACCGGTAAAGTCTTTGGTCTTACAGTTTACTGTTGCCATTCCCTCTGTCGTACTCGAAATCAAACTAATTTGCGCACGTCCTTTATCTGAAGAAACTGACTTAGTGCTCGATGCAGGTTCACTGCTTCCGACAACACGAAGTGTTCCAAGGTCAGTAGTAAAGGTAAATGGATCGGTCCAATCACCTACACGGTTACCGTTTCGGTCTACGACCGTACACGTAATGGTAGATGTTGAAGTGCCATCATTCTTGATCTTTGGATCTGATGATTCTACCAAAATCTGCGCAGGTACTCCTACAGAAAGAGGTTTACCTTCACGACATACTTTCAGCATATTAGACACCACCTTTGCCATTTGATCACGACGCATCGGATCCATTGGTCCAAAACGGCTATTTCCATAACCATTTACTATACCAAGATTGTATGCAGTCTGAATAAAGTCATAGAACTCTGAACTTGCAGACACATCATCAAATGATGGGCCACCAGTTAAGTCCATGACAAACACATCTGGCTTGATCTTGCGGCAACCATTGATAGCCATTTTCATAGCCTCTTGGCGAAGCACGCTTGCATCAACACCAAACAAACCTTGCATTCCTTCTGCAGGTGCACGGCGTCCTTGTACAATTCCCATAGCATATGCTTGTTCTACAAATTCGTAGAATGAGCTTCCTACAGGCACATCCTCAAAGTGAGGAGCCCCAGGGAGCAAAGGTACATTGAGAAGGTCTTCTAAGTTTGGCATGCCAGCTCCACATACACGGAGACTGTTCATCACCATCTTCATCATTTCTCCACGAGATACATCACGAAGCGGCATATACATACCTGTTGAACCCACACCACTCACCACACCTTGATTGTATAAATCGTTGATGTATGTCGCAAATTCATTTGTATCAGGTACATCGCTAAATGCTCCTGCAAATGCAACTTGTGGCAACACTCCGATCATCATTGATACGCTTGCTATAAGCGCAACAATTTTGCGAAATTTTGTCATAATTGTTTTAAATATTTTTAAGAAAGCTTAATATTTTTATACGGCCTAAGCATTACCGCAGCGAATACCTATAAAAGAATATTCGTAAGTATTTATTCTCCTGCTGTTGCGGGAGAGAACTATAGAACTAAAAATTAGAACTAGAAAAAGAAATTATATATGTCCCACAGGTACACGCCTATGGTCGTCGGTCGCCTAAGGCGACCCCATCATGTTAAAGATCTTAAGCCAACCCTGACACTAGAAACTCATTCTAGTCCTTTCTAGGGCGAACTTCTTTCACATCTCTCTACGTAGATCGAGAAAAAATGTTACGAAAGCTACCACAAGAGGAATTTCTAAGGGTTGCATATCGGTGGGGAAGTTAACATAGCGATATAACCGTGTCAACGAATTTCCCCTGTGCAGAAGCCAATTACCATCCTCACAGAAAGTTATTTCCTTGTTTTGACGCAGGGAAAAGTAGCGCGAAGACAATCAATAAAAGCCTTTGGAGCTTTTCTGCAAAAAGTTCTCAACGTATAAAAACATATTGACGAACAAGAATAATGATATTTATTTACGATAACAGGCAAATACAGTGAATAGGATCAGGGAGAGTGATCAGGGCCAATTCACTACACTTGCTATAAATAATTTTGTTTATTCACATTATGCTCCTCAAGTGTCTTCGCATAATACATCTCTCCATTACTACCAGTCAGATAAAAAAGATAAGAAGTCGTTTGCGGAGACAATGCAGCTTCCAGGCTCTCAAGCCCCGGATTACAGATTGGGCCGGGAGGAAGCCC
>MEWR01000019.1:4720-6752 GCA_001773455.1 Candidatus Abawacabacteria bacterium RBG_16_42_10
AGAATTACTACTCAGGTCGCTCATCGTAAGAACTGCACGCCAATCGCCTTTGATATAAAGAACGGTGGCATCGACATCGAGCCGAATGTTTTTCGCCAAACGTGCATACAAAATGCCAGCAATAATTCGCTTGTCTTCCAGTGTTTTTGCCTCTCTCTCAAGGAGTGACGCTATGATAACAACGTCCCGCAGTGAGCGATCTCTTAGAAAAGCTGCGTATTTTTTTGCGAGAGGATCAAAGCGTGTCTTAAAATTTTCTAATAACTTTTCCAAGATCTCTTCCGGAGAAGAATTGGGCATAAAAGAATATGTATCAGGAAAGAGAAATCCTTCATAGCCAGATTCAGCAGAAAAAAAGCTGGCATAGTCTGATTTTTGGCATGATTTGAAACAAGCAAGCATCTTATCCTTGGGAACTATACCAAAATCACTCAACCTTGCAGCAAAAAATTCCATGCGCTCACCCTCAGGCAAACGAATCAACACATGAGCAGGTTCACCCGTCAAAGACTCCAAGACCTCGCCCAAAGAAGCATCCACAAACACCCTCACACCAGGCTTCACCACACCGCCATATATATAGGTATAAGCACGATAGTAAAAATCATCAAAAACAGCATTATTTGCGAATAATAATCGTTCGCGAAAATTAAGATAACCGTCTCCAGGAGCAATAATCAGCCTATTCTCAGGCAACTGTACAGGGGAGATAAAGAACCTGTTCACATCCCACATAAGAAAAACAAACAAAAAGAGAATGATAATAATAATCATTCTCAAAAAACGCATAAAGCCGCTTTTTAATTAGACCCACCAACCAACCTCTCTGAATCCTCAATATCAAACTTCTGCCAAAATTTCCACCAAGGTTTTTTCTCGTAAAACTCTTTCATAGAAAGGAGCTGCCTCGCATCCATATCACGAACACGGTAATTTCTTTCGAGATCAGAAACTTTTTTCTTCAGCTTTTCTTTTTCATGCGTCTCAGTCTCGAGATGCTTTACCTGAGATTCAAGCTGACCAACTTTGTATGCAAGCCTTGCTTTATACTCACCAAATTCCTCAACTAACTTTACCTTGTCGTTTTCAAGTGTGAGCAAAATCTGAGCAAATTGAGATAGATCGAGCTTTCGTCCATGAAAGGGGACCGACAGTGCTTGGTCGGAAGCCAATGTTTCTTTATTTGCAGAAGCAGAGACATGATCCTCAAGGGGGTTCTCCTCACCATCACTCACAACCTGATACTTAGATGCTTTACTGACAGTATCACCGATAACCAAATCCAAAGAGAGGAATGATTTTGCAAAAGTCACAACATCATGTATCTCAAAAGAATACTCAGGCCCATTCACACTATCTACCTTGGCGGCTTTCAATTTGTCCGCCTTGATATAATTACGCACACTTTTTGTGCTTCGCTTAATAAGTTGCGCAACGTCGCGCAAGTTAAGCCTCTGTCCAGAGCTTTGCTCAGGATCTTTATTTTTTTCTTTTATCATAAGAAATTATTGTATGAAGTATATTTTTGTAAAAAGAAAACAATTCCACCCTAGCAACAGAAATCATGAAAGTAAATTTTTATAGGGAAGCTTAAATTGACGCCATCATTCCCTATGGCAAAATATTAGCCCTGGAAGTTTTTCCAGGGTACTTCCAGACAAAGAATCTGACCGAGAGCCACACAACAAGATAATAAATAAACACATAAAGCCATGAAAAAGAAACTTCCAACTGAACATGACTGCTTATAGAAGCCGAAAATTCCACGCACCACAAGAGAGTGCGGAATATTAACTCCAGAACAAAACGCACAATTTCTCCAAACAAAGGAACGAGAGTGAGGGCAACTCCCAGATAACTTATGAGTGACAATGCGGATATCACCGGTACCAGTAGAATATTCACCACAAGCGACAACGGAAACCATGTGCCAAAATAATGAAGAGAAATTGGCAAAGTAAAAATACTTGCCGACAGCGTAATGGCAACAATTTCTCGCAGCCACAAATATGGCAAGAACTGTAAGGCTCGT
>MEWR01000019.1:6763-7087 GCA_001773455.1 Candidatus Abawacabacteria bacterium RBG_16_42_10
GTTTACAATCAACAAACCCAAAGTTGCCATCACTGACAATTGAAAACCAATATCATAGAGAGGAATGTACGGACTCAAAAGGAACATGGCAATAACAACAAATAGTAGCCCCCTCAGCGCCAGATATGGCAAACCGAAATGTAGAGCTATAAGGGCTATAATAGCCATCAAATATGCACGAACAACGGCCGCTGACGCTCCGACAAGAAGTGTGAATGTCGTAAGAATGATTATCGTAACAGTAATTTTCTTTTTGAGTGGAAGGAAAGCTAATAAGAGAAAAACCATCTCTGCAATCATCGTCATATTTGATCCGGAAATTGC
>MEWR01000019.1:7177-10394 GCA_001773455.1 Candidatus Abawacabacteria bacterium RBG_16_42_10
AACATCTTGTGAAAAGGTCTTTTGTATGCCACCCGTCAGTAAATTACGGAAGGACAAAAAATATTGCGCAAAGGAATGACGTTGCTCGATGCAGCGAAAAACTTGGGGATACTCAACAATACCAACCACATTTTTCAGTTTCAGATAATTCGCAAAACTTTCACTGGATCCTACAGCTATTGACTTCAGTTTTCCTTGAATGACCAACTTCTCTCCGAGCAACAAATCCTGGACATATGCTGTTTTCACAAGAATTCTTCTCTGTACACTTTCCAGTCTGGCAAAAAACTTCGTACCGGCGGGAGATGAGCTGCTGATCTCATCGACAAAAACAACATGTTCCGAAGACCTCTTCCAAAGCACACCAGCTTCTCTAGTGTCATTGATATATCCCGCATCAAAAAAGTACAATCGCACACACCCAAAAATGATCAAAAGCCCCGACAAAAGCATCGTAACCAGAGCGCGTCTCATTGTGTGAGAATGATATTAATATAGGCTCAAGTATACGAATACAAATATGAAATTTTTGCGGCCACTTTTGTTGACGAAAATACCCCAAAGAGTATACTGCTGATTCACAAACTTTAAGCTAAGCATTTTATTAACACGTATCTCTAATAATGTAATAATGTACAAAATATGAAAAAATATTTAGACACTTTACTTCCAAGGTCACTCCAAAGCCACCGCTCAATTCTTGCTGCCATATTGCTATCAGGAACACAACTTCTGAGTCAGGGATGTTTTTTAGATCGTAGTGGCTTATCAAGGCCAACCGAAGATGCAAGCGCAGACGGATCATTTGAAGCTGGGCGTATTGACAGCAGTACTCTCGAAGATGGGGGAAATGACGCTGGAAATATCGATAGCGGCGATATATCCGAAGGGGGAATTATGGACTCGGGAACAGCTATGCCTGACGCCCATATTACTGATGCACAAGCGGATGCAGACACACCGACCGACAGTGGAGAATTACGTGATGCCGGGCCTATAATGATAGATTGCGGCAGAGGACTTATCCCAGGATTCCCACTGTCATATGACATACCTACGGGCATGAGCATTGCTGCAGAATCAGCAGTTGCAAGCAGAATGCCTGGTGCCAGTGTAACAACCGGTATCAACTGGGGAGATGCCCCAGGATTTGATTTCTTCACTTTCGACGCAGGATCACCCAGTCGCGCAACAGGAAATCATATCTACACAACACCAGGAACATATGTAGTAACCTGGTTTGTGAATGAAACTGAATGTGGCATGCAAACTTTTACGGTAGTTAATGGCAGTACAACACGACCACTTTGTACTGGATTCAGCGTTAGCAGGAACGATTTTCGCGTGGGGGAAACAACCAACTTGCAACTTATTGCCTCACCCCGAAGCTCCTCACCTGGCGACTCACCGTTGATTTCTCACTTTACCAATCTTCCAACCGTGCCTAATACGTTGAGTATGAGCGGTACTGGAGTAGTAACGATCACAGCTCAAAGTCCTCCTGGGGCAGGCACCTATTCTCTGATGTCTTGGGTAACCACTCCTCGCGGCGAAAATGCAAACTGTCCAACATCAACGACCACAACACTAACTGTCAGACCATAATCAGTAATATCTATGAAAAAACTTTTAGAAATTCTTCCGCTACCACGAAAATATCACCGTTTACTTTTGGCTGGGATTTTATCTGCAAATCAATTCTATGGCACGAGCTGTTCTTTGGCTCGTAGCGTAATACTTTCTCCAGGCATCGACAGTGGGGTCACCGACAGCTCTTACAATGTTGAGGGTGGAGAGACAGATGGTAATCTCGATGACGCATTCGATAGTGGTGAATTTCCAGATTCAGGAAATGACTCCAGCACGACGGATGCCACCTCCCGTGAAGATACCGGCCGAGATGCCTCGCAAGACAGCTCCTTTCCTGCTAGAGAGCGCTGCGGTAGAGGGCTTATTCCAAGCTTTCCTCTATCATATGACATACCTACGGGTATGACTGTTCCTGCAGAAGTGGGGATTGCTGACAGAATGCCTGACGCTAGGGTCATAGCCGGTATTATCTGGGGAGATGCTCTTTCAATCGAAATGGTAAATTTCAATGCTGCTCTTCCAAGCCAGGCATTAACAAATCATGTATATCTGACTTCTGGGACATATGCTGCTACGTGGTTCGTCAATGAAACAGAATGTGGTATGCAAACTTTTACGGTAGTCGATGGTGCCAGAACAAGACCTTCTTGTACCAGCTCTACTTTTGAGAGCAGTGTAGATACTATTCCTGTCGGGGGAAGCACTACGTTAATAATTGGTGGTGTTCCAAGAAGCCCAGCATCCGGTGACAGTCCATTGAGGTATTATATTGAAAACGCGCCAACCTCTTCTGGCATGATCAGTTTTGTCGGACCCACAAACAGAGCCCTCATCACCGCAACAAACCCTCCCGGTCCAGGTTCTTATTCACTTTTAAACTGGGTAATTACTCCTCGCGGTGAACGTGCAGATTGTCCCTCGCCAACATTAACTGTCCGACCATAGATCGCATGAAAAACTCTTTAGAAAAACTTTCCAGGATCCCGTTATTTCGCACAGCATTTTTTGGCATACTCATGTCTGCAGGATGTACGTCCGTTACCAACAATTATTATGGCAGTGACGGGTCTACAGAGACAGACAGTAGTGTTGTACTGGGGGATGCTGGTATTGATTCTGCGGAGGAAATAGACAACAGCATTGTCTCGAGTGATACTGGTACATTGGAAATAGATAGCACGTATTCTGTGCCGGTAGATTGCATTAGTTTTTCGTTGGCACCCACTTTTTCAAATCCCTTTACACAGGGAAGCTGTATACCACTGTTGATCCACACATATCCTCGATATGGCGCGATACGTTATATTGTCCAAAACGCGGCATATGAAGGCAGTGTAGGCACATACATGCCACCACCCGGCCCCACACGATACTTGGGAAGTCCTATCTCAACGTGCCAACCGGCAGAATTTCCTGGAGAAAGAGTTTTGACTGCGCAGATTGTCGATGATCAGGGAAGAATACTTCCTTGTCCCGACGAAATACCTATTCGTGTAAATCCATAATAATAAAGCTTTTCTTAATTGTTGACAGTTATTGTTTATATTGCAGCAATTAGGGTTACATTTTGAGGATGGGAAATAACCTCGTAGAGTAGAGGTGAATAACCCATCGTTAGATGAATAGC
>MEWR01000020.1:0-147 GCA_001773455.1 Candidatus Abawacabacteria bacterium RBG_16_42_10
ACAACAAACTTTCTCCCTTACAGTTCATTCTGACTTCTCCACCATCATTAACCTCCTCTTTACCTCAAAAGTCCAAAACTGGGTGCGGTTATACAGCCTACGCTCAAGTTCATGGCACAAACCACAGTATTTCTATATGCAAAAATA
>MEWR01000020.1:155-270 GCA_001773455.1 Candidatus Abawacabacteria bacterium RBG_16_42_10
AGGCTTTAGCCATTCACTACTCTTGGTGTCGAGTTCATGGCATGCCACTCACTACGTCTAGCGGCGAGTGCATGGCGCGCCACGAACCCGAACGGAGCGAGTGGTTTGTGGTTCG
>MEWR01000020.1:295-1938 GCA_001773455.1 Candidatus Abawacabacteria bacterium RBG_16_42_10
GAAGCTTCAAAGGCTCCTGTCCTACCATTAGACGATCCCCGACTACGTTACAACTTCGTCGGGCAAGGCCCGATCACATGCACGCGAGATTTATAGCACAGCTTTTCAGTTGCCAGCAAGAAAAAAGATTTATAAATGCACTCCCCGCCCACCCGGGGGGACCTCCCACCCTCTCACAAATTTGTTTTATTTGTTCAGCTCCAGTATATACTAGGAAAAATGAAAAAAATCTCTTTGACTTTCCAGTATGAACCGGTTTTATCGGTTTGAGGTAGAAACCAACAATAGTTCTGTTGGCATCTACGAAGCAGTTGATCGTGATTGTTCTCGAGATGATATACGACGTCAGAAGAAACCAGACGGTTCTTGGTTACCAAAAGTGGGAATGGATTACCCCGGGGCTATTTCATTTTGGAGTGATTATGGTTTAAAGAAATACATTGATTCTGGACTTCTCATGTGGCATGTGTCAGTGATTAATGGCCAAGTATTTGTACAAATCATCAACAAACCAGAAAAGATTATGTATGAGGACGAATTTCAGATTATTTGTTATCCTGCCGATATACAAGTTGATTCAAAAGTTGCCTTAAATATTTTTTTGCAAAAGCATTAGATTTTAATCTTTAATCCTGCCCCAAGGGGCCCCTTCGGGGAATTCTGAATTTTTATGATAGGCATTCTTCTCATTACTCTTGGAACTTTGTTTGGTGAAGGTGCTACTTCTATCGGTAAATATGAAGTAAGCAAACATCGGGAAAGCATGTTTACCATGGGATTTTTGAATGTGTTCTTCGGTGCAGTATTTTTTGTAGCGCTTGCACTTTATAATCAAACGCTAGCCATAGCTCCGGCATCGATACCCACATTTCTTATTCGTGCTGTCTTAGAAATTTTTCAGACAACGGTTACTGTTTTTGCCATTGCTAAGGCGAGTAGGAGCACTTTGGGTTTCCTCCGTGTTGGTACTGTGCCATTGCTGCTGATCATTGATGCCTTTATGGGGTATGACATTGCTCCTCTCCAGTATGTTGGTATTCTCATGATAATGGGAACAATTGCATTACTGTATTGGAAAAAGGGTATTAGTAGAAAAGGGATGGTCTGGGTCATATTAAGCACGGTAAATGCCGCGGCTACAATTTCTTTGTATAAGTACAACATTACTAACTTCAATTCAGTAGAATCGGAGCAAGCACTGATGCACGTGATTGTTCTCGCCTATTTGTGGATTGTCGCTTATTTCTGGGCCAGAGAAAATCCATTACGATTTTTGAGGAAAGGAATATTCTTTGCCCAATCAGCTGGTGTTGGCATCGGTTCAGTAATAGAAAGTTTCGCTTATTTGTATGCTCCTTCCTCAATTATCTTAGCTGCAAAGCGCTCCGCTACTGCATTATGGACTATGATACTCGGAAATGCTTTTTTCCATGAACACAAACTGGGGGTAAAGGTTGTAGCTTTTGGTTTTCTCACTTTGGGCGTAGTATTGCTCGTGTTATCAACATAATTATGTACTCCCAAGTACTTCACGGCATCATTATCAAAGTTATGAACTATCAGGAAGCTGATCGTATTGTGACTATTTTTAGTAAGGAATTAGGCAAGACTCAGTTCATTGCCAAAGGTGCCCGTAAGCTCAA
>MEWR01000020.1:1961-27132 GCA_001773455.1 Candidatus Abawacabacteria bacterium RBG_16_42_10
TATTGAGGGGCGATTTGAAGTGACCAATAAATCCGATTTGCCGATGTTGCTTTCTGCGCAGATGATCAATTGGTATCCCTACCTTCGTAAGTCACTCGCTCATTGGCAAATTGCCGAGAGGGCGGCCAAGGCTCTTATGAAAGCCACCAAAGACCATGACGCTCATCTTGAGCTCTATCATACATTCAGTGATTTTCTGCAAAGCATTTCTTCCCAAGGCAATCCCAAAAATTTGTGGATACAGTTTTTGAACAAACTCTTATTGTTATCAGGTTTTGGTATCAATCTATATGTATGTCAGAATTGTCACAAAGAATTGGATGAAAAGAATATCGCTTCCCATGGGCGAAATTTTGAGGGCTTCCTCTGTGAGGATTGCAGTGAACTAGCCATTACTGATCATCAACAAGTCTTTCTTTCCCTGCGTCAGATCGGCACATCTGAGACCCTCACTGAAGCCAATAAAACCCAAGCTTTTCTGGAGAAGGCATTTGCCCATCATTTCCTTTACACATAAGCTTTTCAGGCCTTTTATCTTACTTGGGTTTATGCTACCATTCCCCTGCTTAAAAAGCCCCTATTTATGTCTGATAAAAAAACGTCAAAAGGCTATACGGCGGAAAGTATTCAAGTCCTCGAAGGTCTTGATCCAGTACGCAAAAGACCAGGTATGTACATCGGTTCTACCGATAGTACAGGGTTACATCAATTAGTGTGGGAACTGATTAATAATTCCGTAGATGAAGCGATGGGAGGACATTGTGATCTTATAGATGTCACTATTCATGAAGATGGAAGTCTCACTGTACTAGATAATGGTCGTGGTATTCCTACCGACATTCATAAGAAAACTGGTCGTCCCGCTTTGGAAACCGTGCTTTGTACGCTACATGCCGGTGGTAAATTTGACAATCAAGCCTACAAAGTCTCCGGAGGTCTTCATGGAGTGGGTGTTTCTTGCGTAAATGCACTCTCAATCAAGATGATTGCTCGAGTTTTCCATGAAGGTAAAGTCTTCAGACAAGAGTACAGCAAAGGACTTCCTACCATGGATATGAAAGTTGATGGTAAAAGCGATGCTCATGGCACTGAAATCACTTTCTGGCCAGATAGCAGTATCTTGGAAGTGACTGAATTTGATTTTGACCGTATTGCCCTTCGTCTCAAGCAGCAAGCTTATTTAACACGAGCTTTGACTATTACTCTTCACGACAAACGCAAGAATGAAAAGCGAAAATACTTTTTTGAAAATGGTATCAAGTCATACGTAGGACAGTTGATTATGGGTCGTAAGCCAGTGGCTCCTGAAATTTTCTACTTCGAAAAAGAAATGAACAATATCGTTGTTGAAGTGGCAGTTGCTTATACCGAAGCTTTCCAAGAACAAGTCTTCTCTTTTGCTAACAATATTTACACGTCTGAAGGTGGTAGTCACCTTGTTGGCTTCCGTACCTCACTTACACGGGTTATTAATAGCTTTGCTCGTAAGCAAGAACTGATCAAAGAAAAAGATGACAATCTCACTGGTGAAGATGTCCGTGAAGGTTTAGTAGCTATCGTCTCTGTTAAATTAGGCAATCCGCAGTTTGAAGGACAGACAAAGTCCAAATTGACGAATGTTGAAGTACGTACAGCCACAGAAAGTTTATTCAATGAGAAATTCAATGAGTTTCTAGGAGAAAATCCACAGGCTGCTCGGGCTATTGTCGGTAAATCTTGCTTAGCAGCCCGTGCTCGTCTTGCTGCTCGCGCTGCTCGTGATGCGGTCGTTCGCAAAGGCGCGCTCGAAGGCATGACTTTACCAGGGAAATTAGCTGACTGTTCTACTCGTGATCGCACCCGCAGTGAAATATATCTGGTAGAGGGAGATTCCGCCGGCGGTTCAGCCAAACAAGGTCGCGATCGTGATTTCCAGGCAATACTTCCGCTCAAAGGTAAGATTTTGAATGTGGAACGTGCACGGCTTGATAAGATGCTCGCTTTCAATGAAATTAAAGCTCTTGTTATCGCAATGGGTTGTGGCATTGGCGACACCATGGATATCACCAAGCTTCGCTATCAGAGAATCATTATCATGACAGATGCCGATGTCGATGGCGCTCATATCCGCACATTGCTGCTGACCTTTTTCTATCGCTATTATCCCAAGCTAATTGAAGATCAGCATATTTTTATTGCTCAACCACCGCTCTATAAATTGAGCAAAGGTAAGAAAACCTGGTATGTCCAAAGCGACGAAGAGAAAGATACTATTCGGCTTGCTGAAAAAGTCGATCCATCCAATATTCAGCGCTACAAAGGTCTTGGTGAGATGAATCCTGAACAACTTTGGGAAACAACCATGAATCCAGAGAATCGTACTTTACTCAAAGTTCATATCGAGGATGCTGAACGTGCGAATAATGTCTTCGAAACCCTCATGGGCGAAGAAGTGTTACCACGCAAGAAGTTCATCCAGATGAATGCTGAATTTGCTAAGGATATTGATATTTAAAAAGTTCAGAGTGCCCCAAAGGGGCCCCTTCGGGGCAGAGCGCTGAGTTATCCACTCTGAATTCTGCACTCAGCACTCAGAACTGATCAAAATCCTAACTTATCATGTAAATAAGTTGAAACTTGATCAAGGGCGATACGGTCTTGTTGCATACTATCTCGCTCACGAATGGTTACTTTCTTATCATTCTCAGTTTCGAAGTCGATGGTGATACAAAATGGTGTACCGATTTCATCCTGGCGACGATATCGTTTACCAATTGATTGGGTTTCATCATATTCAGAGCGATACAGTTTACGGAGATCCATAGCCAATGGTTCAGCGTATTTGAGAATCGGTTCTTTTTTTGATAGTGGCAGAACTGCAACCTTAATTGGACTTAACCGTGGGTTAAACTTCAGCACTACTCTGGTTTCATCATTCACAATCTCTTCATTGTACGCGTCACTGAGACACATGAGGAAATTGCGATCGACACCTGCAGATGTTTCGACTACATGTGGAATGTACTTTTCTTGACTGACAGGATCGATGTACGACAAATCTTTACCTGAGTGAGTACTGTGCTGGGTTAAGTCGTAATTACCACGAGCATGAATACCTTCGAGCTCTTTGAAGCCAAAAGGAAAATGATATTCGATGTCATAAGCTTCTTTGGCATAGAAAACTAAATTTTCATGTTTATGCCAGCGTAAATTCTCCTTTTTGATACCGAGATCTACATAATATTGAAAGCGATACTCACGCCATTTCTCATATTCTTCCATATCTTTTTTAGGATGGACGAAATATTGCATTTCCATCTGCTCAAATTCACGCTTACGGAAAATAAACTGCCGGGCGGTGATTTCATTACGAAAAGCTTTACCGATCTGCGCAATACCAAATGGTACTTTAACTCGAGTTGAATCCAATACATTCTTAAAGTTGATATAAATACCCTGACAGGTTTCACCGCGAAGATAGGTGGGATCTTTGGTCCAGTCCCCCGTAAAATTGCCCAAATTAGTCTGTACAAGCAGATTAAACTTCTTTACTTCGGTAAATTTATTCTTACCACATTTAGGACATGTAATTTTATCGAGATTTTCTGCAAAGAGCTCATTGATCATAGATTCGCTCATCTTTTCATCAGCTTGTATACCTACTTCCTCAAGAAGATGATCGACACGAGAACGCACATGGCAGTTCTTGCACTCGGTGAGAGGATCAGAGAAACCCTTCACATGACCACTCGCCTCCCAGACTTTGGGGTGAGTAAATATACTAGAATCGAGGCCGACAATATCATCACGAAATTGCACCATATGTCGCCACCACTCAGCCTTGATATTACTCGCTAACTCAACTCCATAAGGACCATAATCGTAGATAGCAGCAAAGCCACCATAGATCTCAGAAGAGGGAAATACAAAACCTCGGCGTTTACAAAGCGAAACCAAGCTATCCATCGTTACCTTTTCCATAAATTTCTTAATAGGAAGATGTTTGTAGAATACTCAAAACAGGCACAAGTTGCAAAAACTTAGAACTTTGAACCCTTCGATACACTCAGGGCAGGCTTAGAATTTAGAACTTATTTCCCTTCTTTTTTCCTGTTTCTAAAGTCCAGAAGTGCATTCTGAAGAATACCGAGAAACTGCTCAGCAGTAGTATGACTAAGGTTCACCCGTGATTGCACCTTTATCGTTGTGGGACTGACACCAGGAAGAATATAGCCAAAATCAATAAGTACATCATTCTCTTTGACGCTTACTGATGCAGCATTGGCATACACACCAGATTGCATATCATCCTTGATCTGGACATTGATCATATTTTGATTCTGTTCTGGTTGTTGAGCCATAAATGAGAATTAATGAATGATTATTTACCCTTTTTCTCTTCTTTGCCTGGGGCAGCTTTCGCTTCGTTAGCAGCCGGAGCAGCGCCACCTTCAGCGGCTGGAGAGCCTTCAGCACCAGGAACAGCACCCTCAGCTCCGGGAACAGCGCCTTCAGCACCAGGTACAGCACCTTCGGCACCAGCAACTGGAGCAACAGGCACTTCAATCTTAATTTCTTTCGGAATAATTGCTTGAGCAATCATTTCTTCTGGACCATCTAAAATCTCCACATTCGCAGGAACAGGAAGATCTTTCACATGAATACTGTCATTAACCTGTGCCATCACAGAAACATCAACTTGAATTTCATGAGGAAGATCGGCAGGAAGACAACGGATTTCAACTTCATCCTTGATATGTACAACAATTGCTCCTTCAGCACGTACTGTGGGAGATTCACCGACAAATACCAATGGAACTTTGGTTTCGAGTTTCTCATCCATACGAATCTTAAAGAAATCGACATGACGAGGTACATCGGTTACAGGATCATAATCAACATGATAAATAATGGTTTTGACTGGCTTACCAGCAATATCCAAATCAACGATAGTATTAGAACCAGCTTTCTCAAAAACCTTAAGGAAGTCTTTGGTGCTTAATTCTATATGGTCAGTGTCAGCACCACGTCCGTAGGCAACAGCAGGTAATGCCCCTTTCTTTCGAAGGTGTTTTACTTCCTTACCAAAAATACTGCGAACTTGAGATGTGAGGGAGAAGCTTTGAGCCATAACAAAATCACGAGAAAAATAAGCGTGGGTATAGTACTGTAAATCTCTCTAAACTGCAATATGAATATAACTATTTATAGTAGCCCTTCGACATGTGCCTGACTTTCAGGTATATACATATTTCGTTTGAGCATCGTCTTGAGTAATTCATGCAGAGCTCGTCCTCTCATAACATTAGCCTGTGGAGTAGAGTTTTGAATGATCGACTGAAATATATCTTCAGTTAAAGCCTTGGCGTAGAATTCAAAATACCATGCATTACGATCAAAGTTCTCCGGTATCAAGGTATCATTTTGAGCTGCAATGGCATTCTTAATATATTCACCGGTTCTTACAACCATTTTTACTGCTTCAGCACCGGTAACAAATCGACCGGGTTCAATGTTGTTTTGGAGGGTGCCATTCACCAAGCCATAATAAGCAGCGGAATACATCACATCTACCTGCCAGTCATGTTCGCTATCGCCATTATGCATCAGTGGTAAGTCACTGAAATTTGGCATCGGTTTGCCTGATGATGTCGTGTCAGGAAGTGTCGTAGCATCATCGATATGCAAGCAATGCGAGAGCATAAGCACTTTTGCCCATTCGAGCCTGTTGACTTTATTTTTGAGTCCAACCACTCTTGCACCTATGTCTTTTCTCATCGAATCATACCCTCCGATAGTATAATCACCCGTATCGAGTTGATAGGTGTCTTTGAGAATATTGGCGCTCTCTACAAATTCAGGCATTACACCATTGAGATCAGTGAAAACAAGATCACGATTTCCATCATAGGACATACATTCTTCCATTGCCTTCTCAACTCGAACTATTTTATTGGTACGATGACGACTACCTCCACCGCCTCCTCCACCACCACCCCCACCGCCAGTAGTGTATGTCAATGTATCGGAACTGGGTGTGCCACCATTGCCACCTTCTTTTGAGACAGAAATCGTTGCTTGATTATCAATAAGATCACCATTTGTTCCAGATCCCACTGTAACAGTGAAAATAATGACACATGGAGTGCCCGGATCTACGATGATGTCATCAATATCGATTACCGGAGGATTCGCGGTTGAAGAATCAGTGTACACAGTGCCACAACCGTTAATTGAGTTGACTACCAGTTCAACAAAATGTGTGTCGAGAGTGTCATCCACACTGATACCGGTTCCTGTGCCGTCACCAGTATTATTGATGGTAATAGTAAATGTGACTGTTTGCTCCACTCCTACGAAATTATCATCATCGTCTTCTTCTTTTGTTGATGTACTCAGATCTGGCGTCACATCCAAAGTAAGCATATCAGCCACCAGAGTGTCAGATCCATTTGGCGGAATAATATCTGCAGAATTAACAATAGTTACACTTTCCGGATCTGGGTGAAAAATAGGAGTATCCAATGTTACATCATATGTTATCTCACAGGTAGTAAATGCATCGACGTCTATATCCGAGAATGTAAGTATTGGGTCAGCAAAACCGTCACTTGGACTGCCACAATCAGTATAAGTGAAATTATATGGTGCGCCAAAAATAGTATCAATAATATCAGTAACACTTACACCTGTAGCATCTGCGTTGCCTGTATTTACGATTGAAATAGTATAAGTGACTGTGGAGCCAGGTTGTACGGCATTGTCAGCATCGTTATCTTGCTTGATTGATTCAAAGAAAATAATACTGGAGTTTACGGCAAGAATATCAGATGTTGGCGATGCTCCATTGCCTCCTTCGCTCGCCGGAGAAATTGTTGCTGTGTTTAAAATTATACTTCCACTCGGAGCACCTGCTGTGACATCAGCGGTAAAAGTAATAACACAATCGACTCCGACCGCAATATCAGCTCCAGTAATATCCAACATGCTTGAAGTTGAACTATCAGTAGGTGTACCGCAATTAGTTATCCCTGTAACGATGAGATTTTCCAGATCAGCATCAATCGTGTCAGAAATATCAACCCCAGTAGCAGTCGCATTGCCAGTGTTCTTAATGGTGATCGTATAGGTAACTGTTTGACTGTTCGCTACATTATTATCTGCATCGTCGTCAGTCTTGGTCGATGTCGAAAGATCAGGAATAGAATCTACAGTGAGATCAGGTGAGTCTGGACTTGCACCACTACCACCTTCTATGGGTGGAGAAATAGTCGCAGTATTGCTGACTATGGTTCCGCCTGTCGTTGTTGGTTTTACTCTGACTGTAAAAGTAATAACGCAATCAATACCAGCATCTATTGTGGCATTGGTAATATCAAGCATAGTTGACGTTGAGCTATTTGTCGGAGCACCACAATTGGTGATGCTAGTAACAATAAGATTTTCTAAGTCAGAATCAATCGTATCACTAATATCAACACCGGTAGCAGTGATATTGCCACTGTTAATGACAGTAATTGTATACGCATATGTTTGATTTGGCTCGACAATATTATCAGCATCACTGTCAGTTTTTGTTGAAGTAGAAAGATCGGTTGATGATCCAACCGTTAATTCATCTGATTCAGGAGAAGTCCCACTACCACCCTCGGCAGGGGCAGATATGGTTGCTGTATTGGGAATTGTCGATCCGCCAGGTGCAGCAGGCTGCACCTCAGCAGTAAAAGTAATCACACAATTCACACCTACTATTATGCTAATGTCAGTAATATCTAAGAGTACTAAAGTAGAGTTGTTAGTAGGGGTTCCACAATTGGTAACATCTGTCAAAATATTAAAACTGAAGTTTTCTAGATCAGAATCGAGGGTATCGGTGACGCTTACTCCGGTAGCATTGGCATTACCAGAATTAATAATCGTCACAGTATAGGTAATTGTCTGACCATTGCTGACATTATTATCGACATCATCGTCAGACTTTGTCGAGGTAGAAAGATCAGGAGTGGTAGTGACTGTAAGAGTGTCTGAACTTGGTGAAGCACCAGGGCCGCCTTCACTGGCGGCAGAAATTGTTGCAGTATTGGGAATTGATGAACCACCTGGTGCAGCGAGTTCGACATCAGCGGTAAAGGTAATCACACAATCAATACCAGCTGATACAGTAATACCGGTTATGTTGAGCATACTTGATGTCGAGCTATCTGTTGGAGTGCCACAATTCGTCGTACCTGTGACAATAAGATTTTCCAGATCAGAATCAATGGTATCGGTCACACTGATTCCCGTACCGGCAGCATTGCCTGTATTTATTATTGTCACGGTATAGGTAATTGTCTGTCCATTGCCGACATTATTGTCGATATCATCGTCAGACTTGGTGGAAGTAGAAAGATCCGGTGTTGTCGTGACTGTCAAAGTATCTGAACTAGGAGATCCACCAGGACCTCCCTCAGTAGCAGCAGATATCGTTGCGGTATTGGGAATTGATGATCCACCTGGTGCTGCGAGTTCTACATCAGCAGTGAATACAATGACACAGTCTACTCCGACTGCGATACTTGCATCGGTGATATCAAGCATGGTCGATGTGGAGCTATCTGTAGGAGTAGGAAATCCAGGCCCACAATTTGTAATACTTGAAACTGATAAATTCTCGAGATCACCATCTATCGTATCGCTGATATCAACACCGGTAGCTGTGGCCGTTCCGGAATTGATAACTGTGATTGTATAGGTAATAGTTTGACCATTCACAACATTATTATCAGGGTCATTGTCACTCTTTGTCGATGTAGAGAGATCCGGTATAGCAGCCACAATAGTCTCCTGATAATCCTCCACTTCTCCATCAGCGGCTGATCCCGTATATGAAAGTCCACCTACTGTATCAAAACGAAATCGAGAAGTGGTTGTGCCGACACTGGCACTCAAAGGAACTGAAAAAGTGAGATTGTTTGCACCACTGACAAGTGCTTCATCAGTAAAGATTTGCTCTCCGGCATCATCCCAGTCTCCATCAGCCGTAAAATCCATCCATGCATTCAGTAAACCAGCCACGGAAGCAGTAACAGTCACATCAGCCGTTGCTCCCTGTATGATGGAGGACGTAAAACTCACACCATCCTCATCGTCTGTATCAGCGATATCATCACCGGTTGCTGTCGCATTTGGTTGACCGTCGGGCTCTTGATCAACACTTGCGCCCAAATATTCACCAGATACGATGGTATGGCTAGCTCCACTGCTCGCCAGTAGTGTAGGGAAGGTAGGATCAGGTGCGTCACCAAAGTCTGTTGGCGTGTATGTATCCGTGTCTGTTGCGCTATCATTTCCGGATGTTGGATCAAGTATACCTCCTGGGGTTGTGGCTGTTGCAGTATTGATGAGAGAACCACTAGCATCAGGATCTGTATCGGCATTCACAGTATAGGTAGCAGTTCCACTACTGAGTAAATCTACCGCAGTATCATTGATATCTCCGAGACCGGCTCCTGTACAACTAGACCCTCCTGAAGCAACGCAGACCCAAGAAACATTACTCAGACTAGCATCAAAAGTATCTGTAACCGTAGCTCCGACTACAGCAGTTGGGCCATTATTGGTAACAACAATTGAATAGACAATGGAGCTTCCCGGAATCACTGTCCCAATCCCATCAGTTTTTGTTACTGACAAATCAGCCTCCGGTGGCGGAGTCACCACAGTGACTTGTGTTGGATCATCATTATCAGTAATCCCATCATTACAATTATCCGTACTTGCAGTCACACAATCCGATCCGTTATCAACTGCAGGATCGTCTGTGAGAAGATTATTGGGCAATTCTCTCATCACACCTCTTCCCTGATTTGACTTGGTTCCCAGTGAAGCAAAAGTGACACGAAATTTAATAATAATTTCATCATACAACGGACTTGCTGCAGTCATCGAATAAAGCCAATCATTTTTGACTGTGACAGCTCCTACAGTGGTGACATTATAGTCTGCAATACAATTAGTAGCTGCAGGACATCCACCTGCATCTGGAGAATCATTGGCGTCAGTCATTGTATATGTCGTCGCATCAAGAGTTACTTTGATACTACCAGGGACATAGGTACCTCCTGTTGGTATAGGATCAGTGAAAACAAAGTTTGAGAGATTTGCTGCGAGATTTGAGGCGGTAATCGTATATTCCACTTCATCACCCACCAAAAGTGCTCCACCATTTACATCAGTAGCCGTCTTTGTAATTTCATATTCAGGTGTTGATTGGATTATCACATCAGAAAAAGTTCCAAGAGCCATAATACGGTCTTTTTGGAAAGGATCATTGCCATTCTCAGAGGTACTATAGTTTGTCAGTAAAATTGCCGCTCCTTCGCACAATACAAGTGACTGTACACCAAGATCATCTTTGAAATCACTCACGGGTAATTGCCAATCAAGGAAATACTCAGTAGCATCACCAACCGTACCATTATCTGGTGTCGCAGCAGCACGAGCATACCCTGTATTCAAAGGATTAAGATGTGTTGCTACTATGGGCTCTCCCGTAGGATCGGCGTCATTACTTGTCTCATAGAAAAGCTGAATATTTTCTGTGGTTGATGGATCGCCACCACTAATACCTTGATTGCCATTTACTCGTACATAAAAATCAATAATACCATCCGCATCGACATCAAGCGTCGCCCACCAATAATTATTTGTAAGGCCTTGTGCAGGATTGGCTTGCAAGGGAGATGCAGCTAAACGAACTCGGAAGTAAATGATATCATCACTTATATTAAAACACGCATTCGAGTCCCCATTGGGATCACTATAATAGGTACCCGTAGAATAGGTGTTCGAAAGAACGGCACTTGGCTGTGTGCCAGTACCAAACTCTGTATCAATAAGTCCCGGATTATATTTTGTACCTCCACTACATTTTGCCTGAGAGCCAATATCATTTGCCTGTGATGGTGAAGTACCTCCGTTCGTAGGATCAGTACAGCTCGCCCTTGCTTCTCGATCGGTAATTAAACTACCGCCAGAAGTTAACATGATCCACTGTGAATTACTCGGCCATGGACCAACCGCTTGCGCTACGGGAACAGACATCAAATACCAGAGACCTACTGTGAGAAACGCGAGAGACACGAGGGACACCGTGTAGAGACGATTCATTGGAGATATGAATGAAATTGAAAGGCACTATTTTACCATATTGAAATTTATATCTAATTACAATAAAAAGCGCAACAGACATTGAACCTGAGCAAGGCAATCAAGTGGCACCGCCATCCGATGCTCCGAGGGAACGTATCAGTGGATGGCCCGCCATCCGAAGCTTGTTCTAATGTCCTCCTGCGCTAAAGCTTTGGAGGACTAGCACTGCGCTAACTCACTACTCGCTTTCGTTGGCTGCGCCAGCCGAAGCTCGTAGAGCGCAGGCTGGTCGGGGTAGCAGGACTTGAACCTGCGGCCTCCTGCTCCCAAAGCAGGCGCTCTAGCCAACTGAGCCATACCCCGAAATGTTGATTTTGGAGCGGGTAATGGGAATTGAACCCATCTCTACTGCTTGGAAGGCAGTCATAATACCGCTATACTATACCCGCAAAAATGCAGTTGGATTATAACGAAGGTCCTGACATTTGCAAATTTTCCTAGTGAATAATACTTCCCGTATACACTGCTTCGAAGGCATTACCCGGCACGGTTTTTAATTGATTGAGATCTTCATCATTCCAGCGCGTGTCAGAGGCACCAGTGATGAACCAATCAGATCCGTTGTCTGCTACGATCAAGCCGTATTTTTTCAGTGCCTCGAGAATGACTCGTGATTGTCCAGTGAAATTGGAAATATCATAATTTGCTTTTAATCGTAGACGCAGTCCCATGGGAGGCAGGTTGGGATTTGTTGAATCAGAAGCAAAATGCGTCGCCGGATGAATAAAACCCCGTTGTGTTTCCTGAACAGTAAAGCGCAGTGCATGTTTGATTTCGCCAGAAGCTACTTCATCATAGCGCACTAGTCCTGGAAGAATCGGCAGTCCGGCAGCATCAGTTGAAGTCCAATAGTCAGGACGTAAGGCATTTGAATTCAAATCAAAAATGGCCCCAGAACTTGCTTGCCATCTCTCACCATTGAATGCGGCATGATACAACTCATACAACTTACAATCCTCCCTCTGAACCACAAGTACATGACGATCACTTCCATTTTCAATCGGCGCATTTCCCGGAATCGGATAAGGACCCGGATCACTCTCATCACCATAATCAGTAAATTCAATCGCAATATTTGACTGACTGATCGGCACAATCATATAGGGAATGCCATATTCACCATTGCCGCCAAAATCAGCATGGAGATTTGTGCTTGAACCAATACTCGATATAAAATTTGCTGAATTATTGTGTACCGGTAATTGTGAGACATCTTGATTCCAAGGATTATCAGCAGGGAAAACAGAACAGCCACCAATGGTAGGCGAAGATGGAGATGAAGGAGAAGGTGAGGCCTGAGGAAGCCAAGTGAAGACACGCGCAATAATTTTGGCAATTTCGGCACGTGTGATCGTAGCATTGGGACCGAAATATCCTGTAGGCTGTCCACGATTGTCTTTATAGCCCTCGACATAGCCCATCATGACCGCAAAAGAAATAAAACGGTGATACCACATGGATGGGGAAACATCTGAGAATGTATTCGTGCCGGAAGTAATTTCACTGTCAGGATTTTTCGCTAATAAAATAATCTTCAATGCTTCAGCTCGAGTGATAGTTTGAAAAGGTCGGAAAGTACCATCACTATAACCACCAACCCATCCAAGTTCTTTGGCATACGCAATCGGAGCTGAATACCACTGGTCCAATTCAATATCACTAAAAGGCTTATCCGTCGGTGTGGGGATTGTGGGGAAAGTACATTGCACGAGAATTTTTACTAGTTCACTTCTCGTTAGACGATTTTCCGGTCCATAGAGATAGAGAGGTTTGCCTTGCGGGTTTGTATAGCCAGAAAGTCGGCAATTTATTCGCAGCTGCTCGATATATTCTCCAGCCCAATTACTTTCAGTGTCACTAAAATAGTAAGCAGCCTGAGTCAATTGCAATCCAATAAGTATGCTTATAAGGGCAAGAGAAAAAATTGTGAGGAGCCGCTTCATGACCATGATTAATCATCTCCATTGTATTCCGTTGAAATCTCAGCGCAAGCTTTGTTCGGGATACAATTTCTTCCTTGCTGCATCAACAGGGAAATAATCTTGCTTTACCCAATTACCAGGATAATTGTGAGGATAGAGATAATTCTTGCCACCTTCTTTGGTGAGGTGAAGAGGCACCTGCAAGATAGGATTCTCTTTGATATAGGTACTGACATTACCAATTGCTTGAGCGATATTATTACTTTTTGGTGCCTTAGCTATGTAGATGCAGGCATGGGCCAAGAAATACTTGCCTTCCGGATAACCAACCGCTTCGAATGCTTGCATTGCAGTTGTCACGAATATCAGAGCATAGCTATCTGCCATACCAATGTCTTCTGAGGCTAAGATCATCATACGCCGAAAGATAAATTTAGGATCCTCGCCAGATTCGACCATTTTCCATAACCAAATCAGACTTGCATCCACATCACTACCTCGCACACTTTTGATAAAAGCAGAAATCGTATTGTAATGTTCGCTGCTTTTCTTGTCATAACGCATATACTGCTTCTCCAAGAATGTCCGAATAGTATTTAAATCACTACTAATCTGTTTGCTGCTGATGAGAAGTTCTAAACTATTGAGCAAAGTACGCGCATCTCCTGCCGCTATCTGAATCAAATGATCTTTCACCTCCTCCGAGAGGGCATATTTATCTTCAAAGCCTACTTTCAAAGCTCTATCGAGGATCTGTCGTAAGCTATCCTGTGAAAGCGGATCCAGCTTGTAGACAGTTACGCGTGATAATAAGGCCTGATTGACCTCATATGAGGGATTTTCAGTGGTGGCACCAATGAGAACTATATCTCCAGCCTCGACAGCGGGAAGCAATGCATCTTGCTGAGCTTTGTTGAAGCGATGGATTTCATCGATAAAGATAATCGTCTTTTTATTGTAAGCCTCATATTTCTCTTTGGCTTCAACGATTTTCTTTTTGAGCACACTGACTTTGGCATCAGTGGCATTGAGTTCGATAAAATACGCATCAAAATTGTGGGCAATAATACTCGCTATCGTTGTTTTTCCAGTGCCAGATGGTCCATGAAGAAGAAAGGAGTGAAGTACTTCAGCTCCAAGAAGCTTACGCAAAATCCCCTCTTTACCAAGTAAATGTTCTTGGCCAAAGAAATGATCGAGTGTCTGTGGTCGGATACGATGAGCGAGAGGAAGCATGAAAGAATAAGGTGGAGATGAAGTAATGCAGGTGGAAGGTGAGCTTCGCAGGTGGGAAGGCTTATCCTCTTCACCTTTTTATCACCTTTCATCACCTGTGTTCGCACGAATGCAAGCTACATAAAATGTATAATCATATAGGCTTTGAAAAACAAGGTGAGTACAATTGTTGACGAGTTATGCTTAGTGGATCTCATAAATCAGCCTGGTGTCTGGGAATACAAAAGACCCGGGGAGTAAAAGAGATCCCTCGGCCTAAAGCTCGGGATGAACTTAAAAATTCCCTACAGCACACAAGTCTCTAGGGAATCCTTAAGTGTCTTGACCAAATTAACCTCGAACAGCCTCTTTGAGAGATTTGCCTGATTTGAAGTGTGGAGTCTTCATTGCAGGGATCTTAATCTTTTGGCTTGGGTTACGTGGGTTAACACCCATGCGCGCATTACGTTTGCTAACGCTGAAAGTACCAAATCCAGTGATGGTGACTTTTCCGCCCTTGGCCAAAGTACCTGCGATAGAATCGAGAACAGCGGCGAGAGCAGCTGCTGCACCATTCTTAGTAAGCTTTGCTTTTGTAGCAACAGCATTAATGAGATCTTGCTTTGTCATTTTGAGTCACCTCCTTCCAGCATATGATATATGAACGTATGCAATTAGGAAATATAGAAACAGCATACCGAAGCCATGTAAGCATAGCGAGACTTTGATGTCAATAAGAATAATGGCTTTAGAATTTGATTTTTTTGTGTCTCATGATGATGCTTTCTAACAAACCAAGACCTATGTAGCTTGTAAGTAAATGGCTTCCACCATAGCTTACAAAGGATAATGGCACTCCTGTTACGGGCAATATTCCCAAGTTCATACCAATGTTTTCGATCATATGAAATAGGTACATGCCGAGTAGACCGGTAGCCACCAATTTACCAAATGCGTCCTGAGCTACAGTTGCTACACGTATCGTCCTAAATATAAAAAGTATAAAGAGTAATATAAGCAAGAGAGCGCCCAAAAAGCCCATAGACTCAGCGATATTGGCAAATATGAAGTCCGATTCTTTGACGGGCAAATAATTCAGCCTCGCTTGCCAACCCTGGCCGACACCGGAGCCAAACGCCTGTCCTGAGCCAATAGCAATAATTGCTTGATCTACCTGATAGCCGATATCTCTATGATGGAGGGATTTGAGAAAGAGATGATCGGGGAAAACTTCGAGACGCTGAAATTGATAACTATCCTGACCAAGCACACGAAGCAAAACAAAAAGTGAAATAATTCCTGCAGTTAAGGCCACAATAAGGAATGTAATCAGCTGCTTCATCGGCAAGCTTAGAGCCAAAACTACGATGAGCCAAACAGTTAAATAGCTCAGTGCCGTACCTAAATCTGGCTGCATCAGTACAAGGAATAAAACAGGTATCAAGAACACAAGTGACAGGAGTACATCCCGTAGAGTATGAAAAGTTTTTTTGCTCCAGAAACGAGCCAACACTAGTACAAAAAGTATTTTCACAAATTCGGAAGGCTGCACTTGCAAGAATCCAAACTCAAACCATCCACGAGTGCCGTTTCGAGTAACACCAAAAATAAGCACTGCGACAAGCAACATAATAGCCATCAAAAAGAATACATATGCCGGACCTCGGAAAGTGCGATAATCACTACGCGCAATAAGCACTGCAATGAGTATTCCCCCAAAAAGAAAAAGTATTTGTCGAAAAGCAAAACTAGCCAAGAAATTACTTGAATTATCATTGGCAACCAGGACAACCAAACCAAATAGGCTCAAGACGACAGCACTATAGAATAGCCACCAATCAAATTCACGCCATGATGTCCCTGGCATGCTAATTAAGCGTTATGAGCAGTCTCCTCTTTCAGACGAGCTGAACGACCAGCTAATTTGCGGATATAATAAAGCTTAGCACGGCGAACCTTTGCTCTCTTTACTACATCGATTTTTTCAATCTTACTTGAGATAAGTGGGAAAATACGCTCTACACCTACTCCAGAAGCAATTTTTCTTACAGTGATGGTAGCGTGCAAAGGATCTTTGTTGTGTTTAGCAATAACTATACCTTCAAAAATCTGTACACGTTCTTTTTTACCTTCAATAATCTTTTGATATACTTTCACCGTATCTCCAGGAACAATTGCAGGGAGGTTAGCTACCTTGATGTTTTTCTTCAAGAAATCAAAAATACGAGACATACAATAATAAGATTAAGATGGAGATGGAGATGAAGGGATAATGAACGGAGCGATTTTAGCGGGGAAGTGCTAATTAATCAAGGTTTTTTAGGATATCTTCGACCATGGCCTCGTCTTTTTTCTTGGCCTCCTTCTTTTCCGACTCTAACTTCGGATTTTCACCTTTGGCCTGAGCTTCTTTATACTTCTCCTCTATTTCCTTCATTTTCTTTTGGTGGTCCTGATGCAACTTAGCAAAGCGCACTTGTTCACTCTCAAATACCTGTATCAGCTGATCAATTTGTTCCTGAGTGATCTTTGCAATAGCGATATCCAGAAAATAAATTTTCTCAGCATATGTCAGAGAGTATGAACCAGAGACCAGCTCCAAGACACGCTTTTGATCAAACTTCAGATTATTAGTGGCAATAGCGTGATTGACGAGAGCAGCGTGCTTAGCCTTTGTTTCCTCGTCAGAAAAAATTGATAAACATTCATCATCGCGAGGATCCTGACTTTTACCCACAGGGAAAAGTGGCGCCATAGGATCAACCGGAGGTGTCCCTTGATCACCTTGAGAAGCTGCTTGTTGTTGAGAATTTTCTTCTGCCATAAAAAAGTAACACTAACGAACAACATAATAGCTTTCAGTAGGCTCGATGGCAAATGCCACTGCAAGTGCAGAATGCTGAGTTCAGAGTTCTGAGTGATAATTCAGCACTCAGCGCTCTGCACTCTGAACTGATTATGCCCCAATTCTTGCAAGGATCTCCTGATTCACAAATTCTTTTCTTACACCATATTTAAGTCTCGATAGCTCTTTTACCGCTTGTGCAATACGCGGATTACCAGGATCACCCAATTCCCAAGGCTTAATCACATTGAGAGTAAAAGGCCGACTGGGTTTGTTATTGATAGAGAGTTTCAGTATGGCTCTAAAGTCACCAATATTAAGCAAATCCTGTTCAGTAAAGACCGGTGCCATCTCTCGACCAATCAGCTCTGCACTATCTGGGCTGATCTTGTAAGCAAGCATTGAGCCAACATTACCAAAGACCGCGTCACGAATCTTGGTATCGTTTTGACTCTTGATCAATTGATTCACAAATTGATGAGCCATGACTAAACCTAGACGATATTTACGTGCCTCAGAGAGAATGATCTCCACACTATTGGTGACGAAGTTCTGAAATTCATCGATATAGAGGAAGAAATCAGTTTTCTTGCCATACACACGTCTCATAGCAGCTACTTGGAGCTTTGCCACGATAATCATACCAAGGAGACTGGCATTGAAATCCCCTACTAAACCTTTTGATAAGTTTACTAACAAAATCTTCTTATTATTCATCACATCAGTAAAATCAAAAGCTGATTTGGTTTGTCCCAACACGTTACGCATCATGGTATTGGTAATAAAAGCACCAAACTTTGCCGCAAAGTATGGAATCATTTCTTGTTTTTCACGTGCACCAGTCATAGCCATTTGTTTATGCCAGAATGATTTCACGATCGGATTCTGCACTTTTGATACTTTGTACATTTGCCATTCTTCGTCAGTGAATAAGCGTACAATATCGGTAATGGTACCGCCATTCGGATCATCCATCAGAGTGAGACAGCCATTTCTGAAATAATCTTGCAAACGAGGAGAGAATATTTCCTCGCCATATAATTTAATCATGATATTGAGAGCCTCGGTGGAAATAAAATCCTTTTCTTCAGGAGTATCAGCTTCGAGGAGATTGAGTCCCATAGGACGATCAGTATCGCCGGGATTGAAATAAATCACATCCTGAATGCGAGATTTTGGGATATATGCCAAAATATCTTCAATCAATTCTCCATGAGGATCGATAACACACAGACCATTACCAAGTTTCAAATCTTGACGAATCATTGTCTGCAAAATAGTCGACTTACCGGTACCGGTTTGACCGATCACATAGAAGTGACGAAAACGATCTTCATGCCGCAGACGCACTTCTTTGACATCACCACGATAGACATTGTAGCCGAGGAGTATTCCATCCTTTGGTAAATCATTGGGCGCGGGAGCAATCTTAAATGCTTGCCAAAAAATCGCAGGACTGCTGTTAAATCTCGCATTGGGAACATGCAAAATACTGGCAACTTCTTCAGTGCTAAGCAGTATTTGATTTTTTTTGCCTGGTTGTAATTGGCGCAGTAAAAAGTATTTTTCAATTTTTGATTTCGCTAAATATTTTTTGACTGTAAATCTATTCAAATCACTACTGGAAAACTGATTGAAAGCAGCGAGAATATTTTTCATCTGCAAACTGGTACCTTGCGGCGTAACACTGATTACCACAATACGTAGAGAAGCAGTAAAGTTATTCCTCGTCACTTTACTCTCGATAAGCTTTACTCTTTCTTCCTCTCGAGGAGTGAGGCGCTTTGGCTCCTTACTACCACCACCACCGGAACTCACATTGATAAAGAAATTCCAAACTGCTTTAAATGGCGTCATCACCGTAAACTTCTTCGGTCCGGATTTACCCTGAAAGAGATCCTTGGCAACTTTTCTACCACGCTTGAGCAATTTTTTGTTGGGTGCTGCCAAAGTAATTTGCAAGCTGGCATTTTCACTCTCAGCCAATTTACTAAAAGCATTGGTCACTGCATTGAGTGGGTCTGATTCTAATTGCGTATAGGTCTTAAAAGGGAAAAATAATGGTTCCTTAAATACAAGCTCTGTACTTTCGCTGTGCATGCCCTTTTGAAAAAGTGGATATTCTTCGACGATATCAACTGTAGCATCAGGGTAATATGAAGTGATTTGCTTCTCGACAATAGTTTCCCATCCTTGTGGCACAACAAAATAGAAGTATATGAGCCCTTTCTGCACCGCACATTCTAAACTCATCGTATCCGGATATTTCCATATCTGATACCATTTTTGTTTCAGCATTCCTCCCAGATTCACAAGGAGTTGCTCCATAATACTGATGCTCTCTTTGAAGTCCTTTTCGCGATCACGGCTTTTTTCTTGATCCTTGGCATCTTCTCCGCGAGGTACGGTGATACGCAAAAACACCAGTTTAAGGGCAAATTTCACCGCATAGTATTGGCGAAGCAGTACAATACCGGAAATAAGCACTACGAGAAGTCCTATCAGAAGCAAAAGCAGAGATATCATGGACAGGAAAAATCAGCTACATTATTATTGTAACTTAGCTTACGCTACAAGTACATGAAGATAATTCATCGCGACGAAGCATTCATTTGCCAAAACTGTCATACATCCGTCCCCAAACGTGGAGGTGGTTACTCCCGCGACCATTGTCCCTATTGTCTCTATGGATTGCATGTAGATGAGCGATTACCCGGAGATCGCAAGAGTGAGTGTCATGGCCTCATGAAGCCAACCGACATCATTTACCATACGATGAAAAAGACTCAACAAATCGTTTATACTTGCTCAAAATGCCAGCATCGCTTCCCCGTCATGGTAGCCAAAGATGATGACAAAGAATTAATTTTCAAGCTGATGCAGGACAGTGCCATCGCGAAAATGTTGGATGTTTAAGCTTATATCATTCCGGAGCACTGAAGTTGTTCCTTGAGCTTGCATTGTCTCCTGAGCTTGCCGAAGGATCTCTTTGAGATGTGGCAAAGTGAACTACATTATCAAAGAGATGCCTCGCCGGGGCCGGTCCTTCTGGGACTACGCTCGGCATGACGGAGAGGTTATTTGCTTTAGCAAAGATCTGTCATTTTTCTATGGTATACTTGATAGATAGTACAAAAACAAAATGTTAGCAAAAGAATCACTACATGACCAAGAAAGAGAGATTCCTGCCATTGTAGCCAAGGAACAGCGAGCACGAACACTGACTCGCAGAGATTTTCTGCATGCCCTGGGACTATTTTCTGCTGGTGTCGCGACTGGTGTAGCCGGTTTGGGAGAGCGAACACTACAACATTCTGTTGCTCACGCGTCGAAAGAATTAGTCTCCAGTGCCGAGCATCAAACACGTGAGAGACTGAGAATCACCAGCACAGGATCAATCTTCAATCGATTACGAGAAGGTAATATCTTTCCCGAAGATCACAAATGGGAAATTACTGCCAATGCCGAGGCTTTCTATGCGATTGGTAGAGCTTTTGCGGAGCGTCCAAGCGGCGGTCCAAACTTCGATTTAGATCTATTACAACAACCAGAAATACATATACTAGTTCCTGCTTCAGGCATTTTATTATCACCCTTAGAAATTGCCTTCCAACTAGCGGAAGATGCTGCCAGATTTTCTCGTAGAAGTAGCGCGATCCTTGAAAGGGTACACTTTACTTTTACGGAAATTGATGAGGAGGCATATCAACAGATCGACCAATATGTCCGAATGCTCGTTAATGCATGTGAAAATACCTCTGATTTTAGTGTTCGCACCGAGACTCATCCTGAACTGGCACAGTCACCCGATGTACATCCGGCAAAAAAAGCAATGCAATTTGCTTATCGCACTGCAGATGAACGTACTGTCACGATAAGTATTGATTTCGAACTACATATGAGTGGCACAGACTGGGTATCGCGAGGAAAGTGCCGAGCAAGCTGATATGTATGTATTTCACGATTTGAACCCCGACAATATAGCGGGATTTGTACCAAAACAAGAATTAGCGTTGTTACTCAATCATGCGTCTCGTGGCTCACTGACGAATAAAAAGCACTACCTTGTCACGGCGTTGGTCAATGAAAATAGTGATAGCACATTAAGTGGAAGATTACCTATTGAGTATGATGCAGTAGGAACAATTATCGCAAGACGAGAGGGATATCACTATGGATGTGGTGAAAATCATTGGGACAGCCATGAAGAATCAGATCGCTCTACCAGATTTATAGAAAACATTTGTGGCATCATTGACCTCGATACGGCTTTATTTGACGCTCTCAGAACACATGGAGGTGAATCTGCATTGCAGGGCTATGCACTTTTACTCCAGGGAAATTTTGCACTTACGGAAAGAAACTTGGATCATTATCCATTGCTTGAGTCATTACTTTCGGCTGTTCAAGATATTCCAGATCCAGATAAAAAAGAAAGAATTCGCAGCTTAGCAATGAAACATCTTCAATTAATTCTTTATAATAGATACCGATATCATCGACAAACAACATTTACAGCAAGTGAAATAGCAGCAAACCGCCGATTGGACGCACCAACAAGACGTCTCCTACAGGGCTTCAGACGAGCTTAAGATTGGATGCTTTCGTATTTGCGCACCCAAATCCTCCAAATTGGTCCAGTGAATAACCGGATCGGCAAAACTGGCATCTGAAAGGTACCCTGCTTCGACACCAGTCTTCTTTGCAAGCATTACCTTTCTTCCCTGTTTCTGCGATATTTCTATTTCTTGCAATATTCCTTTGCTGACCGCTTCAGAGTGGATAACGACGAGATGTTGTTTGCTTCCCTCCAGTTCAGAAAAACAGTGAGACATGACTTGATCTACAGTAAAATTATTCCTGTGATAGTAAGGATCGGCATGGAGATTGCAAAACGTGGTTTTGCCTTGGCTATGAAGTGCTCCTTCTGCTGAGCTGATCATTTCACGAAGTACGTCCGGTTTCTCACCTCGATACTTGTAGGAAATATACACATCAGTACTTTTTTCAACATTGATACAGAGGTGTGGGAAAGGGAACTGATACTTAGGGACCAATATTCTTCTTTTACTATGTGGCAAATTTGCATCGTAGCGTTCACTGAGTATTTTCCCAAATTGATTGCGTATTTTTTGCCACTCAACCAAACGATCCTCACGTCCGTTGGTGTACACAAATTCCAAGGCTTGGAGCATCTCATCAAGATGTTCCAGCACGGTGACATGACTAACCACTTTTTTGTCATTAACTTTTCCGAGCCCTTTCAAAAAGCTCGTAATTTCGTGAAATGTTTTTCTGTGAGTATCGACTGAATAGTAGCCACCTTGTCCCAATTCTTGCATAATATTTGTCCAATCAGTTTCATCTCCTCGATACGTCACGAGTGTCATCACACCACCACCTGGTCGAACATGCCACCATGCCTCACGAAGTAAATCCTTCCATTCATCTTTTTCATATGAGACCACATGACTGAGAAGCACCATGTCATAGAAGTGAGAGTCGACTGAGTGACCATGTATGGGCAGTGGCGCTGGCCAAGTGGACTCATGAACTTGCAATTTCTTTGCTCTCAAAGATGTTACGAATAATGGATTTTTCTCCACACCGACATAGCGTGTAACAGACTCACTGATTGGCAGAGCCATATCACCATTGCCTGAGCCAATATCTAAACAGCTTTTTATGTCACGCTCCTCAATCAACCGCAGTATCTCACTACGCAGCACAAATTTTTCATTGGTATTACGCAGGAAAGCCTCGAACGAATTCTTGTATATATGCGCTTTGTTATTCATAATTGTCGAAGTCTTAGTTCTACTTTATCTCCCATATTCACATCACCTGCCATCAAGACATTTCCTACAAGACCTCGTATATGCATAGCAGCCTTAGGAAATTCACTCGCCTTAAACTTGGGATATACCGACTTGATGGCTTTTCCCGGATGCATGCATGGTAAATTTTCACTGAGTATCATCCACATGCCGCCACTTGGAAATGCAAGCACGGAAGTTGGTGCGACCATGCTAAAATCAGTAAAGCCACTTACACAGAGATTTGATCCTAGTAAACTAGCTAATTCGATGGCCATAGCGTCTCCTTGTCGTAGATCCAGGACATGAGCAAGCTTTCGCATCTCCTCAAGTGACACTGCACTCCACTGTCGCCAATTTGCCATATCTACTCTTTTCTCTGTTTTGGGCCGATCAAAAATCTCAGCTTCTCTCGATCCCTTCGTATTCCGTACAAAACCATAGTGCTTATCACCTGCAATGCCCTCCAAAGAAACTCGAAGACTAGCTCTGACTTCAGAAATTTTCTGATCAGGCGGATTAACAAAAAGTGCTTCTACTTTGCCAAAGACTTTTTTCATAAAATTAAATTTAGAGGGGATCTTATAATGGAGATGAATATATGGCAATAGACGTCATGTGTAGCCAAATTGTTTGAGATAGGCTACTCTCTGCCGCGATCTCTAAACTTGTTTGTCACCTTTATGGCTCAAGAAACCATTGTTAGCTTTGATACGGTATCATTTATGTTCGAAAACGATCATCAGATATTGGATGAAGTGGACTTCTCCGTGAGACGGGGAAGTAAGATTACCGTCATGGGCCAAAACGGCGCTGGTAAAAGCACCATATTCAAACTGATACTTGGTAGCTATGAACCAACATCGGGATCAGTAAATGTTGTACCGGGCCTGACAATTGCTATCGCTCCGCAGGTCACTCCCCCCGAAGATCGCGACCTAACGGTGAAAGCATTTTTTGAGAAATACTTTAAGGAAAAAGTGTACGACATGGGTAAACGCATCGATGATGTCCTGGAAATAGTAAATCTTCATGCTCCACATGACAGGATAATTAAATCTTTTTCTGGAGGACAACAAGCACGACTATTATTGGCATCAGCCCTGATTCAAAATCCCGATATCCTGCTCTTGGATGAACCCACCAATAATCTCGATCCTGCCGGTATTGAACATCTCACGAGTTTTATCATCAATTACCCCGAAACCTGTATTGTCATTTCTCATGATGCAGATTTCTTGAATGCATTCACTGACGGGGTACTCTACCTCGACATTTTCACACGCCAAGTAGAACAGTATGTAGGGAATTACTTTGATGTAGTAGAACAGATTGAGATTCGCAAACAAAAGGAAAACAGTAAAAATGCGAAGCTAACTAAAGGTATTCAGGAAAAACGGGACAAAGCCAATGTCTTTGCTCACAAAGGCGGAAAAATGCGTGCGGTAGCTAAACGTATGCGTAAAGTAGCTGAGGAACTAGAAAGTGACATCGTCGAAGTACGAAAAGAAGACAAAAAAATTCGTGATTTCATTATCCCCTGCCAAGAAGATCTATCAGGTGAAGTTGTGAAAATTAATGCATTCACCATTATCCAAGATCATCACCCAGTCGTAAAAAAAGCTGCAATAGTAGTGCGCAAAAGCCATCATTTGTTACTTACTGGTCCCAATGGCATCGGGAAAAGCACATTGCTTGAGTCTCTAGCTACTGGCGCATCCAAAGATGCCATTATTGGTGAGAATGTACGAGTAGGATATTATCGTCAAGATTTTTCTACCCTAAATTTTGAACATACTGTTTATCAATCCATGTTGGATGCTTTGGAAACGGCTGCCGGGGGACCAATTGAGGAACGCTTACGCTCTACCGCCGCTGGCTTTCTCATTACGTCAGCACTTATCAATAGCAAAATAGGCACACTTTCCGAAGGACAGAAAGGCTTGGTTGCTTTTGCCAGGTTGGTACTACAAAAGCCCGGATTGCTGATCTTAGATGAACCTACGAATCACATTAATTTCCGTCATCTACCCGTGATAGCGCAGGCTTTAGACCAATATACTGGTGCCATGATTTTGGTTTCTCATGTACCAGAATTTGTCGCGCAAATACGCATCGATGAAGTGCTGGATCTAACGAAGTAAAGGCTACCCGCTAGAAAACTTGTCTGTGTGAAAAAAGAACGTTATAGTTCACTCGCA
>MEWR01000020.1:27139-37575 GCA_001773455.1 Candidatus Abawacabacteria bacterium RBG_16_42_10
AAGGACAGTTAGCTCAGTTGGTAGAGCATCTCGTTTACACCGAGAGGGCCACAGGTTCGAGTCCTGTACTGTCCACCATGAACCACTCCCCTTCGATCCCTCAGGGTCGGGTTCACGGCAAACCAAAAAATCCTGCCTCAAATAAAAAGGCACGGTTTATTTGTATGAACAAGATCAATTATGTACTACCTCAGAAATTGTCTCATCTATCTGACGTTTTTTCTGCCGATGTTTGAGAGCCAATGCTGGAAGAGCAAAGAATAGAACACTGCCAATGACGAGTGAAGGTTTTACCCATTCCGTAAGTAACATCGTGCCTAAGAATATCGCTTCAAAATAAAACAGAGGATGATGGATATAAAAACCAAACCAGTCGCCACCACGCTCAACATGTCTCTGGAGCTTTTTTCGAGAAGCAGTGAGAAAGAAACCAATGAGCCTCTTATCAAGTGGCCACAGTAAAGGCACACCACCGACCAATACCATGTCCATGAGAATATGACTGAATACACCAACACTCAGCAATACCAATACTTGATACATAAGTACCGACTGTAGTACCCAGCTCAGCATAAACAACGGTGTCAAAATAGCTAAATAAAACAAAGGTGCATGCAAAAAAGTCTGACGATGATTGACAGCGTCCTGACCAAAAGGCTTTTTCTTACGATACAAAATATAATACATGAGATCCAGATCAGGTAATGCTCCTGCCAAGAATCCTAGTGTGAAAAGCCATTTATTCGTTGTTCCCCACTTATTCAGGAAAAATGCTGTTGTCGCAGCAGTGGTCACTACATGAGTAGGAAACATCATAAGCTAAAGCTTAATTTCGATCTTATAAACACACGATACGTTAGCAGACTGAACCTAGAGAGTAAAGAGAAGTACATAATGCATAGCGCTGAATGATGAGTTACACTTTGCACTCAGCCTGCCCGCCGAAGCTCCTGCGAAGGAGGGAACTCAGCACTTATTTCTTCATCTTGAGTTCTTTCAGATCAAAAATGAGTTTTTTTGCTGGCCATGACACTTGCGCACAAGTCAGGTCAAAAGTCTTGTTTTTGACCGGCTTTTTGGCATACAGAGGATCATTGAGCAATGGATAACCTATTGCCGCCATATGTGCCCGGATTTGATGGCGAGCTCCTTGATAGATAATAGCTTCTACAAGCGAATTTCCCTTCACTTTTTTAATCACTTTATACTGTGTTTTGGCAGGTCTCCATTTACCACGCTTTTTATCGTCTTCTTTGGCTTTCACAACCATTTTTGATGCACTTTTGGGATGATGCGCTATCTCAAGAGTAATTTCACCCTCCTTTTTCTTGGGATTTCCTTTTACCAATGCCAAGTAATGCTTCTCAATCTCATGATCATAGGAAGCCTTACGAAAAGCATGAAAGGCCTTATTGGTACACGCGAAGAGCACAAGGCCAGAAGTATCAGTATCTAAGCGGTATAATAGCCCTCCCTCCTCAGGTGCGAACCCACTCACCTTCTTTAGCCTAGGAAACTTCTTAAATACCTCTTCTACAAGCGAATTACTATCCTTTCCTGGCGTTGTAGCTTGACCAACAGGCTTAAATACCATCAAATAATCCTTTTTTCGTTTACAGAAGAGCTTTTTTGACATAAAGAGACTTGAATTTTAGACGTATGCATGCTAGCATATCTTGAACTATCAGTGATTCTCGTATATCATATCCCTCTTGCACTCCTGAACTTTTTGTATCCTTAATGATACTTTTATCAAATCGCTTCACGTTGTGTTTGTGTCTTTGTTTGCTTACCTACTTTTGGGTATCGGAGTTTTTGGCATCACTGCCACTCCATCAGAAAGTAGCATCGGTGTCTCTGAGGCTTCCAGTCTCACTCAATTAACCCCTCGCTTGATCAACACGGTAAAATTGATCAGTGAGACGCATCAAAAGTTGCTAGCTCAGGAAAAGACGGTTCGAAAACAGCTTGCTGTGCAAAATACTGCCACTCGCAGCAAAGTAGCCGGAGCTTCCGGCAACAAGTCACTCGCTTATGCACCTGCCAAAGAAGGTAGTCATGTTTTCTATGCAGGTCAATGTACTCGCTACATCGCAAGCAAAATGGTCATTCCATGGAATGGCAATGCCAAGACTTGGCTGAGCAAGGCTGAATCTATGGGATATGAAACGAGTGAAAGCCCAAGGCCCGGCTCAGTCGTCGTAACTGCCGAGGGTCCCTACGGCCATGTTGCTATCGTGGAGGAAATCAAAGGTGACACTATGATCATCTCTGAAATGAACTATCAGGGCTGGGGCAAACTTAGCTCTCGAGAAGTTCCTCTGGATTATGACAAGATCAAAGGCTTTATCACCGACGATCGTCTTAACAGCTAATTTTCAGTTCACATATTAAATAACAGCTCATGGCTTGGATTTATCCGGCTACGGGCTGTTTTTGAATTTTAAAATGGCCTGCCAACCGAAGCTCGCAGAGCGCAGGTTGGTGCTGTGGAGAGGACTTGAACCTCCACCCCATTGCTGGGACCAGCCCCTCAAGCTGGCGTGTCTGCCATTCCACCACCACAGCTTAAAAGTTACCCGATTACCACTTGAGGATTTCCACCTTTGTATATTGTTGGCGATGACCTTTTTTGCGCATATAACGCTTACGACGAAGCTTTTTGAACACCAACACCTTATCACCCTTACCATGTTCGACAATCTTACCTTTGATTTCAGACTTAGCAGCTAATTCAATATCGATGTCAGCCAGTAACACAGGAGCACCAAAGGAAACAATATCACCCACATTACCCTCGAGTTTTTCAATAGTGATAGTTTCGCCAGGAACTACTTTCTCTTGGCGACCAGAAACATTAATAACTGCGTACATAGTGAGCTTTAAGTCCCGAGCAAAGTAACACAGGGGCAGTTTGAGATCAAGCAAAAACTTACTACATTCGCAAATATGCTATATTGCCAACTAAGTAATTTTATTTATGCGCAGATTATTAGATTCTTTGTGGGACAAATTACCATCCCTTGGCAAAGGAGAAAAAGAGCCACTCCTTAGGGAAAAACTAGGACCAGCAATTGTAGGTAAGGTACATGACCGTATCAAAAGTGTGAAAAATCTGTCTGAAGGTGTTTCTTTATTTGAGCTCATTATTGAATTAGCTTCTCGGGCAAGTTTTCAACCTGAGTTTGAAGGAACTTCACCTGCAAAGCTGGAAGAACAATTGTGGAGAGCTCTAGATGCTTTGACTGTTAAATTGCATGACCAGTTTGGATACGCTTTTGACCTCAATATTATTGCTGGCAATGAGCAGAAACGAATTCCATTACCGGTAGCAATTGATTTTGATCGTTTGAGAGATTCAGTTGCCAAAGATAATGGGGAATACTACTTCCGACCATTTTATGCAGCCCCATCGCATGCTAACTTTCCGGCAAGTGGATTTGATGATTCTCACGCATTAGATCTGATTGTTCCCGCTGGAACCCCCATTAAGTCAGTAGCCAGTGGCAATGTAGCTTTTAGTAAATTAGATTCTGAGATAGGAGGGAACGACTCAAGATTTGCAGGTTTGGACAATAGGATGGATATTTATCTAGGGGACCTAAATCAAACTTGTGCATACCGACATCTCGCCTACATTTCTCCAGAGAAGAGACCAAAGACTGGTCAGTTAATCAAGGGTGGAGACATTGTCGGTGAAGTAGGCATGACTGGCTGGACCACTACAGCACACTTACATTTTGTAGTTTATCAGCCACACCAAAGTCTCGGCCTAATCAGCCAAAAGCTGGTCTTCGCAAAAAATTAGAAGGAATATTGCTCACGTTTGTTGTTAAAATTCACCGGCCTTAACTTAGAACTTAGAACTCATATTACTTCTTCCTCAACACAGCCAAGAAAGCTTCCTGACTTATGATTGTCGTCTCTTAAACCACTTAATCGCTTCTTCAATCATTGGTTTGTAATCAGCGATATTCACAAAATCAAAAAAATCTTTCTGCTTCACAAACTTTCGCTCATTCGTAGCATTGCTTGTAGGATCTAAACTTTGGTCACGGATCGTTTCAATCAAGCAAGCATATCGTAGTTGATATATCGTAGAATGACCTGATACTACTTCAAAGTAACCAATCATCTGTTTATCAGAGATTGTAACATCAGCTTCTTCACGTAATTCTCTCTTTAATGCCTGAATGACTGTCTCATGAATTTCTGGTTTCCCACCTGGAATATTCCAGAGCTTATTCGGCTCTCTAATGATAAGAATTCTTCCACTTCTATCAAAACACACTCCATATACTTGGGTTATTGGACGCAAATGTTGAAATTTTGTTCCCTTATGCCAGATAAATTTCACAGTGCTTTGTATCAAAGATTCCTTATTACTTTTTTTATTAACTTTTCCTAACATAGGCTCGCTTAACTTTGAACTTAGAACTTAGAATTTAGAACTTGTTTATTTCTTCCTCAACACCGCTAGGAATGCCTCCTGCGGTATATTAACCTTGCCGACCATTTTCATGCGCTTTTTACCTTTCTTCTGTTTTTGAAGCAGTTTCTTTTTGCGACTGACATCGCCACCGTAGAGATAGCCGGTGACATCTTTGCGGAAGGCTGAGATTGTTTCACGAGCAATGATCTTGGCACCGACAGCCGCCTGTAAAGCGATCGGAAATTGGGCTTTGGGAATGATATCTTTCAATTTAAGTAATAAAGCCTCGCCACGACTATGCGCCTCTTTGCGTACCACGATACTGGAAAAGGCATCCAGTCTTTCACCAGCGACCATGATATCCATTTTTACTAAGTCTTCTTGTTTGTAACCAGCTAGGCTATAATTCATCGAAGCATAACCGGAAGAAATGGATTTCAAATCATCATAAAAGTCAGTTACAATCGATGCCAAAGGAGCAATCGATGTCATATGTACACGAGTAGGATCGAGATACTGCAAATTCTTAAATTGTCCTCGGCTGTCTTGGACTAATTTCATAATGTCACCCACATATTCTTTGGGAGTGACAATTTCTAGATCGACGATCGGTTCTTCAATGTTGATAATAGTAGCGGGGTCAGGGAAATCAGCGGGGTTATCGATCATGAGCACCTCAGTTTGCGTATGCACTTGATATGACACACTCGGCGAAGTAACTATCAGACTGAGGTTATATTCACGTTCGAGGCGCTCTTGAACTATATCCATATGAAGAAGTCCCAAATAGCCACAACGAAAACCTAGGCCCAAGGCCTGAGACTTCTCTGGTTCATAGACAAGAGCAGCATCATTGAGACTGAGTTTGCCGAGAGCATCACGCAGTAAGTGGTAATCATCACCTTCGACACAGTACAGTCCAGCAAAAACCATGGGCCTTACTTTCTTGTATCCTGGCAGTGCAGGAATCTTGGGATCACCCAGTACTGTATCACCGACGCGCGTCTCCCCTACTTCTTTTACTCCAGTAACGATATAGCCAATTTCACCGTTGATCAGTTTAGCTGCTGGTTGATACTTAGGCTTGAAATAACCAACCTCGGTCACAATAGTTTCTACTTTGCTATTGGCCATATAAATCTTGTCACCAGTTTTTACTTCACCAGCAAACAAACGCACATAGGTAACGACTCCCTTATACGAGTCATACATGGAATCAAAAATCAGTGCTTGTAATTTCTCCACCTCAGATGGTTTGGGGGCTGGGATCCTCTCAATAATCGCGTCCAGAATCTTTTCCACATTTTCGCCAGTTTTACCGGAGGCAAAAATCATCTCTTCTCGCTTCATTCCCAAAACCGTTTCAATTTCTTTAGCTACTTTTTCTGGTTCGGCATGGGGTAAATCAATTTTGTTGATGACGGGAATAATCGTCAGATTATGCTCCATAGCCAAATACAGATTGGCTAAGGTCTGAGCTTCGATACCTTGACTGGCATCAACAACGAGTATAGCCCCCTCACAGGCAGCTAAACTGCGAGAAACTTCATAAGAGAAATCTACATGACCCGGAGTATCGATGAGATTCAGATTGTGATCTTTCCACTGCATACGCACCGGCTGCAATTTGATGGTTATCCCACGTTCTTGCTCTATATCCATCGTATCCAACATCTGGCCATGCTTCATCTCTCTTTTTTCCAGTGTGTGGGTAATTTCAATAAAGCGGTCCGCTAGTGTGGACTTCCCGTGATCGATATGGGCAATGATGCAAAAATTTCGGATTTTTTCTAACATAGTCTTTACAAATCAGAAGCAATATACGGTAAAAGGAGTCCAAATGCAGCTATGTGAGAGGGATTATCAAGCATTTTCATCGAAATACCAGGTAAGAATTTTTGTAATTGCTCCAGAGCGCCATCAGTCACTGTGCCACCGATATAACAAGAGTTGAGCCTGTAACGTGCTAGAAATTCTTTCAAAGCCAAAGCGATAGAATAGCATAATAATAATTCTTCACCCTTGGAATGTGGAAAATCCGGCAGGGCTTGGGTCATACAGATATTGAGTGGCTTGCCAACATCATGCCCCATCTCTTCTTCAAGAGATAAATTTTTCTTGAGACTCCCACTAGCAAATGAATATGGCAGACAGCCTACATAAACTGTTTCAACATCACGATAAAATATGTGACAGCCAGTTTCGAAGACAATAATGAGTGAAGGTGATGTAGGAGCAAGGAAATGCACACCATCCAGAAGTGCCTGCAAACGTTTTTCTTTCTTTAGGGACAAATCACCTACCTTATCAGGAAGATAGGTAGTCCCAGGGCCAGTGATGAGAAGCAGTTCGGGATCAAAATGGCTCCTTAATCTTCCAAGTCCTTGCTTGGTGATGCTAAAACGATTGAGATAGACCGTCTTAAGTACTTGTCCATGTTCTAGCACAGCAAGTTGATTACCATGCCAACTATGATCCACTGCCATGATCTTGCTATATGACATCCTCATAGTGGTTAATGTCATAGACACACATGTCACGATCAAGATTCATCGTGATCACATCGACGCGAAATTCATCATCCCAAAGTTTGTTCCTGTCCAAATATCCCTCTATAGCACGACTGAGACAATGTTCTTTGTGAGGTGAGAAATTATCCAAAGGATCTCTCTTTGACTGCAAGGCTTTTACTTCAACAAAGATGAGAGCATTCGTGTCGAGATCGCGCGCAATGATATCTATTTCATCTTTACCTTGAAACCAATTCCGTCGAAGAACATCAAAGTCACAAGCACGCAAATAATCATGCGCATACTCTTCAGCCAATGTTCCAACTATGTCTGTTTTCATAATCCTCGGATAATGCCTTCTCTCTCCCTCGTCAAATAATCAAATATATTCTTCTGAGCATCATGCATATCCGAATCAGTAAGCGTTCGATCAGGAGCCTGTAATTCAATCTTAAAAGCCAACGCCTTCTTATCTTTGCCAATTATTTCTCCAGTAAAAGTATCAAACAAATCAACACTTGTGATAAGTGGATGTCTCTTTTGAATTTCAGTCATCAGTGGTCCCACTGCAACTTCTTTCCCTAGAATTACCGAGACATCAAAAAGTTTACTGGGAAATTTTGGTAGTATTCTGAAAGCACGTTCCATTGGCTTCTCCAGAGATAATATGTGTTCGAAATCCAGTTCAGCATACGCAACTCTTTGATTGATTTTGTACGTACTTCGAATCGCACCGGATAATTCATATATTTCCCCCAATTCCTTATTCTCTTTCTTATTCTTCGCCGTAAGGCGTGCTGCTCTTCCATTCTGCACATAAAGCCTTTTATCATTCTCCATCGCCTGAACATCAGAGTCTATGTTCAACACCTGAAGTAAATTCTCGACATAACTTTTTACCTCATAGAAGGGCGTTTCTGTCTGCGTAGATGAGAATAAAATACCGATTTTTGCTCTTTCCTCGGGAAGGTTACTATCTTGAGGCAAAAAAACTTTTCCCAGTTCAAAGACAGCAATTCTCTCATGTTCAGTAAGATTTTTCACTAGCCCCTCGATCATGCCCGGAAGTAGACTCACTCGCAGATGCGTATGTTCCTGCGATAAGGAATTTTGTAATTGTTCATGCGGATCAGCCAATTGAAACTTACGCACTTCTTTATCACCATAAAATGAATAGTGATAGACCTCATTCAAACGGCAACTTTGGGCAAAGAAATTTTTAATTCTTTTCTCCAATTCATGCCATGGCTCATGCACCGGCAAAGCCAAACCTACTTTGGGAAGTAGTGGCTGAATTTTTTCATAGCCATGAAAACGAGCGATTTCTTCAATAATGTCCGCCTCACCATTAATATCCTTGGTAGCCCGGAAACTGGGGACAGTCAGAACCAATTGAGTCTTGGACTTTTTTGTCACTCCAAATCCTAAACTTTTGAGCGTAGCAGTCATGAACGTTGGAGATACTTTCGTACCGATTCTTTCAGCGATACGAACAGGGTTTACTGAGAAAGTAATCTTCTTGGGTTTGCGGGAGAAAACATCAGTAACTTTTGAAGTGATAAGAATATCTGCATTATTCTTCAGTAGACAGAGAAAACGAAGCAATGAAATTTCTGAAAGATAAGGATCAAGAGACTTCTCATAGCGCTGTACTGCGTCAGTGCGCAAACCTAATTTTTGTGCAGTGGTACGAATTGATGTGGGGTCAAAATTAGCTGATTCTAAAATAATTCTTTTGGTGTCGGGCGTAATCTGTGATCCTTGACCACCCACCACACCAGCAATGGCAATAGCTTTCTCATCATCAGCAATGACGAGCATATTATTGTCTAATATTCGTTCCACACCATCTAAGGTAATGATCTTTTCCTTATCATGAGCCTTACGCACTGAAATGGTTCCTTTGACTTTGTCAGCATCAAAAGCATGGAGAGGCTGGCCTAATTCATGCATGACATAATTCGTCAGATCGACAATGAGTCCATGTGATCCATGGCCGATATTGCCTAACATATTGGCAATGCCTTGGCCATCTGTGATTTGCTTCACCTCCAAACTTACTGCCATATAACGAGGACAGAGTTCAGGCGCTTTGACTTCCACATTAACTTCAGTTTGAGGAAATTTTCCTTTATATATCGTTAGCGGTTGTAACTTTCTCTCCCAAATAGTGGCACATTCCCGAGCAATACCATAATGCCCCCAGAGATCCGGTCGATGCGTAAGAGATTTATTATCAATCTCAATCACAGTATCATTCTTCCCCAAAGCATCAGCCAAAAGTATGCCTGGTTTAGCTTTTAATGGAGACAAATCGACAACACCTGGTTTGAGTTCTGAGTGCTGAGTGCTGAGCTCTGAGTTTAATTCTGCACTCTGCACTCTAAACTCTGCACTCAAACCAACTTCCTCCGCCGCACATATCATCCCGAAGCTTTTCACGCCCCTTAATTCAGCATCCTTGAGTTCGACGAGTTCACCCTCACCATGCCAGCGCACCTTTGCTTTCGGTAAAGCGACTACCACTTTCATACCTTCATAAATATTTTTAGCTCCACAAACGATCTGTACCACTTTTCCACCAATATCAGTTTGGGTGACCTGTAAACGGTCAGCATTAGGGTGAGGTGCTATTGTTTTGATTTCGCCAACCACAATATGTTCCCAAAGTTTTGTCATATCTTCACTGCCTTCGATCTCTGCGGTCCGAATATTAAAGAGCCGGACAAATTCCTCGGAAGAAATATCCGAAAGATCCACAAATTGTTGCAGCCAGTTGCGAGAGATTTTCATAATTAAAAAGCAAATTGTTGTAAGAAGCGCAGATCACCACTTTGCATCAGACGAATATCGTCAATCTTGTATTTGAGCATGACCAGACGGCTTAAGCCCAGACCAAAGGCCCAACCATTGTATTTTTTCGTATCGATTTTGCCATATTCCAAGACCTTGGGATGAATCATGCCGCAAGGAATGAGTTCAATCCAGCCGGAATGTTTACAGACATTACAGCCTTTGCCGCTACAAAACGCACACTCAGCATCGAGTTCAAAACCGGGTTCCACAAAAGGGAAATATCCCGGACGCAGACGAACCTTAATTTCTCTGCCAAACATTTCTTTGAGGAGCAGCTTCATCACTGCCAACAAATTGCTAATAGTGAGATTCTCGTCAATCATCATTCCCTCGAGCTGATAAAAAGTGTGCTCATGAGACGCATCGAGGGCTTCATTGCGAAACACTCTCCCAGGAACAATCATCCTCAGTGGTGCACCATATTTTTCCATTGCACGTACTTGTACCGGTGAAGTATGCGTACGCATAACTACTCCTGAACGTAAAAAGAAAGTGTCTTGCATATCACGAGCGGGATGAGTTGAAGGAATATTCAGAGCTTCAAAATTGTAATATTCGCTTTCCGCCTCAGGACCACGAAGTACAGCAAATCCCAAACTCTGGAACACATCGACTAACTGATGCTGCACCTGAGTAAG
>MEWR01000020.1:37626-37898 GCA_001773455.1 Candidatus Abawacabacteria bacterium RBG_16_42_10
TTCTTGAGACTCTTTCGCAGTAATTTCTTGAAACTCTAGATGGGAAAGTTTTTCCTCCAAGGCAGTTTCTATAGTCTGACGCAGATCTTGAAGTTGACCTCCGATGATCTTTCTCTCTTCGATTGGGACATTAACTAAATTTTTGAGAAGTAAGGTGACTTCACCCTGCTTGCCCACATATTTCTGCATAAGTTGCTCCAAAATACCACTCGCACGTACTTGAGAGAGTTCATCCTGAAAACGCTGATAGAGTGAAGAAATATCGATCATGA
>MEWR01000020.1:37938-42937 GCA_001773455.1 Candidatus Abawacabacteria bacterium RBG_16_42_10
ATTACCAGGACAATAATCAAGCCATCCCACCAGAAAAACACTTGCAATGACTTTAGCAAGAGTAAAAGACAAATTCCCAAGCTAATAAGTATTCCTTGACGAAGTGCAATCACGAGAAATGAATAAATTACTTCGTTACCGTGTAGAAAACGCTTGAGAAAGAAAATCATCAGCGCGAATGTAGCGCTCAGTGCAATAAATAAAGAAACAAAAAATGCGATCATTACACCCCACTCTAAACCACTCTGACACACATCCCCCATCATCACTTCGCATGGTGAGAGCTTACTAAGCACGAGTAGCCAAGTAATCCAACCAAGTACACCAGAGAAAAAAAGTACGAGAATATTAAGCATGTTGCTTCGTGTCTTTAAGTTGATTCAAAAGTTGAGGTATTTTCTGGAAATCAGCCATTAGTGTGGCTTGTAAGCCTCCATTGTACAGTGCTGCCGCCGGATGATAGAGAGGGAGATACACTTGTGGACCATTTACACCCTTCGTACGTATGGCTTTTCCATGCATTTCAGAAATTTTCTTATCAGGGAAAAATATTCCCATTGAATGCCTCCCCAGAGTAGCGATAATGAGGGGCTTAAGCAAAACCAGCTGACGCGCCAGATATTGACTACATGCCTGGATTTCATCGGGAAGTGGATCCCGATTTTCCGGAGGACGACATTTTACGACATTGGTGATAAAAACATCGTCTCGTGTCCAACCAATCGATGCCAGCATTTTATCAAGAAATTTTCCTGCAGCACCGACAAAAGGCATACCCAGTTCATCCTCGCTTTTACCTGGTCCTTCACCGATAAAAACTACTTCTGCCTGCGGATTACCTATCCCGGGGACAGCATTGGTACGTCCTTCACAAAGTCGACATTGCCGACACATTTTGACCTGTTCAGCAATTTCCTGAAGTGAATCCATAGACGAAGAAAAGTCCCTGGTAAGCTAACATGAATTAGGCTTTCTTACAAAAAACAATTCTCCAGAGACCTCCTCAGAAGATATTGATTTTACATTCCACCATATCAGAGGCAGAGTTGGATTCGAGAGTTGAATTGACTGTAGCTCCTCGCTACTGCCTGATGACAGACAATACTTTTGGATCTCTTGTGTCAGTTCTGTCAAAGACATTCGTATTGCATTCCCTTCTCTCTGTCCATTTATAGAAAACAAAGATTTATCGCCATCGCGTATGGTTACGACAAAACTTTCATTATGAGTATTGGATGACCAATCAACCGTAACATTGTTATTTTTTATTAACTCCATCCCTACAGTCCCATCCGGCAAATTCAAAATATTCTTCTGTGGAAAAAGGATAGGTATGGTATCAATAAGCGTTGACTGCAGTTCTTCCTTGAAATCACTAAAGTCAGACACGTGAAGAATGAATACAGATTTTGTGAAGGGTTCACGAATGTGCAATTCATAGGGTAAGTCTCGAACAAGTTCTAATAGTTCCATCCAAGATTTACCAATCATTGCATTCTGTCCCAAACTCATTACAGTTTTCCAAAGACCCCTGTTTTGAGTTTCAGATGCCAAGATATCGAGTTTGGACTGTAATTTATCACCGGAAAACACATATATATCACTCTCATAAACAGTCTGGGAAACAGTCTTCGTATCACCAAGTACCGGAGAAACATATGTGGAAGCAAAATACAGTTGGTAATTCAGCTTGAGTCGATTTTTCTCAGGAATGATCAAGAAATCCACATATCGAATAGTATCACCCAAAAAAGCAGATATAAGGGGAAATGTAGTGTGCAGTTTACTGGCGAACTGTGTACTCAGATGATTGATACAGTCGGTCTGACAAAAACCAAAACCAATAAAATTTCCCCATGATGGTATTGGTTTACTCATAATCCACGGCATTTTGCTGATACTTTGACTGCCTAGTACCACCGGAGCATCACTGATGGATCGAAAAGTTATGATGATGAGATCATCGCGAACATTGATGCGATAATTTTGATCGAACATGGTTAGTGTCTCCTCCCCCTTGGTCAATTCCTGCCATGCATTGAGTAGTGCGGTTTTATTTGCCTGATAAAAATAAAACTCAGGGAAAATACCTGCATCATCCTTTCGAAGAACAAGAGCATTATTTTTACCCCAAAAATCGCAGGAAACAAGAGAACAATGCAATTTACTCTCCCAAGCACTGATAGCCGGGATGGCCAGCCCATCGTCAAAACTCATCAAACGATTATAGATGTCCCCACTCTTATCACCTTCCCACTCTAGATATCCGACAACATCCACGTTATCGATCATGTCGACCAAAACCGGTCGATGATAAAAATTCTTGAATAAGAAATAGACAATAACCAATACGAGAATGAGTCCAGCAATAGAACCTAACCAGTACCAAAGCTTCTTTCTATTATTTTTCATCTTTGCCAGCAAAACGATTGAGATACTCTTTGTGAGAGAGTGCAACGCGATGCTTCACTGGATCTATATCTATGACAACTACTTTCAATTTATCACCTACTCTACAAACTTCACTTATTTTCTCAATACGTCTTGGAGCCAACTCAGAAATATGCACCATACCATCTTTGCCTGGAGCTTTCTCTACAATCACGCCAATCTCTTTGCCAGACATACGATCTTGGACTACCTTTACGACCGTTCCTTCAAAAACATCTCCAATAATAAATTTATAGGTAATTCCTTTGATAATCTTAATCGCATCGGCAATGCCCTCCTCATTATTGGAAGAAATAAGGACAGTACCGTCATCTTCAATATTAATTTCAACTCCGGTTGCTTCGATAATGCCATTAATTGTCTTTCCACCACTACCAATTACCTCTCGTACTTGTTCAGGATCAACCTTGATACTCACTACTCTTGGTGCATAACGTGACATTTCCGGACGAGGAGCAGCAATTGTTTCCAGTATTTTGTCCAAGATAAAGAGTCGCCCTTCTTTGGCCTGCATGAGAGCCTCCTTCATAATATCAATAGTAATACCCTGCAATTTAATATCCATTTGCAGAGCAGTGATACCATCCTTTGTACCTGCAACTTTGAAATCCATATCACCCCCAAAGTCCTCCAAATCACGAATATCCGTAAGTACTTTAAATGTTCCCTTTCCATCACTCATGAGCCCCATAGCTACACCGGCAACAGGAGCCTTGATTGGCACACCAGCATCCATGAGAGATAACGTACTACCACATACTGATGCCATAGAGGTAGAGCCATTACTACCCATGATCTCTGTAACAACACGAATCGCATAAGGAAAAGTATCAAGGGGAGGAAGTACTGGCACCAAAGCTTTCTCCGCTAAATACCCATGACCAATTTCACGGCGACCGGGACCACCGCGAAGTGGACGAACTTCCCCAGAAGAATACGGTGGGAAATTATAATGATGCATGTAATGTTTGGTATAGTCCAAATCCATCTCATCAAACATCTGGCCAGCAGCTTTTGAACCAATAGTTACAATTGTCAGTGCTTGTGTCTCACCACGATTGAATACAGCAGAACCATGCGTACGTGGCAAAAATCCTACCTTAGAACTCAAAGGACGAACCTCATTAAGCTTCCTACCATCGGGTCGTTTATCTTTTTCCAAGATATTCTTACGGAGATGCTTCTTGAGGAATTGATCAACAACTTCCACAATGTGTGCCGGCACAAAACTGTCATCGACAGCTAAGACTTTTTCTTTGATTGTTGTCTTCATCTCATCCATAGCAGCATCAATTTCTTTGCGAAGAGGCTTACTAAAAACAGTATCCATTTCTTTCTCATCGATAAATTCCTTGACTACATCAAGAAGTTTCTTGCCGGAAGTAGCCCCAACCATATCACTGGCAATTACCAGAGGGTATTCCACCTTGGTCACACCTTTTTTCTTGATAAGATCATTTTGAACAGCAACGGTTTTTTTAACCTCTTGATGAGCAAATTCCAATGCTTTACTCATGGTCTCTTCATCAATCTCATGTGCCTCACATTCCACCATCATGATGGCGTCCATTGTGCCAGCTACAACCAAATTTAGCTTACTTTTGTCCAACTCAGTATACGTGGGATTGACGATCAGCTTACCATCGATCAAACCAATTCTGACAGCACCTACAGGGCCTTCAAACGGCAATCCAGCTAAACTCAATGCGGCGGACGCGCCAATCAATGCTACTATGGCAGGATCATTTTCACTGTCAGCAGAGAGCACAGTACATATGACCTGTACATCATTGATAAAACCCTTAGGAAACAATGGTCGAATTGGTCTATCGATGAGACGGTCTGCAAGAATAGCATTGTCAGACGGACGACCTTCACGTTTCATGTAGCGACTACCGCGGATCTTTCCACTCGCATAAAACTTCTCCTCATAATCAATAAGCAACGGAAAAAAATCAATACCCGGTCTAGGCTCAGCTACAGCGGCTGTAGCTAACACAACGACATCGGCATAACGAACAACGACAGAACCTTGCACTTGTAGGGCTAATTCACCGGTTTCGATCGTAAGATTGCGCCCAGCAATCTCAGCCGAAGAAGAATAAACAGACATGTAATATTTTTATTTACGTAATCCCATTTCATCAGCAAAAGACTCATAGCCCTTTGTGTCTATAGTTTTGTAATAATTAAGCAGTTTTCTACGTTTACCTACCAACATTAGTAGTCCACGACGAGAGTGATTGTCCTTCTTATGCTTTTCCAAATGCTTCGCCAAATCATCAATCCTCTGTGACACCAAAGCGATTTGCACCTTTATAGAACCTGTATCTTTTGGATGCGTAGCGTGTTTAGTAATGACACCTTTTTTTGTCGAATGATCCATAATTAAAAAATAAACATAAAAAGAAGCGCTGAGAGATTAGCACAACACTTTTACTTTAGCAATTGAATGTATAACCGCACCCAGTTTTGGACTTTTGAGGTAAAGAGGAGGTTAATGATGGTGGAGAAGTCAGAATGAACTGTAAGGGAGAAAGTTTGTTGT
>MEWR01000021.1:0-145 GCA_001773455.1 Candidatus Abawacabacteria bacterium RBG_16_42_10
CATGACAGCGGCAATGTGTATGTTACAGGTTATAGTCAAGATGATTATGTCACCATCAAATATTCTCCTTGTCCTGTACCCGGAGACGCAAATGCCAGCGGTGACTTGACTCTCTCGGATGTCATAGCAGTAGTAAATTTTATCT
>MEWR01000021.1:462-556 GCA_001773455.1 Candidatus Abawacabacteria bacterium RBG_16_42_10
CGCAATCGGAATCCCCAAGATGTTATAAATAAACGCCCAGAACAAATTCCATTTAATCGTCTTAATCGTCCTGTCAGATAACCGAATCGCCTTC
>MEWR01000021.1:790-865 GCA_001773455.1 Candidatus Abawacabacteria bacterium RBG_16_42_10
CAACCTTTTGGTTGTCGCCGGTCAGCATGGCTACAGTTACTCCTTTATGCTGTAGCGCCTGAACAACTTCCTTGG
>MEWR01000021.1:1191-1280 GCA_001773455.1 Candidatus Abawacabacteria bacterium RBG_16_42_10
TCCTCTTCAGGGTTTTTGTCAAGTGAGACAACCTTATACACCTTCGGTTTTCCCAAGGTCAGCGTGCCGGTTTTGTCGAAGACCACTGT
>MEWR01000021.1:1399-3573 GCA_001773455.1 Candidatus Abawacabacteria bacterium RBG_16_42_10
GCTATAATCAGCACCGCCACGAAAGTTATCAGGGCATAATTCAATTGCGGAGCCGGACCAAGCCAAAGCCAGGTAATCAGCGTAGCTATGGCAATCAAAATCACAATTGGCACGAATACTCCGGCAATTTTATCAGCCAATCTCTGAATTGGGGCTTTGGAGCCTTGGGCCTCCTGTACCAATTTGATGACCTGGGCTAAAAAAGTTTCTTTTCCCACCTTGGTGGCTTGAAACTTGAAATAGCCGGTCTGGTTGATGGTTGCTCCAATTACCTCATCTCCCACTTTCTTTTCCGCCGGGACAGATTCTCCGGTTACCATCGATTCATCCAAGGTGGCATAGCCTTCGACTATCTTTCCATCTACTGGAATTTTTTCACCTGGCTTGACTACTACAATATCCCCCTTTTGTACGTCTTCTACTGATATGACAGTTTCTTTATCCTCTCGAATCACGATAGCACTCTTAGCCTGCAGCCCAATCAATTTCTTTATCGCCTCAGAGGTTCTCCCTTTGGCCTTGGCTTCTAGAAATCTTCCCAAAAGAATTAGAGTGATTATTACTGCGGCCGTGTCGTAATAGACCTCTGCCTGGCCGGTAACTTCCTCGAAAAATGAGGGGAAGAAAGTAGCCCCGGCGCTATACAAGTAGGCCGAGGAGGTCCCGACCGCAATCAGGGTATTCATATCCGCAGAAAAGTGCTTCAGACCTTTCCAGAATCCCGAGAAGAACTGACTTCCGGAGTAAAACAGCACCGGAGTAGTCAGCACGAAGGAAACCAAGAACCACACCGAGTGATGAATTCGGTTCAGCACAATAATCATTTCAGAAAAACTCAAAATCAGTATAATCGCAGATAGAATCGAGCCTATTATCAGTTTTTGCTTAAGAATTCTTAAAGCTTTTTCTCGATGTTCCCTTTCTGAATCAACGGAAACTTCGGTCTCGCCGACAGTGTATGGCCCTGCATCTGAAACGGCCTTTTTAATATCTGCCAGCGAAGTTTGAATCGGAATGAACTCCGCATAAGCCGTCTCTGTAGCCAAATTGACGTTGAACTTGATTATTCCTGGCAACAGCTTGACCGATCTCTCTATTTTCTCAACACAGGAAGCGCAAGACATCCCCTGAATAGGCAAAGAGACCTTTTCCACTACAGGGTGATAGCCGGAGTCTTTGATACTTTTCAGAATTTGTTCAACGGTTGTCCGGGAGGGGTCATAGGTTATTGTTCCTTTCTCAGTGGCCAGATTGACTGAGGTGGACAGCACTCCATCTTCTTTTTTTAGGTTAGTTTCAATCGTGCTGACACAGGAGCCACAGGTCATCCCCTCTATGCCAATCTCCAGTCTTGTCAACTCTTTTTGGGTTTGAGAAATTGAGCGGACTTCAGAATTAGGTTGTTTATTTAGATGAGTAACTTTCACCGGGGTGTCAGAGAGATACAGGGATGGCTCTGAGTCAAATTTCTTCTGGCAGGAGGCGGAGCAGAAATAGTAATTCTTGCCTTCATACAAAAAAATAAACTGAGCGGTCTTCTGATCCACTTCCATTCCGCAAACTAAGTCTTTGGCCATCTGATTGCTTTATAATGAGTTAACTTTATGATTCCCAAATTACTTAACGGTAATACGTATTATATGGTAGAGTTAGCATACTTCTCTGACGGTTATTTGCCATAGTAAACTAATCTACGGGCTTGCCGATGAAAATAAAAGCATCCGAAGAGAACTCTGTGGCCAAATCTAACCAACTGCCTAATATGAAGATAATTAACGTCTCCTACGGTAAGTTTCCAGCTATTTCCTATCTACATCGCAACTTTCAGAATGGGATGAAAAGGCTCAGAGTCACCTTGGAGGTCAATGGGGACTTTGAGAAGAATGGTAACTTCTCTTCTGTTTTCAATAAGCTCTTGACCATTCTGCCGACTTTAGCCCAGCACAAGTGCTGTGAAAACTGGGCCGGTCCCCAGCCCGCTCCCAAGCTCAGCTCCGGCATATCGATCAAAAAAGTAGGGGATAACACTGATTTTGCCCACTTGGTGGAACATGTTATGATAGATCTGATGTGCAACGTGGGGAAGATGCATCTTTGTAGTGGAATAACCTGTGGGTACGAGTCCCCCCGCAACAGATTCGACCTTTTCGTGGAGTGCCCCCAGAAAAGGATAG
>MEWR01000021.1:4017-4128 GCA_001773455.1 Candidatus Abawacabacteria bacterium RBG_16_42_10
AGAATCGTTCATAAAATAATAAAGGAGGTGAAAAAATGAAGAAATTACTTTTAGTGCCAGCACTAGTTTTATGCTTGGCCGGAGCAGCTAATGCTATAAGTTTTACGTTGA
>MEWR01000021.1:4153-5841 GCA_001773455.1 Candidatus Abawacabacteria bacterium RBG_16_42_10
CGGAATTCCTGTTGTTATTCCAGGAGTAGACGGAAGTATCTTCGGTAGCTTGACTGACCCTTTCGGCGGGACCTCGGTTTTCGATAATCCAGTCCAGCACCTGACCGTGCCAACTACTTGGGCAACTTGGTCTCATGGTTATACAGGTCCAGTTCTCTTTAGCCAAGGTCTGTCTTCCATCACGATGACCTTCCAGTCCCCGGTAGCTGCTTTTGGCGCGTTCGTAGAGCCCAACGTATTGAGTATCTTTAACGTGACCGTCGGACTTAGCGACGGAAGCTCCCTGTCACAGCCAGTAGATGGCAATGGCGGCGCAGCCTTTTTCGGGTTTTACAACACTTCGGCCGCCTGGGTACAGTTTAGCACAGATCCTGGTGCCCAGGGGTTTGCTTTCTCTGAGATGTTACAGGGACCAGCTGCAATTCCAGAGCCAGCCACATTGATGTTGTTGGGTTCTGGTCTGCTCGGTATGGGCGGAATCCGTGCCCTAAGATACAGAAGGAAAAAGTAGTTTTTTAGTATTTCAGGTTTGGGTATTGTGAGGCAGGCAAGGAAGCCTGCCTTGTCTTTTATGTCGGAAATTAAAACTGACCCCAGGTTGAGGAAACTTGACTCCCTCTCCTAAGAGGAGAGGGAATGAAAGCAGATTCTTCGTCGAGCCGATTCATCGGCTCTCCTCAGAATGACAGAACCTTACTTTTATGTCATTCTGAGCGGAGCGAAGAATCTACTTTGTCTTTTGTAGCGTCCGAGCTGATCTCGGACGGTTTTTCGCCCTGGGCCAGCCAGGGTTCACCCTGAAGATTCACCCTGAAGGGCGCTACAAAATCTTCAAACTAATCATTTAGAACAGATTCTTCGGCCTAGGGCCTCAGAATGACAGGGTAGCAGTTGCCATTCTGAGCAACTTGTCCTGCCTTCGGCTCTGTCTTCGACCCTGAGGCTCAGACCCCGAAGGGAGGTCCTCGACTCTGAGGTCTCGACCCTGAGCTCGACCCGAAGGGCTCGGACTCGAAGAGAGCGTAGTCAAAGGAAGCAAAGAATCTGCCTTAAGCTTGATAGTACTTAGAATGAGAGCCGGTGAAAAAACTGCTGGTCCTAGTTCGGCCCAAGCTTTCTGGGTTTCATTGTCCGGCTCTACTGATTATATTATTCAATCAGAAAACGGATCCCGATCAAAAATGCCCACCAGCTATCCAGAAAATATCAGCCGCATAATTACCCTGATAATGGAAATCAGGCCCCGCTCCATCCTGGATTTGGGAGCCGGATTCGGCAAATACGGCTTTCTGTGCCGGGAGTATTTAGACGTATCTCAAGGCCGCTTCAGCAAATCAGACTGGAAAATAAGAATCGACGGGATCGAGGCCTTCACCCCTTATGTTTCCGAACTGCACAGACAGATATATGACAATCTCTATTTGGAAGATGTTTTCACGGCTTTTGCCAGGCTGGAAGGGGAGACTTATGATTTGGCCCTGGTTGTCGACCTGTTAGAGCATTTTGAAAAACCAAGAGCTTACCAGTTCCTGGAAGAATGCCAGCGCCTGGCTAAGATAGTATTACTATCTGTCCCCATTTCCTATTCTCAAGGAGCAGCCTTTGGCAACGAACTGGAGAGACACCGCTCTCAATGGTCCAAAAAGGATTTCAAAAACTTAGGTGCCCCGGTCGTACTTAAAGGACAC
>MEWR01000022.1:0-3093 GCA_001773455.1 Candidatus Abawacabacteria bacterium RBG_16_42_10
ATCTAACGATGGGTTATTCACCTCTACTCTACGAGGTTATTTCCCATCCTCAAAATGTAACCCTAATTGCTGCAATATAAACACCAACTGTCAATGCATGCTCCCTGTCATCAAATTATACGATATAACTAATTATTGACATTACTACTATTCGTCATTAGTATATGCTTTTATATTTATATATAAGCATATATATGCTAACTGTCAGTGCTGAGAAATACTTCTCATTAGAAAATCCGAATCCTCCTTTTTCCCTGAGGAACCATGATCGTGCACAGGAATATTTTCAATATTTTCAAACACCATACGAAAGCTCAGCAACACCGTTCTACATTCACGAGAGACCTACAGGGGAAAATGGAACTCTGCCTCGACCTCTCATTCCGTACAGATTGAAGCAAGAGAGTGAAATAATTACCAAAGATAAAGATCATAATAGCATCACAGACATTGTTGACAATTTCATTCGGCAGGTGGAAAAAAACTGCTTTAATGATTTTCAGTTGATTCAGCTGATTCATGAACTACAAAGAATAAAACCTTTGAACGATAATTTAAGAAATAAAATAAATCTAACATACAATTTTCTAGCAGCTGAATATAGGGTTGATGCAAATGCATATTATGGAGCATTGCAATTTTTAACTACACTTATTGCCACACTCAAACAGCTGAAATTTATTCTACAAAAACATCCGCGCTTCTCTCAGATAGACAAAATTATTTATAAATCACAATTTATCCTGGACGTCATTGAAAAAGTTAAAATCAATATTTCATCCCAGAAATGTGGACTAATTGTTGATTTTTCAGAAATACACAATGAACTTCAACCACTATTTATTGAAACCACTAATCCCTTCCTAGCCAAGCAGAAATCAATATATTCGTTGAACCTTGTCTCTCACATACACGAACTTATTTCGATAGGTTTGTTACTGGAATATGTTTACAGAATTCAAAAGACTGATGAAGACCATTATGGAAAAATTCCCAATATCGTTGCTAGTAATCCTGACGGACTTACTTTTGAGTTTCATGATTTTATCCATCCAGAATTTGGAACCAATATACGGGATAGAAAACATGCAATTCCCATATCCTCATCACAACATAATCTAAAAGAATCTCTGGTAAAAAATGGCATCATCACGAAAGGTGCCGATTCGAACCACTATGGTGAACATTATTTCTGGAAAGAAGGAATCACAAAGTCAAAAATAGAAAGTTCATTAGAAAGAAATTGCGATAAAATGACAAGGGAGTTGTTGCTAAATCACTTTTGCGAAAATGCTTTTCAACCCTATCAACAATTTCATATGGATGCACATTGCACGGTAAAAATTCTCACCGGTGCCAATTCTCGCGGAAAATCTACTTTTATGCATACTATTGCTGAACAATTCTATATGGCACATATGGGCCGGAAAGTCCCAGCTCGTTTTGCAGTCATGACCTTTTGCGATCGTATCTTCCACGATTTCGACACTAAACACAAACTAAACGAAGGTGTCAGCACATTTCGTGCCCAAATCCGATGCATGATAGACTTCTTAGAACATGCAACACCCAACAGCATTGGTCTGTTTGATGAATTATACCATGGTACTAATTCCGCCTATTTGTTGGCTTTAGGTTGGGCAACAATAGAGGCCATGACCAAAGAGCGACTAAGAGCAATTATTTCTACCCACGAATCACTGCTAACAAGAATTACTGATCTAGACGGTTATAACTCTTTAAAAGGCCTATATTATCGTCCAACAATAAACAGAGGTAATTTAAAAAGAATTGCAGCGGAAAATATTTCCTTACAGGCTGGTTATCACCTTGCATCGTCTCCTGTAACAGACAGCGATGCATTCAACATTGCACATAAAGAAAAATTCCCTTCGCATGTGCTCAAAAGAGCAGAAGAAATATTTGAGCATATTACCTCCGAGTAGAGATAATCTGTCGTATTTCTCAACAATCGATAATCCAAATTAGCATACTAAAGAAGCTCTCACTTATGTTATAATTTATATAGTCTTATAAAAAACACATATGAAAAAGATTCGTATTGGTATCAATGGATTTGGTCGTATCGGACGACTATTTATGCGCATTGCTATGCAGAGAACGGATTTGGAAGTGGTCGCCATTAATTCCGGATCAAATCCTGAGAGTCATGCTTTTCTCTTCCAACATGACTCGTCATACGGTGCCTTTCCCGGCACGGTAGAAGCTACTCATGATGCCGTTATGGTCAATGGAAAAAGAATTGCCGTATACAAAGTCATGGATCCAGCACAGATTCCTTGGGACAAAGAGAATGTAGATATTGTCGTCGAATGTTCAGGTTTATTTACGGATAAAGCTAGTGCCAGCAAACATCTGCATGGCGGAGTAAAAAAAGTAATTATTTCTGCTCCCGGAAAAGACATGGATGCAACAATTGTCCTAGGAGTTAATGAACAAATCTATGATCCGAACAAACACACCGTCATAGCGAACGCCTCCTGCACGACCAATTGTCTCACTCCTATTGCCTATCTGCTTAATCAAGCTTACGGCATCAAACATGCTTACATGTGTACGGTTCACTCCTATACCAACGATCAAAACTTGCAGGATAATTCCCACCCCAAAGACTTGAGGCGTGCTCGTTCGGCAGCAACCAATATAGTCCCGACAACAACTGGTGCTGCCATAGCAACTATAGAAGTCATTCCTGAACTGAAAGGCAAAATCAATGGTATTGCTATCCGTGTTCCTAATAGTGTTGTTTCTATTCTGGATCTCGTAGCTGAAGTAAACAAAGAGGTAACCAAAGAAGAAGTAAATGAAATGTTCCGCGCAGCTGCCAATGGTAGCATGAAAAAGTATTTATCTGTAAATGATGAACCTTTGGTTTCTAGTGACTACAAAGCAAGCTCATATTCAGCAATTATCGACTCATTATCTACTGAAGTTATTGATAAAACCCTCGTGAGCATTATTGCTTGGTATGATAATGAATGGGGCTACTCAGAACGACTGGCTGATATTACCTCATATATTGGTTCAAAGTTCTAAGTTCTAAATTCTAAGTTAACAGATGATCGTTCAGCA
>MEWR01000022.1:3207-17734 GCA_001773455.1 Candidatus Abawacabacteria bacterium RBG_16_42_10
ACTTACAAACTTTAGAATTCCTTAAGAAAAAAAAGTCACATATTATTCTCCTCGCCCACCTGGGTAAACCCGAAGGAAAAGTGGTTCCTGAACTCTCATTTAAAAATATCCTTCATGAAATAGAAAAACTGCTCCTGACCAATAACATTCCCCTCCAAGAACTGAATCAATATCAGGAGACACGTAACATAACCTTACTCGAAAACCTTCGCTTTGATCCTGGAGAAGAGGCTAATAGTCCTCAGTTTGCTCAAAAATTGGCTTCACTTGGAGATATCTATGTAAATGATGCCTTTTCAGTCAGCCATCGCGCTCATGCTTCGACAGTCGGCATTCCTCAATATTTGCCGTGCTTTTCTGGGCTAGCTTTGAACAGTGAGTTTTCCCATCTCAGTATGATTTTTAAAAAACCAAAGCATCCCATCACGTTGATCGTCGGCGGGAAAAAAGTCTCCGACAAAATCGGTGTTCTTAAGCATCTCGCTACGAAAGTTGACCATATACTGATCGGCGGGGCCTGTGCTAATAGCTTTTATCAAGCGCAAGGCAAAGACATCAAAAACTCCTACAGTGAATCAAATATGCTTGATATGTGCAAAAGGTTACTCGCTTCATATTCCGATAAAATTACCTTGCCTGTAGATTTTGTGGAAAATGACAATCAAAATCTCGACATTGGTAAACAAACCATTCAGCTTTTCTCTAAGATTATCTCAAAAAGCAAAACTGTCATCTGGGCGGGGCCATTGGGAAAATATGAAGAAGCTCGATTCAACCAAGGGAATATCTCGATTCTACATGCAGTAACCAAGACTGGGATCACCAGTGTCATCGGTGGTGGTGATACCATCGCGGCATTACAACCTGAGTCAGAATTTCAAAAAGTCAGCTTTGTATCACTCGGCGGTGGCGCTATGCTGGAATTTCTAGAGAAAGAGACGCTACCGGGATTGGAGCCACTATTTAAAATGTAGAATGTAAAATTTAAAATTGTTTTCCCGCAGCATTGCATTTTTCACTTTACATTTTACATTTCAGTTAGCTGGTCCAATATCGCCTGCAATACAGTCATCGTCGTTGAAGCCCGACCGATCAAGAAGCCAGCCAACTCAGGACAGACTATTTTGCCAATGGTGTGCGGATCGACACTGCCACCATAGAGTACCTGTGCAAAACCCAACTTGTGGAGCAATTTAATAACTTTCTGAATGGTTTGTACTGTTGGAGTTTTGTTACCACCAATCGCCCACCAAGGTTCATAGGCAATAATCACCTGTTCCTTTCTCCCATCAATGACCTCCTTGTAAGCATCGAGTTCTGTCTGCAATTGTTCTATAATTTCTTCATCAGATATAGGCTTCTTTTCTCCAACACACAGAATAACACGCTTATTCGCATCCAATGACACCTGAAGCTTCTTCTTGATATCAGTAATTTTCTCGTGGAAAATTTTCCTACGTTCAGAATGTCCAATAAGAACCAACTCACCGCGAATAAAATCGGCCCGTATACCACCGGTAAGTGCGCCATCAAGGGTGGGCGCTATATCTTGCGCACCAATGGTAACTGGCATATCAAGAGCCTTTGCCAACTTACTCAGACACATGAGCGAATACAGAGATGGGAAAATCCACAACTCCTGTTTCGGATGGAGCTTCAAACTACTACCAAACTCAAGGAGTAATTCATTTTCCTCTTTTGGTGACAAATATTGTTTCCAATTTGCAGCTATGATCATGTATACTGTCGATTTTTAATAACCAGAAATTACACACACACCATTATTCATTGCTTCTTGCAAAGGATTTTCTACTTCTTTGCCGTCTATTGTATATGTTGTTTTCTGTTTACCGCTTCCAAGGTCTACGTTTGTACCTGTTCCAAAGGACTCTGCTGCCTCCACATCTTTGTAATATTGAGATACAGCCTTTCTCTCATTCTCTGTGTATTTACATTCCATTTTACCTCCATTTGGCATTTGTTCGATATAATTACATTTTCCAGCAATGATTCCCAAAATTTCCTTTTCCAAGGTTTCTCCGGTCAACAAATGAATAAATTGAGATTTGTATTTTACGCATAAACTTAACTGATCTGCGAAGGATAGTACTGACGAATCCAACAAACCTTTGGGTTCACCTGTTGGTATCGTGGTTGGTGTGACAGCAGAAGTGGGAAAGGGAGAAATGGGAGTAGGAGATGGTGTAGAAGTAGAGGAAAATGAAGGCGAAGAAAGAGGAGGAGGAGTGGGTAGTGAAAGTGGGGTGGTTGAGAATGAAAAGTCACAAGCACTCAAGAATAACGTAGCCGCGAGTAAAAGAGAAAGTTTTTTCATGGCGAATTTTAAAGACGCGATTAGTTTGCTGTAAACTTCAAAAAATTGCAATATAAACATAAAATTTGTACTAAATTTATCGCGAAAGATGTAAATTTTAAATGAACTGATTTACTAATTTTTCACTTTAAACTTTTGTACACAAATCAATCAATTGACAGTTCTCAACTGTCACTATAATCTTCTCCTGCTTATTTCAGTGATTTCTCCGATCGTTGTAACCTCCCTGAACCAGTCGCTAACGCTCCGGTTCAGGGCCACGTAACGAAATGACGAGGAATTGCGCTAACCCCAAGGTTTATGTCTCTTTCAATGAAAGACCTGCTCACAGCAGGCGTGCATTTCGGCCATCGCACTCAAAGATGGAATCCCAAAATGAAACATTATCTCTACGGTAAGAGAAATGGTATTCATATTTTTGATTTGGAGAAAACCGCTCACAGGCTCAATGATGCATTGGGCTTTCTCTATACTCAAGCCAGTCTTGGCAAAACAATTCTGTTTGTCAGTACAAAAAACCAAACTGTTGATATTTTGCCAGAAGAAGCAGAAAAGGCTCATATGCCTTATCTGGCAAATCGTTGGCTTGGTGGCTTTTTAACGAATTTCCCAACCATTAAGAAACGTATGCAATATTTACTTTCTTTGGAACAAAATGTTGAGAGTGGTGAGTTAACAAAAAATTATACCAAGAAGGAGGCACTGATGTTCAAACGGGAAATCATCAAGCTAAATGAAGTTCTCGTGGGTGTTAAAACTTTGAAAAATTTACCTGATGTGGTTTTCGTGGCCGACGCAGTTCGCGATCATCTTGCCATAGCTGAAGCCCATAAGATGCATATTCCTGTTGTCGCCATTTGTGATTCCAATGCCGATCCTGAACTGGTCGACTATACAATCCCGGCAAATGACGATGCCCTACGATCTTTGAAAATTATTATTGCTGCAGTCAGTGATGCAATAATCCAAGGACGCAAAGCCTATACACCCCCAGCAGAGAAACGTGAATCACTCAAACCAAAGCAAAAAGTCGGAGAAAAACCCATTGATCAGGTCGTTGTCGCAGAAACTGACATAGCTGAAAAAGAAGCAGAAGAAGATAAAGAGGTGAAAAATTCGTATACACGCAAAAAAGCCACTCCAAAACCAGCACAGAAGTAGTAAGGACATGATTGATCATGTCCCAACGAATATCATTTTTAACCTGCATCTTAAATCATATGATTACCTCACAACAAGTTCATGCATTACGCGCCAAGACGGGTCTTGGTATGATGGATTGCAAAAAAGCTCTCGAAGAAGCCAAGGGTGATGAAGAAAAAGCCATTGAGATTCTTCGCAAAAAGGGCTTTGCTAAGGCAGGAGAAAAGGCCAGCCGCACCGCAGCTCAGGGTTTGGTCCTTTCCTATATACATTCAAATCAAAAAGTCGGAAGTCTGATAGAAGTGAATTGTGAGACTGACTTCGTCGCTCGTACTGATGACTTTCAAAACTTCTGTCGAGACCTGGCTATGCATGTGACAGCAGCAAATCCCATCTATCTCTCTCCTTCAGAGGTTCCTGCAGAGCTTCTCGATAAAGAAACTGAGATATACACCGAACAAATAAAAAATGAAGGTAAAAAGCCAGAAATAGTGAAGCAGATTGTCGATGCCAAGCTTAAAAAATTTACTGAAGAAGTTTCTTTACTCACTCAGCCTTTTATTAAAAACACTGACATTACTATTGAGCAATACGTGAAGGAAATGGTCAGTAAAACCGGTGAAAATATTCAAATCAAACGTTTTGCTCGCTTCTCTCTTAACGCTTAAATCATGCATTCTCTACAGGGTTTACGCTCGCTTTCTCTCATAGCAATCAGCACATTGATACTCACCGCCTGCGGTGTTTCCCCTAACCCTTCATCTTCCCCTTCCGTACCGGCACAATCAATTGTGCCGCCTACAAGCCCCACGCCTTCCCCTTCATCTCCATCTAATCCCTCATCCATGAATCCTATCGCTACACTAGAAACCAGCATGGGTACTGTCAAAATTGAACTGTTCAAAGATAAAGTCTCCAAAACTGTTGATAACTTTGTTAAGTTAGCCAATGACAAATTTTATGATGGTGTCCTCTTTCATCGTGTTATTCCCAATTTCATGGCACAGACCGGTGATCCAAACTCAAAAGATGATGATCCCTACAATGATGGTCGTGGTGGACCTGGCTATAAGTTTGCAGATGAGTTTGTCAGCGGATTAACTAATGATCGAGGCACATTGTCCATGGCCAATAGCGGTCCTAATACCAATGGCAGCCAATTCTTCATCAATGTTGTCAGCAATGATCACCTCAACAATCGTCACACTGTCTTCGGCAAAGTGATAGAGGGATTGGATATTGTTGATAAGATAGTTAATGTACCTACAATCAGAGATAATTCCCGCTTACAAAACCGTCCAGTACAGGACATAAAAATTATTAGCATTACAATTAACTAATCTCTCATATGCATCCTGCCATACAAAAGTTAGAGACTGCTACCAAACAAACCATCGAACATCTCAAGAGTGAATTCGCTCAAATTCAAGCTGGAAGAGCCTCCCCTGCCCTGGTAGAAAATCTGATGGTAGAAAGTTATGGCAGCATGATGACACTCAAAAGTGTAGCAACAATCAATACTCCCGATGCCAGTACTATCAGCGTTCAGCCTTGGGACAAAGGTCTCGTAACTGCCATTGAAAAAGCAATCATTACTTCACCATTGGGACTCAATCCTCAGAGTGATGGCATGATAATCCGCATTGCTATTCCCAAGCCAACTGAGGAAAAACGCAAGGAGTTGATCAAAACCTTAAAAGAGTTTGCTGAAGAGAGCAAAATCACACTCCGTAATGCACGTCATGAGGGACTTACAGATGTAAAAAAGGAAAAAGAAGCAGGGACAATCTCCGAAGATATTTACTTTTATGTAGAAAAAGAAATGCAAAAACTTATCGATCAACACAATAAGACTATCGACGAATTGGTAGAAAAAAAATCGGCAGAAATCATGACAATATAATCACGAATGCTGGAAACTCTTTTTAGTTTTATATTCCAACTTGCGAGCTTTCTTTTTCTGATCGGAATTTTGGTTTTCGTTCATGAATTGGGACATTTTTGGGTTGCCCGTCGATGTGGAGTGCGCGTAGAAGAATTCGCCTTTGGATTACCTCCCAAGCTGTGGTCAGTCAAAAAGGGCAATACCACGTACGCTATCAATGCTATTCCTTTTGGTGGCTATGTAAAAATGTATGGTCAAAACGACTTTGCACCCATCAGTTCTGCCAAGGCCCCCCTCAGTCATGAGCACTTTGAAGCAAAAACCTGGTGGCAGAAATCGCTGATACTTTGTGCCGGAGTTTTTATGAATATGCTACTTGCAGTTATTCTTCTCACTGGAGGCTATCTCATCGGCATGCAACCACTCATACCCGGTTCACCGATATTTGAGCAAGCTTTGGAAAAACAGGGTGTTGCTATTTATGAAATCAAAAAGGACTCCATCGCTGAGAAATATGCCATCCCTGCTGATACAACGATTCATTCTGTAAACGGAACTCTCATCACCTCAAGTGAGCAGTTTAAAACTCTTTTGGAAGAGGCAAAACCTCAGGGGGTAACCTTGGAGCTCAAAAACGGTAACGAAAATATCGTGCGCACAATTCCTGCTATGCCTGCAGATCAGACCATAGGTATAGCTTATGCTGATGCGATCAAAATTAACACCGTGCAATTGCCTGTCGGCCAGGCTCTGTATTATGGCGTAAGTGACAGTTTCACGGTTCTTTTTGACACTTTCCGCGGCCTTGGGTCCCTTGTTGTCCAACTTTTTAGTACATTAGAAATCAGCCAGGATGTCACCGGCCCAATCGGTATTTTCCGCCTCACTTCGGAAGTAAGCAAAATAGGCATTATTCCTTTCTTGCAGCTTCTAGCACTACTTTCTATCAGTTTGGCAGCTATCAACATCATTCCATTCCCAGCTCTCGATGGTGGTCGGCTTATATTTGTCCTTTTGGAGGCAATTATCGGCAAAAGATTTAATAAATTGCTCGAAGGGAAAATTCATCTCGTAGGCATGGCACTACTACTGCTTTTCATGATCAGCATCACCTATCAAGACATAGTGAGATTGTTCTAGCCACATAGATTAAATTTTCATTAAAAGTCACCTCGCCGTATTTGACTTTTTTTGTATTCAGTCGATAATCTTAAATTTAGATAACCTATTTCATGATGCAAGCAAGACTACATATTCGAACACTGAACACCATCCAGGATAAGCATCCCTACACACATAAATTGGCCTATGAGTTGTGTCTTGGCAATCATGAATTTATGGAGAGAAAGCTCTTTGAACTTTGTTTTGTTCTCTATATTCGGTTTCAATTGGAAAAGATGTCGCCACAGATCATCTATCAGTATTTTTCTCTGCTTCGGGACATTGTCCAGCACAACTCCACTCTCGGGGAAAACACCAAAATTCAGGAAATCATCGATCTTGGACTTACTTTAGAGCAATTTTCTGACTCTGCTCACGAGAACTTCACACTGACGAATACTATGCTCAAAATTAATTATCATGTGACAACGTGGCAGAACACACATCATATTTGTAAATTTTGTGGACATAGTCTCGATCTGCTGACACAAGAACTCAAAGCTTTACCCAAGAAAAAAGCACAATCAAGACAAAAATAATGCCATGTGTAGCCTAAGTAAAAGGACTCATGTACACTGGCGATGTTTTTCTTAAATGATCATTTATGGATACTTCACGTCCCAAGCATGAATTGAACTTCATTCTTATTCTGGTACTGTTCACACTCTACATCTCATATCTCATTTATGCGCCATTTATATATGACTTTATTATTGCGGCTGGCTCAGCTGCCATACTCAAGCCATTTTATAATTGGTTGATGCGAAAGACGAATCGTCCAAACCTAAGTGCTGCGATTTGTGTGCTGACATTTATAATCATTGTCATAGGACCCACCACACTCTTGGTCACTGCACTCACCAGAGAGTCTTTTGCCACGTACAATCTCATTCGAGAGCAGATACAATCCGGCGCACTCACCAGCCTCTTTGATCCAGAACGATATCCTTGGCTTCGTGATGGATATAATTATATCTCACAGTATGTAGATCTCAGCACTATCGATATCAAGAGTTATTTAGCAGATCAGGTAAAGGCTGTGTCACTCTGGGTATATGAAGGTGGTAGAGATATTTTGGCAAGTGTGTCTCTTATTTTTTTCAATTTTTTCTTTGTTCTCCTGATGTTTTATTTTCTAATCAGAGATAGTAAGGCGATCATGAAAGAAATCGGGAAATTTAGTCCCATATCTTCCAGCAATGAAGCTGTCCTTACAGAGAAATTTACTGATGTAAGCCAGGCCATTTTCAAGGGATCTTTTCTGACTGCACTTGTACAAGGCGCTGTGCTAGGAATTGGCTTTGTGCTCCTCGATCTCCCTTCGCCTTTATTTTGGTCTTTTGTGACATCCTTTTTTGCACTTATTCCACTCATCGGGACAGCCTTTGTGTGGTTCCCTGCGGTTATCATTCTTCTTGTGAGTGGAGCTTACTTGAAAAGCGTACTCCTTCTTCTCTGGGGAGCATTACTCGTGAGCACGATCGACAATCTCATCCGCCCTTATCTCATGCGTGGAAAGACCAATTTGCCCGCCATTGTTATTTTCTTTGCAGTACTTGGGGGTGTTGGCACTTTTGGAGCTATGGGTATCATCATTGCCCCAATGATAACAGTGTTTCTTCTAACGTTACTTGAGATGTACGGTCAGGCAGTTTCGAATGGAAATAACCATACTTCTTAAGGAAGGTTCTTCGATGCACCGGACAAGGGCCATATCGACGAATAGCAGCTATATGCTTTTCCGTCGCATAACCTTTATGTTCTAAAAAACCGTACTGTGGATATTTGCTATCCAAATCTACCATCAAGAGGTCTCGGCTGACTTTTGCCAGTATGGAGGCTGCCGCTATAGATTGACTGATAGCATCACCACCGATAATCGCTTTCTGAGGAATGCCTGGTACATTAATATTCATACCATCAATGAGCACAAAGTCCGGCACACTCGTCAATTTTCTTACTGCCTGTACCATAGAGCGCTTCACGGCATTGAGAATATTGATTTCTTCGATAGTCGTCACTGAAGCATGAATAATCGTGAATGCTAAAGCTTTTTCACAAATAAGCCCAAAGCAATATTCACGCTGTTTTGCAGTCAATTTCTTGGAATCATCAATCTTCGTAGAACGAAAATTGATTGGCATTATTACCGCAGCAACAGTTACAGGACCAGCCAAGGGACCACGCCCAGCCTCATCGATGCCGGCAATATTGCTAAAGCCTTTCTGCCACAATAATTTTTCTTCTTTGAGATGAGACATGAACAAGGAATGAGATGAAGATGAAGGTTTCTTTTTTTGTTTTTTTTGTTCCTTATTCCTCTTCATCTTATTTCCTCCATTTTCATCTTAATAGTGGTATTTTTGTCCTTTCGTAATCTTTATACCGCGATAAAGCTGCTCTAGCAAAATGATATAACTCATTTCATGAGTAAAAGTAAGCTTAGATAAGCTTAACTGTTTAAAATTTTTGGGGAAATCACCTGACCAACCGAAAGGTCCGCTCAGAATAAAATGTATATCACGATTTTGTTCTTTATAAGGAGCGATCAATCTGCTAAAGCTGATAGAATCATATTCTCGACCTCTTTCAGACAGAATGTATACGTTCTGCTCTTCATAGAACTTTTGCACAATCATAGCCGTGTCTTTTTTAGCATCGTTATTACCCTTGAGAGTTCGAATCTCTAACGGCAGACGAAGAGTCTTAAGCAACCTTACATAATGAGCTTCGGCTGTTTTGACAAAAGGCTCACGAGTTTTATCTATCCGAATAATTATAAACATCGGTTCCACTATATTGCACCCTCAACGTATCATGAAATCATCAAGGCGGAAAATACAGCAACAGGCATGATTAATCATGCCTCAACCAAGGAGGACGGGTTTGATTAATCAAACCCTAACTACAGATCGATTGCCAAACCAGACAGAGATAATTCTTCAGTGAGAACCTCGGGAAATTCCTGGATGACTCCCCCTGCTTTATCAAGAAGAGCTCTCCTGGCATACATCTTCCCTTCTTTGGCAACCAAAGTATCTTGCTGACGTCGTGAAAAATCACCACTCAATGTATACAGTGTCTGATCAACAGTGACAAGCTTATCATCAACATAATGATATGCTTTTTCCATTTGTAAGACACCATCGATATAGAGCAACTCTACACTGGACTCGAGCATTTCATTGTACTGCCTCTTCGAAACAACAACCGTGCCATCGCGGTAAACTATAGTACTTTCTTGAGGTAACACTTCCTTACCTTCATACGATGCCAAAGTTCTTTTGACATGCCACAGTAAATTCCCCTGGGAGTCATATTCCTTACGCTCAGTGAGATATGACTCACTTTCAAACATCACAAAGATACTCACATGAAACCCAATAATCTGTCCTTGGGACATCGTAGGGATGGTGAAACTCATACCTGGAAGATTGAGCGGCAAAGGAGATATACAGGGTGTGCTTGGGGATGGCATATATGTGTTTTTATTTTTTTGTTTCTAGTAAGTATACCATTTTTAGGTACCCTTGTTTGAGTTTACGCTTTACAGAAAGTTAAGTTCCTTTCAAACTTATATAATAGTTAATCCAGCTGCTCTCATAAGGATAGAAGCCAACTCATAGCGAGTCATAGCTTGATCCGGAGCAAAAAGTGTTGGCGCAATACCATTTACTAAATCAATTTGTCGAGCGAGCTCTATAAAGTTCATCTCGGGAAGCACATCAACAAAAGTCTGAGGACGACCGGCAGGATATGTAGGAAGCCCATACGCTTGCATGACCGCAAAGAGTCCCTGTGCACGTGTGACATAATCGGTCAAACCAAATGTATAAATTGATCGCGGGAAGACCCAACCATTTCGAACGCCTAGAGCAACCGTTTGCTCCCAAAGAGCCGGGACATCATCATAGAAGACAGGACTTGTTTCCTGTGTTGGATCTATATGTTGTGCCTGAATAATCGCGCTGATGAGCTCTAATTTGCTCACATTATCATTTTCGTGAAAGAGTCCGTCTGCTTTCATTGACATGATATTGTTCACAAGAACGAAGTTTACAGGATCATAAGCTTCCTGGAGTCGAGCTTCTTTGAGCATAGTGCCATGAGCCTGACGAGCAAGACTATTAAAGTGATTATCGACATCATCGAGAATATTCTGCATATCATTCTCAAGACGATTTGCTTCACTCTGGGTGAATCCATGCCCCTTTACAACAAGAATATCAAAGGCATCATCAAGAGCATCCTCAACTCTCTGAATCTCATCCGCAAGCATTCGAAAGCCCTCTAGAGATGTAAAGGGCGATATTTGCTCCACTTCACCGAGCAAGTCACGAGCAATGTCTAGCATATCCCTACGGAAATCACGAAATTCATCACCAAGGACATTGTCAGCATCATCTCTCAGATGTACAGCAGATCGGTAGAGCGAATGAATACGATTGATCTGGAGAAAAATATCCTGATCCTGTAGCCCTACGAAGTATGTATATGGCGTATAAAGGCCGGGATCCCAAAATAGTTGCCCGATATCATAGAGTCTTTCACTTACAAAATCCTGTAATTCATCAAGCTCTTCAGACAAATACGAAGGTACTTCTCGGTCCAAATCATTCATGAACTGATTAATGGTATTTTTGAAATTACCCACCTGATCCTGCAATTGTATGCGATCATTGCCACCCAGCAACCACTGACGGACAATATCCTCAACATCAGAAAAATGGCGACGTAATTGTGTTTTGGTTTCATTGATATCATCCTCAGTATTCACATCATCAGCATTGAGACTGAGTCCCCATACTTTAGTATTAATTTCATTAAACTGGTCACTCAGATCATTGATACTCGCCTGAAAAGCAAGAGGATTGAGGAAAAGAAGAAGCTCTTGAATACTCGAAGACTTGCCATCCATACGACGATTCATACGATTCAGCTCACGCACCAGATCATCATCAAAGAAAAATTGATCATCACGCATAAAATCAGTCGCAACATCGCGGAGATTGTCAATACTACTGAGCAATTGGCGCATTTCGACAATCACCTCAAATGGAGCATTGTAGAGACTCTGTACCTGATCGAGTAAGACACTATAGATATTCGTGACATCATCGATATAGTCACTGACTTGTTTGGAACTGTTAAAATTGGCTGCGCGATTGAGTAAATCACGCATCTCACCCTCGTGTAGACGAAAAGACAGCAATACATCATTGATAGAAACGCCATTACCAGCAGTGAGTAGCCTCGCGTCTTTTGTCGTTGTAACGACATTTGCTTGCTGTACAAAGGCACCAGAAAATATCACTGTGCCAACACCAGCCAGGATGGCAACAAGGCTAAGAAATAAGTGTTCAATGCGTAATTTTGGCATATGTTTATTTTTGTTTTCATATCATTATACCACAAAAAAACCACAAGCAGTTCTGAGTGCTGAGTCCAGAATTAACTTAGAACTTAGAACTTAGAACTTAGAATTATTTGATCGGCTCCTGTGTCGGAGGTGGCGTAAAGTAATAGTAAAACTGCGGATTAAAATATGTAGGATCTACAGTCTCCTGGGGGTCCTGAGTTGGCGTCGGCTGAGAAGTGGGCTCCTCAGTAAATGTCGGCTTTGGACTCGGAGTAACCGTACTTTCCGAAATTGGCTCACTGGACCTGATGCGCTTGAGATACTCAAATACAAAGTTTGCGATCTCAATATTGTTCTTCATTGTCATCACTCGTTCCTCGGCATAAGGATCAGCCTCCATCATATTTGCTTCTACTTGTGTAGCCTCGTTCCTAGCAACAAATCCCGTCAGTACATAATGCAGAGCAACTTTGGGATCAAATACACCAGTTGTCGGTAGTAGCGAGCCACTCAATGTGCCATTTAACTTTGCTTTGATAATCTTCTCAAAGAACATCTTATGATTATTCTTTAGGAAATTCTTCTCCAATTTTTTCTTACCGATCCTCGTCAGGAAATCTTTAATTTTCTCATCTTTGGAAGCATTATCCTTAAACCATGTACTACTCAATTTCTTCTCATCGATTTTTTCAGCGAGTATTTTAGCAAGCTGTCCTCGCAAGCCCTTCTTCACTGAAGCAAAATTGCCGGCAGACACAGGCAGTAGCTCCTTATCTTCCTTTCTTTCTACATCTACGGTGGACTCTGTGACACCGACCCAAGATTCATCACTGCTCGCCGTATCTACATTGAAAACGGTGCCACGTACGGTAGCAACCAAAGTCGAAGTTTCGACTGAGTATTCACGCTTTTTGTCCAAAATAGACTCTACTCGTGACCAAGTATTGCCTTTATGTTGCTCGATTTTGACCTTTGCCTCCGTATCCGATGAAACCAAAGCAAGGATTGTTATTTCCGTACTATTATCGAGACGCAAAACATCATTGTCAGGGAAAATAAGCGTAGCCCTGGAATCAGCAAAAGTTACGATTTTGTCTCCAACATATACTTCAGATTGTTCGTCGACTAAAGTGTCCTTATTCTCATGAGTTAATTGTACTTTCCCCTCTTCTATAAGTATTGCGGCTGTCTCTGCTGCGAGAGTCTCCGTCGGTGTTGGACTGGGTGTAGCAGTGATCGTCGGGGTAGGCTCCGGTAAAGATCTGCTTCCTCTGAGCCACAAGAAACTACCAGCTGCTGCTGCTAAAACGATTACAACAAGGATAAAAATAGTAAAACGCGACATGAGAATAATTTAAAATTATCAATTAACAATTATCAATGTTTTTATGTTTTGTTTGTTTTTTTAATTGTTAATTTTTAATTTTCAATTGTTAATTATTTCGTTTCCATCGTTATAATTCCGTCCCAGTGTTTAGCCTTTTCAGGATCGGCGAGGAATTCCTGGCAACGTTTGATGAAAACATCAACCACTTTATCATCTGGAACGCGTTCTTTCCATATACTAAACTTCTGAGTCGCTTCGGTAAACTGGCCACTTCGATAGTAGTGTAATGCATCTTGAAAAAGAAGCAACTGAGCTTGTACATCAACATGGTTGCCATTCTTTTCCCCCCAGATATCAAACAATCTCAAAGGCTCATTTCGTCCTTTCACACGCACTAGATCAAGCTCACGACAATGAAAGTGATCCTGCACCAATTTCTTGGTAGCTTCAGTAATCAAGATATCGGCATTCCAATATTTGGTAAGTCCTTCAACCCGAGATGCAATATTTACATTGTCACCGATCACGGTGTAATCAAATCGCAGCTTTGATCCCATATTGCCGACTGACATAAGTCCACTATTGAGACCGATGCCAATTTTTAGCTGTGTAAAATCCGGCCAGTCCCTCAGAATATCCTGTCCCTGTTCTTTCAAGGTTTTTTGCATATGCCAAGCAGTTCTGACCGCACGCACTGCATGATCTTGCTGCGGTAAAGGAGCACCCCAAAATGCCATGATGGCATCCCCGATGTACTTATCCAATACTCCCCCATTGGCCAAAACCACCTCGGTCATCATATTGAGATACTCATTCAAAAATTTTACGACCTCCTGTGGTAACATCTGTTCAGACAGCGATGTAAATCCTCGAATATCTGAAAAAAGCACGGTCATTTCACGCTTATCACCACCCAATACTGCTCTTTCAGGATTACGAATCAATTCATCGGCTACCGCCTTATTCACATAAAGTTCAAAATAATTCTTGATTTGCTCTCGTTCACGCTCCACTAAAAGAATTTTCAAGACAGAACCAAAAATGACTGCAAGGAGCCAGGCCATAGCAAAGTAAAACAGTGGCACCAACAAAGATCTCTGCACAAGCAAAAATGGTAGAGCAACAATCAAAATAAGCAGTATAAAACTCATGATCCAATCAACACTCGCTCGAAAAAATATCTTAGCTGCAAAAACCAAAGCTATGACAAGAAGCAATAAGAACAACGAACTACCACTGGAAACCTCATAGAAAAATTGATTACTCAGTATACTATCAATATAGAGTGCATGAAGGAAAACTCCTGGTACTTTATTG
>MEWR01000022.1:17750-27290 GCA_001773455.1 Candidatus Abawacabacteria bacterium RBG_16_42_10
AATCAGCAGCCGTACTTCCTACCAAGACAGTCTTACCCTTGAATATTTCCGGAGAAATTTTTCCCTGCAAAATATCAGAAAATGAAAAGCTTGGATAACGATTGAGATTGTACACCGGGAAAAATCCATCAGAAGCAGGAATATTCTTAGCAGCATCGGGGTTGATTACTGAGACAACTTTCTCGGCAAAGCTTGCAATTCTGCTATCGTTATATACGACACTTGGTGGAAAATGGCGCACAAAAATATCTTGGTCAGGGAAAACATTGATAAATCCCGTACGAACATTTTTCCCAAGAAAACTTGCAAGCGGAACATCATTGATTTGAGCGACAATCTGCCCCTTCTCGTCAGTAAATTTGCGTAGTTCTTGAGCAAGCACTACCGGAGTCTGTACATTTTGCAAAGCTGTAGATAGTAAAGCATCTTGCTCACTACTTGCAGAGCGGTTGGGGAAAGAAACATCATAACCAATCACTTTTGGTTTTACCGCATCCAATAGCTGAATCATATTGGCATGAAGTCCCCTGGGCCATGGGAAAACACCCAACTCCTGCAAACTCTTATCGTCAATTTTTACAATAAAAATATCGCTATCAGAGCTGACATTGGTGACCGAAAATCCATCTTGGAACTTCTGAGCTACAGAAAAGAATAAACGAGCATTAAAAACACTGACACTCAAGAAAGTCGTCAATACAATAATAACTACAATCCACATCCAATATTTTTTCACCTGATACCAACGCATAAATATAATGAAACTTGCGGGCTGCATGCTAACTCCACAAACAAATAAAATCAATGCAATTTCGCAATTCTAAATTCTAGATTCTAATTCTAAGTTGTTATTTAATTTAGAACTTAGAACTTAGAATTTTGAACTAATTCAAAGTTTTCTCGATCGTTCCTTTGAGTTTCTCTGCATCCTTATTCGCATCTTCTGTCGCTTGCTTGGCAAAATCAATATATTTCACCACCTTTTCGAAGCTCACTTGCCAATTTTGCACCTGTACTTTCATTTTGGCCAAATGCGAAAGAATGTCCTTTGTTTTTTCTTCAATTTTTAAAGCATTGAGTCCTTGAATTACGGTTTGCAAATACGCAAAAAAACTGAGTGGTGAAACAAGAATTACTTTCTGGGCAAAAGCATATTGGACAATATCATGATGCAAGAGTGTACTCATAATCCCCTCGGCCGGTATGTACATAAAAGCAAAACCACTTGTATGCTCGGCTTCACGGACATATTTGCTCGTCTCATCGATTCTCAGTTTCACATCTCGGATAAACTCCTTCTCTCTGCCCTCTTTCTCAAAATTCTCCAAAGGAAATTTGGCATCGACAGGGACAATCATATCTCTCACTTTGATAGCCGCATCAACAACCATTCCATCCTTAAATCGATGCTGCATTTTGTACGAAGTTTTCGGCAAAACCTCAGCCAATTGCTCTTCCAACATAATCTCACCGATAATTCCCCTCTTCTTAGGATTTTTAAAAATCATTTCCAGTTCTCGCATCTGATTGGTAAGCAGTAAAACTTGTTTCTGTGATTCTTCAATCGTAGTCAGTTTTTCTGTCACTGCACCAATAAGACTATTGCTGGTTCTGATTTGATCACTGGTCCAATTGACTGTCGTCTTCATGTCATCCTGAACCGACCTACCAAAACGGCTGTTCTGATAAATCAGATAGAAAACGGCTATAACTAGAATAACAATAAGAATCAATTCCATAGCTCTACTTACATGACACAAAGTATCACAAATGTCCTGCTTATGCTAAAATATAAGGAACAAAAACAAAATATCCATGTCACTTTTTGCCGATATCGGTATTGTCCTTGTCGCTGCTGCTACGATCGGTACTTTGAGTTATTTCTTTAGACAACCTCTCGTATTGGCTTACATATTGGCAGGAATCTTAATCGGTCCATATGGATTTGGGCTTATTACAGATACTGAGTTTATTCATGTGGTAGGTGGTATTGGGATTATGCTCATGCTTTTTCTTGTCGGCATAGAAATGAATATTGAAAAGATTCGAGGACTTGGGGCAGTAGCAGTTGCTATCGGTATGGGACAAATCATCTTTACGGGACTTGCAGGATTTCTGATCGCACAATTATTTCATTTTGGTACAGTAGCGAGTCTCTACATAGCTCTCTGTTTGACCCTGAGCAGTACAGTAATTGCCGTCAAGCTCCTTTCTGATCAAAAAAGCCTCAATTCACTCTACGGCAAAATCGTTGTCGGTATTCTCATCGTACAAGACTTTGTCGCTATACTCAGTCTAGTTTTTCTCAATAGCTTCCGAGATGTCGAGGGTTCAGTGCTCATTAATTTTGGAATACTCTTATTCAAGGGTGTAATTCTTTCCACCATTACCCTCTTTTTATTAAAGCGACCATTAACCTGGATATACAACCACATTGCAAGCTCGGTTGAACTACTGATTCTATTTAGCTTGAGCTGGTGCTTCGTTATTGCCCTGATCTCGGAATACTTTGGATTCTCACGAGAAATGGGAGCATTTATCGCAGGATTGAGTTTGGCAAATCTTCCCTATGCCCTCGAGATCAGTACAAAAATGAAAATTCTTCGCGACTTTTTCATCACAACATTTTTCGTCACTCTCGGGGCCGGTATGGTTTTTGCCTCAGTAACAAATCTTATTGTTCCTTTTCTCGTACTTTCACTCTTCGTCATCATTGGCAATCCGATTATTGTTTTCGTCATCATGAGACTTACAGGCTTTGATAAGCGAAGTTCATTCTTTGCTGGACTCAGCATTGCACAAATTAGCGAATTTTCTTTTATCTTGATCACTCTCGGCGCTGTGCTCAATCATGTCGATAATACGATTGTCTCGCTCGTGAGTATGATCGCAATTCTCACAATTTCTGTTTCTTCATACATGATTAGTTTTAATCAGAAACTTTTTGATGTTCTCAAGAAATTCCTCGATATTTTTCCCTCACACAAATCAAAATATTCTTCTCATGCACATATCAAAGAGAAACTGTTTGACCATATCATCATGCTCGGTTGTGGTAGCGGTGGGCAGCAATTATTGGACACTCTTGAGAAAACCGGCAAAAAGTTTATCGTTGTCGATCATGATCCAGATGTAATTCGTGACCTTGATGCTCGAGGAATCAACTGTATCTTTGGAGATGTGGAAGATGAAGAAATATTTGATGAGCTGAATATCGCTGAGGCTGATCTCATAATATCCTTACTGCCGAATATCGAGGACAATTTCATCCTCCTTCATCACCTGAAATCAATCAAAGGAAAACATCATCCTATCTATATAGCGACTGTTAACACAGGCCGGGAAGGATTTTCTTTATTCAGTCATGGAGCTGATTATGTTGTCGTGAAATCATTCCTGGAAGCAGATCATATTCAGCAAATTCAAAGAAGCTTATTCCACATTGAAAAAGCGATAGATGAAACCAAGGGAGCTATTCCTCATCCGACAGCTCTTAAGGGCATGGAGAAACATCTCCTCCAAGATAAGGAATATGCTCAACTGGTACACAATCTCAGTAAATTACGCTTGGCAGAAATACAGAAGCAGAGAACACAATAGTTCAAAATTCTAAGCCTGCGCTGCCTGCCCGCCCTGGTCGCCTTTGGCGCTGCCTTAGGCAGGTAAACCTTCGGAGGGAGCGAGTCGAAGTGTTCTAAATTCTAAGTTAATTCCAACATTATACATAGGATTTCATGCTTAGAAACTATATAAATAGCATTTTATTCCGCCATTGTAGAGTTTTCGGCGCTTTTTGGCTTCCTGACCAAAAACCTTTTCAATATTTTCATAGGCAGTAAATATATGCCAGGAAATCCCTTTCCATGCATGATACCTACGAGCCAGAGCTTGGTAAATTTCCTCGATATCCTTGGCATCAGACTTTATGCCATAGGGGGGATTGGTAACGATCATCCCCTTCTCAATTGTACTGGTGGGTTTAAAACCCACACCTTCTAGCGAAACTTTACGAATATCTTGGTCAAAAAGCTTGATCGGTGGAATATCTAGTGTCTGAATATTCTCTAGTGACAAGCTAATCTGTTCATGACTTTGATCAGAGCCAATAAGTGTCACCTTGGTTGTTTCATCTCTACTTTCGAGTGCCACTTTCCGTACTTTCTCCCATTCATCCGTATCGCACATTTTCCACTTTTCAAAAGCAAAAAAACGTCCCAGACCTGGTGCAATATTATACGCAATCATTGCCGCCTCGAGCAGGATAGTGCCGGTACCACAAAATGGATCATAAAGCGGCATTTCCTTCTCCCAACCACTTAAGTTTACCAAAGCTGCAGCCAAATTCTCTCGCATAGGAGTCTCTGTGTGAAGAGCATTCTGCCTATATCCACGACGATGGAGTCCCTCACCCGACGTATTGATTGCAACAATCAGTTCATCATTTTCCAACCAACACTGAATGACCATTTCTTCTCCTGACTCAGGAAAAGTCGTTTCTGGGTAAACTGTTTGTAATTTCTTTACGATCGCTTTTTTTACAATGCTCTGACATGCGGGGGTGCTGGTGAGTTTAGATTTCTTACTTTTCACTAAGACAGGGAAAGTACTCTCACCGCGCAGTAAATCCGGCCAAGGCAATTCATACACCGCTTCAAAAAGTTTCTCAAAAGTATCTATGGCTTTCGTCTGCTTTAACACCAGAAATACTTTATCTGCTGTCCTAAGCCACAAATTAGCTCGGTACATTGCATCAATCTCACCACTAAAAAACACATGACCGTCTTTCTTGTGTTCTATCCAAATACCCAGTTTTTTGAGCTCATCAAACACCACTTTCTCCAAACCAAAGCTACACGTGGCCATAAATAGCATAAAGAAGCAGCTTAGAATTCCAAAGTAATACCAACTGGACAATGATCCGAGCCCTGGACCTCAGGCATTATGAATGCATCTCTAACCCGACTGTGCAGATCTTTACTGACAATAAAGTAATCAATACGCCAGCCCACGTTTCTCTTCCTAGCACCTGTTTTCATATCCCACCAACTGTAGTGACTTGCTTCATCAGGATGGTAATGACGAAACGTGTCCACAAAACCTTTGCTAAAAAGCTCATCGAGCCAATCTCTTTCTATCCTCATAAATCCTGAGACATTGGCATTTTCTTTCGGTCGAGCAAGATCGATTTCATTGTGAGCGGTATTCACATCACCACAAATGATCACACCTTTTCCCTTTTTCTTGAAATCCAACACCAAGCGAAGAAAGGCTTTGTAAAAATCGAGCTTGTACGTAAGCCTTTCGACATTTCTCCCTCCATTGGGGAAATAAACATTGAAGAGGTAAAAATCTTCATACTCGGACATAATAATTCTTCCTTCATCATCCAGGATCTTGTATCCAAAAAAACTGGCGACTGTCTGTGGAGGATGCTTCACAAACGTAGCAACACCACTATAGCCCTTTTGCTCACCGGAATTCCAAAATGTCTCATGATTGCCAGGATGTACCAAACTCCCGGGAAGTTGTTCGATATGAGCCTTGGTTTCCTGCAGACACAAAATATCTGGATCTTCTTTATCGAGCCATTCCAGAAATCCCTTTTTGGCAATGGCACGTATTCCATTGACGTTCCAGGAGAGAAGCCTGAGAGATTGTTTCTTAGTGCTCATTGTTAATTGTTAATTTTCAATTGATAATTACCATCCACCTCCGCCACCACCTCCTCCTCCGCCACCCGATGATCCACCACCACGGGAACCAGATGAGGATGGTGATGAAGCAATCGTATTTGCCATATTTGTCGAAAGACTTTGTAAGGAGTTGGTAAAAGTTTCTGCATTGAAAGCACCCATTGCTGCGCCTGTATACCAATAAGGATGGTATGTATTAAAGTACTCTTCGCCATATATCTTCTGAATATTCTTTACCCACAATGCTACCACACCAAATACCATGGCGTACGGTAAAACCTCTTCGAAGATATGTTCGCGTTCATTGAAAGCTTGTCGATACTTCTCGGCAGTCTCAACAAAAAGTTTAAATCCTTTCGTTTTCCACAACGCTTCCGTACCAAGCACCGTTCGCTTCGGCATCAAAATACCAAAGATAAAAATCATTACTGCCGAAATAATTAGCGCGGCCATCAGTATCGGTGAGAATGCTGCCAGGAAAACTGAGGCAAAGAAAAGCAAGGCCCCAGCAGCCATATACCATCCCTGCATGGTAAATCCCTTTGCTGTAAAATATCCACGCTTGATAAGACTATCTCGAACACTGAGTTTGATTGGGTTCAGTTTTTTATAAAACTTATTTTTGAGTGAACTAAGCATAATCTCATCTCCAATCTCAAATAAACCATTCAGCACAAGTTGTTCAGCCTCTGTTAACTTGGCTATATCTTCTGAAGAACCAATCTTGGTTATCTTAAAATCTGCAGCTTTGAGAAAAGTCTTTTCTTGAGTTTGCTCAATTTTCAAAATCTTTCTTACTGCAAGATCAACTATCGCCGCAGAGATAGCAGAATCTTGTAAAGAACCACTCGTGAGCAGGGTTCCTACTTCCATGGGAGTCAGCTTCTCTGGAGCTTCGTATTCAGCAATAATAGTCTTATCTACTTTGGGATCACGACCATGTTCATACCAATTTCTAAACAACCATATAAATACAAGAAGTGGAATGAGAAACCAGATATAATTGCCATACAGTTCCCAAAATGTGAATTGATAGGGAGCAAAAATCCCTTTGGGAAAAGTGACTGAGGCCGTGATGCCTTGACCAGAAAGCAATCTAGAAGTGGAAACAAACTCTAAGGTATTTTCATCCACCCAAGTGTACGTGGACTGTCCTTTGCTCTTACTACCAAAAGCACCTGTATAATAATCAATTTGAGCATTCACTGAACTCACTTCAGGAGGAAACTTGATGATTGCCGTAAAATTATCAATATCAATTTGCCAAAAAGTTCCTAGCAAGTTCCAATAAAACTCATCGAATTGAGGATTGTCGAAGCGAAGCGCATTTTTTACTGCATATGTAATCTTATACTGGTTTTCGCCATGCACAGTCCTACTCGCATCACCAATCTTCCAAGTGATCGTGTTGTCATCAGTAATAGTCGAATAAGGATGTTTCTTCCCGGAAAAATCTGTAATGCTAATCAACTCAACCAACAGAGGCACTCGTTCCTCAACAGTTTTCTGATAAAAAGTTGGAAGGATGCGGAATATTCCATGCTTATCAGGCAAATTTCCTGCATCGGCAATAATCTTTTCAGTAACGAATAAAGTGGAATCTTTATTCACAATAATTTCAGTTTGAAAATCCTTAACATACCAATCGGTAATCTTACTTACATCACGAGTAGCAGCCAAAACCGAAACCGAGGATAGAAACAGCACAGCAAAGATACTGAGAGTAAGAAACTTTTTAAGGTTTGGGGTAAGTCTCATAGGGATAAGATAATGATTGGTTTCATGTACTAAACTATCATCAAAAGCGATCTTTATCTATAGAGTTTTTAGACGCTCAAATTCTACTATGTCCGTCATCAACATTCTCCCCACAGCAGAGTCTGACGGGGTACATATTTTCTTATCATTAACAATGATCAATGATTCTGTTTCTGTTTTGTTTCTGTGGTTTTAATTGTAAATTTTGGGATAATTACCATCCACCTCCGCCTCCTCCTCCGCCACCACCTCCTGATGATCCTCCTCCACGAGAACCGGATGAAGACGGTGATGAAGCAATCGTATTTGCCATATTTGTCGATAAACTCTGTAAAGAACTTGCAAAAGCATCAGCGTTAAATGCCCTCATTGCTGCACCCGTATACCAGTAAGGATGATACGTATGAAAGTATTCTTCACCGTAGATTTTCTGCATATTTTTTATCCACACTGCTACGACACCAAAGACCATGGCGTAGGGTAAAACCTCTTCGAAGATATGTTCTCGCTCATTAAAAGCTTGGCGATATTTTTCAGCAGTCTCGATAAAAAGTTTGAAACCTTTTGCTTTCCACAACGCTTCTGTACCCTGAGCTGTACGTTTGGGCATAAGAGCCCCAAAGGCAAAGAGCATGATTGCCGAGATAATTAATGCCGCCATAAGTGTGAGTGAGAATACTGCCGGAAGGAAAGACACAATGAAAAGAAACATACCACCTGTCATATACCATACCTGCATAGTAAAGCCCTTCTCCGTAAAGAAACCACGCTTAACAAGGCTGTCCCTGACGTTGGTTTTGATCTTTGCGAGCTTGGAAGCGAATCTCTTCATGAGAGAACTGAGCATAATTTGATTCCCGCTCTCAAATAAACCAACTACTACCAATTTCTCCGCTTCAGTGAGTCTGGCTATATCTTGCACTGTGCCAATAATGCTTAATTTAAAATCTGCATTTTTGAGAAAAGTCTTTTCTTGAGTTTGCTCAATTTTCAAAATCTTTTTTATGGCGAGATCGACTATCGCGGCAGAGATAGCAGAATTTTGTAAAGATCCATTCGTGAGAAGTGCAGCTACTTCCATAGGAGTGAGCTTCTCCGGGGCTTCATACTCAGCAATAACAGTTTTATCCACCCTTAGATCACGGCCATGTATATACCAACTTCTGAAGAGAAATACAAAAAGTATCAGAGGAATCAGAAACCAAACATACGCACTATACAGTTCCCAAAAGGAAAACTGATAAGGAACCGCAATACCCTTCGGGAAAGTGACAGAAGCAGTAATACCTTGCTGTGGGTAAAATGGAGAAGTAGAGGTAAATTGTAATGTGTGATCATCGAGCCAGGAATACGTAGCTTGGTCTTTCGTTTTACCTCCAAAGTACCCCGTGTAATAGTCGATCTGTGTATTAGCTTGGCTCACTTCAGGTGGAAACTTTATTGCGGCTGTGAAGTTATCGATATCAATTTGCCAAAAAGTCCCCAGCAAATTCCAATAGAACTCATCGAACCGTGGATTATCAAAGCGAAGGACATTCTTTACCTGATAAGTAATCAAGTAATAATTCTCACCTTTTACCGTACGATTAGCATCACCAATTTTCCAGGTAATGGTGTCGTCATCAGTAATCGTACTATATGGGTGTGCTTCCCCTGAAAAATCTGTAATACTGATCAGCTCAACCAACAGAGGCACTCGTTCCTCAACAGTTTTCTGATAAAAAGTAGGCAAAATACGGAATATGCCGTGCTTATCTGGGAGATTTCCTGCATCAGCGGTGATTTTTTCTGTAACGAATAAAGTAGAATCTTTATTCACAATAATTTCAGTCTGAAAATCCTTAATATACCAGTCGGTAATCTTACTTACATCACGATTAGCAGCCAAAACCGAAACCGAGGATAGAAACAGCACAGTAAAGATACTGAGAGTAAGAAACTTTTTAAGGTTTGGGGCGAGTCTCATGGGAAATAAAACAATGATGATCTTCGTACACCAACCTATCATCAATAATGATCTTTTGCACGTTAGTGTATAACCGCACCCAGTTTTGGACTTTTGAGGTAAAGAGGAGGTTAATGATGGTGG
>MEWR01000023.1:0-25550 GCA_001773455.1 Candidatus Abawacabacteria bacterium RBG_16_42_10
AAACGATATCAAAAGAAAAAAGATCAGCCATTTTCTTTATTGAAGAGAAATACCTCGAGATCCTCCGGCAAAGAGATTATTGATGATCTGTAAAATGTGATCAAAACTCACATAATTGGCGAGCTCAAGATTGAATACTTGTCCGACTAAATTAATAACACTGACCGATAATATGGTCACAACCAGACCGATTAATGCATATCGAATCGTGCCTGTGGCTTTTTTGACTTTGTCCTCTTTACCTCCGGAGACGATATATTGTATGCCGCCCCAGAGCATGAAGACTATCGAAAGAAAGCCGGCCAGTATGATGGCATACGCGACGATTTCATTGATAAGGACACCTGTATCAATATTAGTGACTGGTGTTACACCTAAATTTTGCAAACCTTCAGCGGTAAAAGCATCTCTTCCTCCTGGGAGTGTGGGTAGTACATTCGTGCTTCCTTGTTGATTAGGTGAGCTACCTACTGTTATTAAATAAGGTAAATACATATCTTCATTGTTGACTCAGAGATATTGACTAACGTGTTGGTGTGGTCGTGGCAAAAAGACTATTGATCGTGCTGATAATGCCGTCATAACTCAGATAATTGACCAATTGGAGATTGAAGACGCGCCCGATCAAATTGATTACCGTGATAGATAGAATTGTAACGATAAGACCGATAACAGCATAACGTATTGTGTGAACAGCACTTTTGACTTTGTCTTCTTTGCCTCCGGAAACAATGAAACGGATACCGCCCCAGAGCATGAATACGATAGAGAGAAAACCGGCAAGCAAAATCACCAGTGCAATGCCTTTATTTATCAGTTCCAAGACACTATAGCCACTATCGGAAACAGAAAGATCTACAACAGGTAAACCAGAAGTACTTGTGGATGTACCAATTTGGGCAAGATAACGGAACATGATAGTAGGGGGTTATGATAAATTATTCTAACGAAATTTCTTGAGTTTCACTTTTGTCATTGTCGAGGATTTTCATATTCACATGTGCATTTTCCTTGGCACCTATGACACGCAGCAGTACGCGTAGTGCTTTTGCGGTTTGGCCGCTTTTGCCGATAACAGTACCCATATCTTGTTTAGCTAGCTCTACCGTGAGCAAAACACCCAACTGATCAATAGTACGTGTCACTTTCACTTGGTCAGGGAAATCGACGATGGCTTTGAGTATGTATTCTAAAAAGGCGAGATCAGAAGCGACTTTTTCTTCATCAGACATACAGGAAGGTTAGGAAACGCGTTTTACCAGATCGGCAACAGTTTGTGTGGGTTTTGCACCCTTACTCACCCAATATTTAAAGCGATCCAAATCAATAATCAATTTTTTTGGCTTCTCTGTGGGCAAATAATTACCCAAGACTTCATTATATTTCTTTTTTGCAGGATTGGTGTGTTCAGTGACGACAACACGATAACGTGGCTGATTTGGTCTACCGACACGGGCTAAACGGATACGTAACACGGGAAATAGTTAAAAATACGCTGGAAGTATAAGGACTTTGAAGGGTAAGATCAAGACTTGAAGAGATGAAGATGAAGGAAGTTAGATGGAGAGGAATAAGAGCTTATTTCCTTAATCTACATCTTATTCCTTTATTTCATCCCCAGCATATCTCGTAACTGCTTATCAAGTCTATGTAATCCCTCCCATACCCTCTGACCAAAATTCATCTCTGATGGAGAAGATGAAGATTGAGATGAGGCTGGTGTAGACGGCACAATTAATTGTGCAGGTACAGATGAAGGTGAAGATGAAGGTGGAGATGAAGATGAAGGTGAAAGGGAAGGCGCATTGATAATCATTGTTTCCCAGGGTTTGAGATCTTCCAAAGTCTTTATAGCGCCGGCTTCGATAGCTGCTTGTAATTGCTCTGCTTCAGTGACCTTATTTTGGCTTTTGAGATAGTCTGCAATTTTTTGAGCTGACGCACTGATTTCTTTGCTGCCTACCATCTGTTTTTCGACTTCGAGCAGGTCAGATATGTCATTGATTTTACCACTTCCATAGAGTGTATAGAGATCGCGAGCTTCTTTGATTTTTCCTAAATGAACAAGCTCGATCATGAAGTCATAGAGCTTGTTTCTGACTGGTTTAAGACGCAGTTCACTGACACGCAGATAAAAACCTTCGAGCAATTGATCGTTTTGTTTATGGAGTTCTTCTAATGCTTTTTCGAGGCGCTCATTGGAAGTGGCATCTTGAAATATTTGCACAAAACGTTCAGCGATCTTTTTGGCAGGCTCCACTTCGATCATCCCACTTTGCATTTTGGAAACCAGAAAACTCTCAAAAAGCTGGGCAATTTGTTTTCTTTCTTCAGCAGGGCTTGGTGGTACTATCCACTCGGTCAGCTCAACTTTTGCTGCTTCAGGACTTTGTTCGGACTTATTTGGAGAGACAATTTCATTCATAGACTAACCAAGATTACTGATATCACCCAAACGAGAGAGAATTTCCGGACCGACAAAGCGCACATCACGACCATATTTGAGACGGGAAGCTTCCACTGCGACTTTGGTAATTTCCTTATTGCCCTTATCAAAGTCTTTAACGGTGTTTAAGCTGAAAGGAGGAGAAATGATATTGTCGACTGACATTTTGATACACGCATTGAATCCTCGGAGATTGATAAGATCATTGGCGCTAAAGACCGGCCCCATTTCTTTTTCCATGTACTCTGCGTCCTGCGCGCCGATTTTGAAATTGAGCATGGTACCGACATTACCAAATACGGCATTTTTAACCTTTTCATTATTCTCTTTCACAAGCTGTGCGATGTATTGATGAGCGATGATCAGACCTAATTTATATTTACGTGCTTCAGAAAGAATACTTTCAAAGGCGTCAGTGACGAAATTTTGAAACTCATCGACATAGAGGAAGAATGGCTGACGTCCATCGGAGGGAATACTGGCTCGACGCATAGCAGCGACTTGGATTTTGTTCACGAATATCATACCCAGGAGATTGGCATTGATTTCACCGATAAGACCTTTGGCTAATTTTACAAAAATTAATTTTTTGCTATTCATTGCTTCACTAAAGTCGAAACTGGAGCGTGTTTGACCCACGATATTTCGCATCGTGGTATTCGTAACGAAGGCACCGAATTTTGCCGCCAAGAATGGGATCATTTCTTCTTTTTCACGAGCACCGGTAGCGGCCATTTGTTTGGTCCAGAAAGATTTCACAATCGGATTTTTGACTTTGCTGACTTTGTACTGTTGCCACTTTTCATCAGTAAAGAGACGCACGATGTCAGTAAGAGCACCACCTTCTTCTTCGTCATCCATGAGGGTGAGACAACCATTGCGGAAATAATCCTGAATACGGGGGCCGAAGATCTCCGGACCGAAAAGTCCAATCATCATATTCATCGCGTCTAGCGCAATGAAATCTTTTTCTTCGACAGTTTTAGCTTCCAAGAGATTGATGCCTAGGGGATTTTTGCTATCGGAAGGATCAAAGACGATCACATCTTGCATGCGTTCCGGCGGTATCCATTCCATGCAATCATCGACCAGTTCTCCATGAGGATCGACGACACAGAGTCCATGTCCAGCTTTCATGTCTTGTTTGATCAGTGCCTTTTGCAGTACAGATTTACCCATACCGGTTTGACCGATGATGTAGAAATGACGGAAGCGATCTTTGAAATTCATACGCACGTCGCGAGAATTACCACGATACACATTGTAACCAAGCAGTACTCCTTCTTTGGGGAGTACCGCTGGGGCGGCAGCAATACGAAAATTCTGCCAGTGAATAAAAGGATTATTGTTGATATGACTATTGGGGAAGTGGAAAATACTCGAAATTTCTTCCGTATTAAGAATAGGTAATTTATCTGATGAACCAAGTGTTAATGACTTATAGCCTTTCAGAGTTTTTTCAGAATCCAACTTATCAAAAACAACGATTTCATTGAGCGCGGGATCAGAAAATTGACCGAAAGAACTGATCAATGTTTCTACATGACTTTGAGCTATCTCAGTGGTTTTGGCAGACGCGACAACTCGTAAAACAAATTTAAATCCGACCTTTCTTGCTTTTTCATTGATCATTTTCATTTGTTCCTGCTCTACATCAGTGGGAGTGTGTTTGTCTCCTCCTTCTTTTTCTTTTTTGAAAAGTGCACCCATAAATTCACCCAAGGCCATGAGGAATTTATTCCCCTCGAGTTTTTTGCCGTCACGGATACGCCCCACAGATTTGAGACTTTTGTTGGTCCATTTTTGATCTGCAGGCATCAGGAGCAGCTGTACGGCTGATCCTTCGTCGACTTCCAATTGTCCCAAAGGATTTATGACGCTATTCATCGGATCGGCGCTGAGATTCTTGAATGTGCGAAGAGGGAATATCCAGCTTTTATCTACTGTGAGGGTACTGGCATAACTTTCATTGCCTTGCCAGAAAATCGATTGATCTTTGCGTTCGACGATTTCAATATTCGCATCGGTATAAAAAGAAGTAATTTGTTTTTGGATGAGTCCCAAGTATTCCGGAAGTGCGATGATAAAGAATTCAATCTGACAACCATCAGGATTATTGCTGAAATTCTTTGCTGAGAGTTCAAAACCGAAATAATTTTCATCATTCCATGTTGCGAAAAAGCCACCTTTTTTAGTTTTGTTGATGGCCGTGAGCACTTGTTCCATGATGGCACTAATCTCTTTGAAATCACCCGGCTTATTGTTTGGATCGGCCTTGGGAATAGTTACCAAGTAATACTGCAGCTTTGCCGCTCTTTCTTTATTTTTGTTTGCTCGACGTTTGCTCAAATACCACTTAAAAAGCTTCCATACCACAAAAAGTCCGAGGAGGGACAACAAAATTTGGAGGTAAAGATTGTTCATTTATTTGGATATAGATGTTCATTACATTATAGCATACTGAAGGGAAAATTTCACTGTATGTCACATTGTCAAGGAGAATTATTTCATTTTTGAAGGAATAAGATGCAGATGAAGATTAAGGCTTTTGTTTATGTTTGTTTTTGAAAAATTCCCAGTCTATCAGCTTGCAGAAAAGCTTTCTCGTCAGATTGAGGACTGTGTTTTCAATAACCCTGACATTGATTTCAATATCAAGAACCAACTGTCCAGAGCGTTAACAAGCATCACATCCAATATCGCGGAAGGATCAGGTAAATTTACAGGCAAAGATAAGAAAAACTTTTACATTATTGCGCGAGGTTCAACACATGAGTGCGTATCATTAGTTAAAACTCTCTATAATCAAAAATTCATTAATAAAGAGATATATACTTCAATTTATATAGATTTCGAGACAATCAGCAAAATGCTGACAGGTCTTATAGGTGCAATGATGTCACGATAACTACCTTCTTCCTCTTCATCTCATTCCTCTTCATCTTATTCCTCTTCATCTTATTCCTCCATCTTCATCTTCTTCAGGCTGCTTTCGCCGCCAAGTACTTCTGTATTTCTCCTTCCACTACCTCTTTCAAACGTTGCGTATACGCCACGGGATCAAAATTTGCCAATTCTGCGGCATATTTTTGCATTTCACGATCCAGTCGATCTTCTTCACGGAGGATATACAGCAGTGAGAAAAATGTATGAGAATCAATAGCATTAGAATCAAACTGTTTTTGCAAAACAGCCTTGGTCTCATCACTTACTGCTGAAATAGTCAGTAAATCTTGAAATTCTTGTTGCTCGAGAGGCGAAATAGTAATCTCCATAACTTAGAATTTAGAATTTAGAACTAGTTACGCTGCTTCTTCCATCGGTGGTTCTGTAGGATTTTGTTCTTGAGTAATTTCCGCCTCTACTTTTCTATTATGTTCAGCCACCATATTTTTAACTTTATCCTGGGCGGCTTTCGAAACTTTCGGGGAATATACACTAAGGACTTCATCAATTCCTGTCAATATCGGTTCAATTGTTTTTTCATCGATTACGTCTTCTCCGGCGTGTTCTGGTTCACCTTCTATGTATCCTCCTGCTCTATGTACAAGTGTGGTGAGTTCTTCATTGAGTTGCATCAGATCGTTAGCAGCTACATTGTCAGTTTTATCGCCTAAGTTTCTTATGTCTTCAGCCAATCTGCCAACACCGTAACTTTTTGAAGTGTTTAATTTATCCAAAGCCTGTTTCACCATTTTGTCTTTTTCACTTTCTGCTGCTGTTTCAGGAGCGCCTGCCTTCATCCTTACTCTAGATGCTTCTTCTGCCAGCGGTTCTGTGCCTTTTGCAGCTTCAGGTGCTTTCTTCTTCATGAGTTTGAGTGCTTCCGGACTGGGAGGTGGAATAGTAGTTCGTGGTTTTCTCTTAGCTGCTTCTGGAATGGGTGGTGGTGTCACTTTTACCTCGGGTTGTTCTTCTTGTAGCAAGTCAGACGGTAATTCCTCCATAGTTTGTTCTTTCTGCCATTGTGCCAATTGATCAAGTGTAACTCTTTTGCTTCCATAACTTCCTGGCTGATCACCTGCAAAACTTACGAGTACATCCACATCTCCTTTTTCGTTTCGGCCTATATTATTCACTATGCCTTTGACGATACGCCCGTCGGTGCGGGTCACCATGACCTCTTTACCTATTTGTATGCCTTTTTCTTTGGCATCTTTGGCATTCTTGAGGTCTTCTACATCATTGTATGCCCATTGGACAGTACGGATGCGGTCTCTGTTTGCCAGTAATTTTTTATCGAGATCCATTGTCTCATTTTGCAATTCCTCGATTTTGCCCCTTTGTTCGGGAGATATTACGCTCCAATTTGGATTTTCGTAACCGATAAGGCCTTTGCTTGTCATTCTCCTTTTGCCATCAGGCCCGGTCTCTGCCCATCCTTGCGCTGCAAGCTTTTTATATTCATCATCCAATACAAGCATTGCATCCATTTCTTTACGGCGTTCTTCAAGGAATTTCTGTTGTTCAGGCTTTTGGTTTGCCGACAATAATGTTTCTATTGATCGTAAACGATCGGTTTTGACGCTTTCTATAGCACCCCTCTGGGCCTGCAAAAATTCTATAGTTTGTTTCTTGCCCAATTGGCTTTCAGGAATACTTTCGGCTTGTTTAGCTGCTTTTTCTTGATAAATCCTGGTTACCTCATGTTGTAAAAGACTGCCCAAGGCTGTCTTGGCATCTTCTGGAAGTTTGAGCCCGGCCGCACTTAGTTTTGTGTCGAGACGGAAAAGCAGATTGGAAACTGCCGACTTTGGGTCAGCAGCCAATTTTAATTCGCCGTCTTTACTCATGGTGACCAATTCATTGGCAATGATTCTTTGCCCCATGGTCAACTCATTAAATACCAACATTAAATCTTTATCGAAGTTTTTATTAACTGCGAGGAGATTGAGATTACCTATTACATTATCTAGATTCATAGTTCGTCTACCTTCAATTACTACTTTTCCAATTTCGGCCATCTTGGCATTCTTCTCTGCCTCTGAAGCTTCTTTAATTTTTTTCTCCCCTTCAACGATTTTTTGTTGATCTGCTTCTACAACCTCCATTTTTTGTAAGAACGCATCAATCTCATTGTCCTTTGGTTCTTCAACCCTCGGGTATTTATTTACAAAATAAGCTACCCGCTTCATCTTTTCAATTCTGAGCTTGTTTTGCTTCTCTTGTTCTTCTTTTTGTTTGGCAGCTTCCTGACGATCAAGAGCGTTTTGGGTCTCAATAGTCAGCGCTACTGTTCGCGCTAATGATTCAATCTGTATATCAGTTACAGCTTTGCCACCGGGAATGCGAGCACGTAAAAAATCTGCCAATGCTTTCGGGTTGGTCAGCAAATCAAATTCCATTTTTGCTTTGGCATCAGGATTTTTCATGTCTGGCTTCAGGGTTCCGAGTAAACCATATACTTTAGCGATGGCATCTCTGGTTGCGGGGTCTACTTTCAGCATTTCTCCGGCAAGTTCTTCGGTCTTGGCAATGTCCAATTTTAATTCAGACGACACCGCTTTTTGCATCGCTTTTGCAACCTCATCCATCTGTTTCATCCGAGCCTGATGATCGCTTAAGACCAGCTTCATCCTCTCGGCAATGACTTTAGGATCTTTCTCATTGGCATCGATCTGGTTCATAATGACCTCTTGCAAACTCTTACGGTCTTCAACGCTTATTGTTGAATTCTTTTGTAAGAAATCATCAATGAAGACCACTTGCTGATCATGGATTTGTTCCAATGTCGGTGGTACGGGTTGCTTAAAAGCTTCGCGCATTTTACCGACGATACCGCTTGCCCAGCCTTTTACTTTTTCCCATTTGCCGGGTTCCATTGCCGGAAGAGTTTCTAATGCTGCGGGAGCAGCTACCATTTGTTCAGGCGTTGCTTTTGTCATGATGCCGTGCACATCGGCAATTCCCTTTTCCATTTCCGCTTTTTTGGCACCTTCGAGTGCTGCGTCTTGTGTCCGCGGTTGCTGTTCTGGGCCGGTCTCGAGAGAACGGGCTTCTGCTCCTGATTTTGCCATAAATTTAAGTTAGTTTTTATTTTTTAGGGGTCACTGCATATTTCATTTCAGTAATGAAATGATGAAGTAGTGACAGATAATGACGAAGTTGGATTTCATGAATGGTGTGATGTGATCCCGCCTCTTGTCCTTCTTGAACTATAAATCCCGAGCGTTCAACACACTTTTTGACGACACCATCGATGAGATCTTTGGCAAAGGGACTTAACTCTTTTTCAATATCTGTCAATTTCTTTGGTTCAAACAGCGACAAGAGTCCACTTTTTGTATCGTAGGGATACAATGTAAGTCGTGGCACTTGGACATATTCTGTAGGAGGAACGATCTTACGCTTAGTACTTTCATTGGTGATAAGTCCATAAAGACCCTCCATATAGACAAAGACATCATCCAAAAAAAGTACGAGCTTCTCATAGTCAGCAGCGGTTAAATATGAGGTTGTCTCTTGTGGAAGAGTGTTGACAAAGACATTTCTGATCACTGACTGAGCAGCAAATATAGGTTTCCAATCAGGTCTATCCTTGTGAATCGAGGTTACCTCAAAGAAGTGTTCGGCATTTTTTGATTTTCCTTCCCAAGGTGGAGATGGAAATGAATGAATTCCTAGAGTAATCAAGTTTTTTAATGTCGGTTGCGTTGATTGATTTTCTATAGTAGGTGTTGTTTCACCTATGGTAGGCATTGATCGTAGGGAACGTAAATCTCTCAGGGTACCAGGTTTCATAGTATTATAGTGAAAGAATATGAATAATCGAATGCTTCGCGGCAAAGCGGGTTTTTTCACGAAGCTGAGCTTCCTCATTAAGCAGATCTTCATCACACATGAGCTCGAGATCACTACGTGAGAAGAAATTCTTAGGATCACGCAAAATAAAGTCGATAGCAGTAAGTGCCTCTGGGCTCTTACCATCGCGATCTTGTTTCTCAATGGATCTTTTTTCTGTGAGCAGTACTGAAAGCGGCAAACGCACTAATTCTTCTGCCGTAAAATCTTTTAAGGCTTTGTTTTGTAAGAGATAGTGTATTACTTCCGTTTTGCGCGAAAGTGTAGGTGTCTGACGAGATTGAGGAGTAGCCGCCATGAGTGTTTATTTTTGTATTCATGTAATTGTACCATAAAGTTTGGTATTTGTAACAGTCGAAAGTAAGCGATATCCAGTGAAGAGGATTAGGGATAGTGATTAGGGCTTCTGTTTTTGTTCTGTTTAAAACAAAAAAAGAACAAAAGCCCTCTTTCCTATTCCTTATCCTATTTGCTACATATTCTTAAATCCCTTCTTTTCAATTTCCTTTGCCAATGTTTTTGTCCCTGATTTGATGATCTGGCCATGTGATAAGATGTGGACTTTATCTGGTACGACATGGTGCAGGAAACGATTATAATGCGTGATGATCAAAACACCCATTTTCTTTTTTGTGGTCAGATATTTTATACATTTTCCTATTATTTTAAGAGCGTCTACATCAAGTCCGGAATCGGTTTCATCGAGTATGCTGTATTTTGGCTCGAGCACCAACATTTGGAGCATTTCCATCTTTTTCTTTTCACCGCCTGAAAAACCCTGATTGAAATGTTTAGATGCAAAGCTTTCATCGAGATGCAGCATGACCATCTTTTTCTCTAGTATCTGATAAAAATCCAATGCAGTGATTTTCTTTTTGTGGGCAGCTTGCCATGCCGCTCGAAGAAAATTAGCCACCGTTACACCTCCAATTTCCGGTGGATATTGAAAGGAGAGAAAAAGTCCTTCCTGAGCGCGTTTGTCTGGTGCGATCTTGGTAATATTTTTGCCATTGAGCACTATTCTCCCTTTGCTTAACTTGTATTTGGGATTACCCATAAGTCCATTGGCCAAAGTGCTTTTGCCAGAGCCATTGGGCCCCATTAGCGCATGTATCTTCCCGGGAGTGATTTCTAGATCGATGTTATGAATAATTTCTTTATCACCGACCATGATGCAAATGTTCTGTAATGTGAGAGAATTTTTCATAGTTTATGTGGAAATTTGAGCTAAGCACTTATGTAGAGTTTTGAGTCCGAGCAAAGCACATTTCATGCGCACAATTCCGACAGGGATGCCCAACATTTTCAATATATCTTCTTTTTGTAATTGTTCGATAGTGTGAATGCTTTTACCTTTCACCATGTCCGTTAGCATCGACATGGCTGCCTGACTGATGGCACAACCATGACCTGAAAAACTTATATCACTAACCTTATTTTTCTCAATTTTTAAATAGATAGTGATTTCATCACCACAAAGTGGATTGAATTCTCGATGCTTTAAATCAGCATTGCTCATCTCACCAAAGTGGTGAGGTTCACGATAATGATCCAAGATATTTTCTTTATAGATCTCTCCTTTCGAGGTGAGTGGTCTGTCGCCAATGTGATTACGATCGTAGGTGGTATTCATGTTTTGTGAAGTCAAGTGGATTTCCAGGCGGGTGGTGTTATTTGAAAAAGATTTTGTTTACTTTATCTAACCCTTCAAGAAGTTTATCAATGTCTGCCATCTCATTATACAAATAAAAACTCACTCGTACGCTGTTTTTGCAGCCCAATTTACTCATCAGCGGCATGGCACAATGATGGCCGGCTCTTACAGCAATATTGTCTCGGGCGAGAATTTCCGCAACATCGTGACTATGCACTCCTTTTACATTGAAAGAAATCACGCCACCTTTGTTTTCAGCGGTCTTCGGACCATGGATTTCTATATATGATAATTTCTGTAATTCATTCAGGGCATATGTGGTCAGTTCTTTCTCATGTTTCATCATCTGCTCACGATCTATTCCTTCCAGATAATCAACAGCTGCCCCAAACCCAATCACGCCAGCAATATTCATGGTTCCTGCCTCAAATTTATACGGCGAATCAGCCCAAGTAGCCTCGTGAAAGCTCGCTTCTGCCACCATATGACCACCAAATTCTAATGGAGGTAATTTTTCTAAAAGTGCTTTCTTGCCATAGAGCACACCGATTCCCGTAGGTCCCAGCATTTTGTGTCCGGAGAAAACCAAGAAGTCACAATTGATTTGTCTGACATTGATATGAATATGAGGAATACTCTGACATGCATCTACAATAAAAATAAGATCATGCTTGTGAGCAATTTGCTCTAGTTTTTCCAGATTATTAATGGTCCCCAAAACATTGGACATATGCGTCACTGAAAGAATTTTCGTCTTGGGATTGATCAAATCCTCAATCACCGACATATCGAGTCTACCGTCTTCTGTCAGCGGAATGAATTTAAGTACGAGTTCATATTGTTTGGCCATTTGTTGCCAGGGTAAGAGATTACTGTGATGTTCCATCTCAGTCAGGATAATTTCATCTCCAGGACGAAGGTCTTGGCAAAGCCCGTATGCCAAAATATTGAGTGAATGTGTGGCGCCTTTGGTAAAGACGATTTCTTCATTTTCAGCATGAATAAAATTAGCGACTTTTTCGCGAGAAGCTTCATATTTCTCAGTAGCCATTTCACTGATTTTATAAAGACCGCGATGGGTATTGGCCCGGTACTGTTCATAGTATTCATCCATAGCCTGGGTGACTGTTTTTGGCGTCTGGGAAGTCGAAGCATTATCCAAGTAGACGAGATTTGCTTCATATTCAAAAATCGGGAAGTCTTTTTTTACTAAGCTAATGTCGTGAGTTCGGGATGGCATATTTATGATAGAAGAATAGCGCGAGCCGCCTTACATGATATGCGCTCCCATACTGGAGCAAGGAAACCCTGCATGATGATCTCTTTGCTTTCAGGGGTACTTAATCCTCGAGATTGCAAATAAAACAATTGTTCAGCATTGATATGAGTGATAGCCGTACTGTGATGTGCCTGCACCAAGTCATTTTGGATTTCAAGCATCGGTACCGTATCAATCTTGGCTTTTTCTCCCAAGAGTAAAGTGTCTTCTTTTTGCGAAGCAACAGCGTCCATCGCATCTTGATTGATGTTTGTCAGTCCGCGATATATCGCATGGGAACTATCATTGAGGATAGTCTTACTGAGCATTTCTGAGTGTGAATGTGATCCTTGATGATGAATCGCGGAAAATACATCATACTTTTGTTCTTTCTCCAAACGAATCATATGCATGTGTTTTACTCGACTTTTTTCGCCCACCAGGGTCGTTCGTATATCAGCTTGGGCCAAGGTACTGCCTTGATTGGCATCGAGAAAGGTCACTTCAGCATTATTGCCGATAGTGGTCGATTGTAAAACGAAGTGTGGAGCTACTGACTTATGTAAACGGGTGTATTCCACTTTGGCATTGTCTTGGGCAATAATATTGGTAGCCAACGCAGCAAGATAGGTGCTGGGGTTTGTATTCTGATTTTTCTCGATAAAACTCACCTGACAATCTTCATCAGCCAAGATAAGGAGATATCCCAATTGCAGGTTTTTATTGGCCTGAATGTCGATAGTTATCGGTGAATCATCATGGAAACCTTTGGGAACATGAATAATGTAACCAGAGGGAATAAATGCCTTTAGGAAATAAGCAGTACTGGGTAATTTCTCTGGGACAAAAGGTAAATGATAATATTCTTTTAAGATATTTTGATAGTAGGGGATGCAGAGAGCTTCAGTTAAGCTTACAATATGAACATTGTCTGGAGCAGAAATAGTGATCGGCAGATCAATATCTTTTTCTAGATGCCCCAAATCAGGCGGAGAGAAAAACGGATACATACCCAAACCATATTTGGTGTTGTGCCGTAGACTAACAAGCTTGTTTAAAGCCGCATTGCGCCCTTCGATCATCCAGTCTGGAAAATCTTTGTTCTTGATCAAATTGTCTATCAGGTATTCTTTAATCATTTTACATTTTAAATTTTACATTTTGCATTTATCCAATTGAGTTTTCCATCTCCAGAGCAATTAATTTGTTCAGCTCTACAGCGTATTCCAGTGGCAAAGTGCGCACTATCGGGTCGATAAAACCGCTAACGATCATTTGCACGGCTTGTTCACTACTTAAGCTCCGACTCATCAAATAAAAAATATCTTCATCACTGATTTTCCCGGCACTAGCTTCATGCGCAATAGTGGCGCTGTTATTTTCAATTTTCATAAAAGGGTAGGTGTCTGACTGTGAGCCTTGATCGAAGAGGAGAGCATCACAAGTGACGCTGACCTTGGCATTTTGAGCACCGGGTGTCACACGTACATGGCCGCGATAGCTGGCTATACCACCGCCTTTACTGATGCTTTTAGAACGAATAGTTGATGATGTGTTCGGCGCGATATGGACCACTTTGCTCCCTGTATCTTGGTTTTGTCCTGCACCAGCAAACGCTATGCCCATGCTGTCAGAGTGTGATCCCTCACCACGCAAAATACTGCAAGGATAGAGCATGGTTGTACCACTGCCGAGATTGCCATTGACCCATTCGATGACACCATTTTTGTCGACAACAGCGCGCTTGGTGTTGAGATTGAACGTATTTTTGCTCCAGTTTTCAATGCTGCTATAGCGCATCTTGGCTCCCTCATGCACATGCAATTCCACGCAGCCGGCATGCAATGCACTCGCTTCAAATCTCGGAGCGGAACAGCCCTCGATATAGTGCAGTTCAGCACCTTTATCAACAATGATCAGTGTATGTTCAAATTGGCCACCTCTCTCTGCATTCATACGGAAATAGGCCTGCAAAGGGATCGAAACTTTTACTCCCGGTGGAACATAAATAAAAGTACCGCCACTCCATACAGCGGCGTGCAGCATGACAAATTTATGATCATTGATACCGATACAATCAGTCATGAAGTAACGTTTTACCAATTCTGGATACTTTTGTACGGCAGTATCCATATTTTCAAAAATCACACCGAGTTCTTCCCATTCTTTCTTGAGATTGTGATAAACGATGTCGCTATCATATTGAGCGCCAACTCCAGCTAAAGCCTTCTTTTCTGCTTCGGGAATACCAAGGCGATCAAAAGTTTTGCGGATATCTTTTGGCACATCTTTCCAAGATTTTTTTTCAGTGGTATTTGGGCGAACGAAGTAAACGATTTTATTGAGGTCTAACTTTTCTAAACTTGGTCCGAAATTCGGTAATGGTGTTTTTTGAAACAATGCAAAAGCATCAAGACGTTTTTTGAGCATCCATTCTGATTCGTTTTTTTGCCTTGAAATTTCCCGGACGACTTTTTCATTGAGTCCCTGATCAGCAATAAACTTGGTATTGACGGTATCAGCTTGATCATAACGAGAACGATCGATAAGAAACTTTTCTTTATTGGCCATATTTAGAGTCGGAAAGTATGCTCAAAAATATGACATTCTCGGCAGGAATATTTGGGATTGAAGCGATATTTGGTTTCTCGACCTTCCTTGGTAGCAGTGACCACACCATGCTCAGCGAGGAGCCCTAGGTGATGAGAAATAGTCGGTTGGCTGACATCGATTTCTTTGACCAATTCTTTGACCTGCGAAATACCCCCACGAACTTTGGTAAAAATTTTGAGTCGTGTGGTATCAGCAAGAAGTGAAAAGCAATCAGTGCATTTTTTGGTGCAAGTCGTATTCATAGATATATAGACAAACATCTATGGGATAATAGTGGTGGATTGTGCATTTGTCCAGCGCTATTTGGAAAGTCGATAACATCTCATCAACATCATTCCGAGCAGGGTCGAGGAATCTTTGGTTGAACGGTAGATGACTCTCCTTAATCCCTTCAATGTGTCTCAATTTGCTCGATATGATTTCTCTGAATAGTACTTTGTTAATTGATCTTAAATCTTATCAGCATCTCTCCATACTTGTACTACTTGAAGACTTTCCGTTTCCATCCCTACACGAGCCATGAAGGAATAATTATGAATAAGTCTTTGATTAAGAAGTTTTGTGACAGTATCAATTGGATCAAACTTTTCTCCTATTCCTTTGTATAGATAAGCAATATCTTCGGTTGTTTTATTTATGGCCGTGACTTTTTGTTGGTAATATTCGTCAATTTCTCCTTTTAGCTTCATTACATCGATCTGTTTCTGTAGTGTACTGTGTGATGCCATGAAGTCTTTCATGAGTTGGTGAAAAGTATATAAAGTGCCTCCGGCAAATTCTAACCGAAGTTTTTCAGCAATAGATCGTGTTTCAGCCACTGCTTTAGCCGCATCTGCAGCAACCTTCATATTTAATCCATTTTCGACACGTACCAACGGTTCTACACTCAGCTTTTCAAAATGACAGGATTCATCTTCCCATAGGGACGTAAGCAATAATAATTGTTCCTTTAATCTGTGAATTTTCTTGGTTGCAGCACTTGACTCGAATCGCTTGGCAATCCAATGTTTTGCTTCCGTATATTCTAAATCTTGATTAAGCTCTAACAGAGCAGCATCACCACATTCGCGAAATGTACGTTTGGCCTTTTCTACGTTTTGCAGTGCTATCACCAGGTCAGCCAAGCCTTCTACTAAAGATCCATCAATCGTTTCATCCACCTTTTTATAAGCAGCTTCACATTTATTTATTAACCCGTTGAGCTCTTGATATTCACGAACTCTTTCTTCTTTTAAACGTTTCACTTCTGCAGCTTTGGACTTTGCTATAGCATGCTGCCTTTCGCTTCCTTCTTTCCAAGGTGTCATCAACTCCACCACGGCGGATTTTACGCCATTTGCATCTTCACGAGGTACGATGAGCCCATCTACCACTTCACAGTCATTGTCTAGTAAAGCTTGAGCGAGGCTTGTTCCGCCGAGCATCCCACCACCTCTAGTATATTCGAATGCTTCAGGAAACTTATCTTCTGACCAACCAAGTTTTTCTGCGTTAATCATCATCAGCTTAAGTATGACTTTTTGTCTCTCAAGAGCGTCACAAGCTGCAATAATTTTTTGTTTCTCATCATCTCCAGGCATCTTTTTTGCTAATGCATGTACCCATCCGTACAAAGCTCCTTTTTGAATTACGTGTCTCTCCACTTTCTTATAAATCTCCGTGCCGAAGATATGCTTTTCATCTGAGAATTGTATTCTCTTCAAATGATCGGGATCAACTACGATAGTTTCATCAGTCAACATTTGTCTATCTCGAGGTGATAACCATGGTCTTTTCAAATCATTTAACCAATAGCCCTTATCAACAATTTGAAGTTGCTCAGATAACACTTGGCGCTCCATTACTACACTGTTCATAAAACGATAATCACTCAAAAGTAGATTATAAGCCATAAGAGCTTCATCTCCCAATTGTCCTTCGAGTTCATACCCCTCTCGTCTTTGGTTCTCTTCTTTATATTCTTTATCCTTATCAGTGGAATGAATTTCATGTCCACCATGTCGTGAGTTCATAAAATCCCGACGCATGTCATCCAAAGTTCTATTTCTTAAACCAATAATCTCAGCTGTACATAGGCGAGCAAAATTCCACAACAAAAAAAACTTAGTTCGATCACAATTTTGATTTTCGAGTATCTGGATCCAATTTTCCCCATTTTTACGAACGGTCTCCATAAAAACAGTTTTCAATTGTCCGTAGACGCTTGAAGTCAATAATTTATCAATTTCGTCCTCGGGAATACCCTCCGCCATAATCATAATTATCGATCGAACCGGGATAGTATCAGGTAGATGCAAAAAATCTAAGATATCACGATCAGATAACTCTACTGATTCGGGCAGAGCAGTTGGTTTAGTAACTTTTTTGTCGCTTAAGAGTGCAGCTAACTTCGCTCTGTCTCCAAGTATAGCATTCAGCGCTTTTAGTCCGGCGATTTCTTCTGGATTCAAATCTCTGCCCAGGGTTTTTTCCGACGCAGCAATTGATAAAGCATCTTCGTGCGTTTTTTCTATGACTTCATGAGCTCTATTTACCGATCGTATTCTTAATGATGATCTTTGGGTCTCCATTTTTATTTTTGTCTCTTAATTATACTCTATTGGGATGTCGAAGCAAAGGTTCGAAATATTCAGGTTATATTTACAATTGAGCTTGTTTCATGTAGCCTCCGATCCAATTTTAAAATATAACTACTAACAAAAATATGGTGCCGATAAAACTAAATACCCAACAAAAGTCTCAAGAACAAAACAATATTCCCAGTTTGATCGGAGCAGTTCATCCGCATTTCCAGATTTATGTGGGTAGTTTTGTTATAAATCCCCACAATCAATTGTTGATGGGACTTCGCTGTGATGAAATGGACCGAGGTCATTGGGCTGTGCCTGGAGGACATTTGGATGTCGGTGATACCTTGGAAGAATGTGCACTGCGTGAATTACAAGAAGAAACCGGCTTAGTGGCGGAAAATGCCATTCAGTTTTCCCAAATTGAACAACCAATGACTTTATCCAATAAACATTATCTCCACTTTGGTTTTCTTATTCGAGACTTTGAAGATATTCCGGTCATCAATGGTGAACCGAGGATATTGAGCGTTGGGAGTGGTTTGATATTCAAGAATTACCTCATAATATTGCTCCTTCACAGCGAGAGATGATTCTGAAATTTCTCAAACTTAACAAGATAGTGTTTAAGAAGAATTAAACGCGTATATTGGTGGAGCATTATTTATGTATGAACCACCAATTTCTTTTAGACTCTATCAGTGTTCATTTGCGTAAGGTCAGGAGGGCCAAGAGACTTACTTTGAGGCTTATTACTCCTGCGCAAGTAAATGTCACGATCCCGTATTTTGTATCTTTTAAACAAGCTCATGATTTTGTGCTGACCAAAACAGATTGGATCTATAAGACTGCCAATAAGCTATCGCAATCGCCCAAGAAACAATTCACCCAGGATAATGGGTTAGCTGCACACAAAGATGACGCTCAACAATTGATTGCTAGTATCATTGAGAAGTATACATCTACCTATCCCTATGCACATAAAAAAGTTTTTGTGAAAAATTTGAAAACCAGATGGGGGAGTTGTTCATCAGCCCAAAATCTTAATTTCAATTATAGACTTGTATTTCTACCGGAGAGACTGGCTGAATATGTTGTTGTCCACGAACTCTGCCATCTGAAAGAGATGAATCATGGTCCAAATTTCTGGAAATTGGTAACACAAAAATTCCCTGATTATAAACAGTTACGGAAACAATTAAGAGAATATTCGTTTTATTGTCTCTAGTTGATATGCCACATTGCTGTTATCCCAAGCCAAAGAATATAGACTCCAAGTAATATTGGTACCGCAATGCGAGTGATTTTTATTGGCATGGCAAGTTCGACGATTCTTACCCCCAAGACGAAAAGTCCGAAAGGGGCGATGATTAAACTCGCTCCTGGTAAATATGGGCGGAGTAGATCCGAACTACCGCCTTTGACATACCATTGTATCCAACCTGACCATTTAAGGAGAAATACATGAAAGAAAATAAGAGTGCCTGCAATACGAATGCCCCAAAACTGCATTTTCCACCAGAAGTGATGGTCTATGCGACTGAGAATTTTTTGACGAGAAATAGTAAAGAGAAAAGCAAGAACGATAACTGCTAAAATGCCGAGTATGGTGGTGAATGCGTTGTTGATGAAATACGCAAATGGAAAATGATCGGGAAGCAAAAATAAAGAAATAACGCTATGGAGTAGTGCCAATAAAAAAGCAAGAACGCCCAATTCTTTGCGATACATCATCCAACCATCAAAAACCTGGTACAAGCGTGTCAAAGGACCGATCAACAGAACAATTGCTATGAGCAGAAAAGCGACTCCTGCAAACACTTTGTTTGCTATATAGAGATCAAAGTAGCCACGACGCAGAAAAATATAGATTGATATCCCAATGAATAATAAAACAGCTACTGTTCCTGCAATCAAATATTTTCGCCAATTACTTGTATGATGCTCTAAAGATGGAATAGACATACTTTTAATAAATTTGGTTATGGGTGCCAACATTAATAAGCACTACAAATATATATCCTTGTTCTTCTCGGAAAACAATCCTGAGATCATTGGCTGCCTTAATTGCGCGAAACCCTGTTAATTTGCCATGCAAAGCGTGATTTTTTAACATAATATTCAGAGGGTCGAGAGCAAATTTCTTTAGGGTGTTTTCTACTTGTGATTGTTGTTTTGGGGAAAGTTTTTCGAAGCTTTTTTGAAATCCCTTTGTGTATATGAATTTCATTTATTTTTCTTCATATGGGTCATCATTGCTTCTACAGAATTGAATGGGCCGAAGCGTTCATCATTATTATATGAGGAAATAATGTCAGCATCTTCAGTGTTTGTGTTGGATAATGTTAAAGCAAAAGGAATAGAGTGTGTTTGTGTGACCTTGGTCAAAAAGATCCGTATTGCCGTGGGCAAATCCAGTCCCAATTGGTGTAGTACCGTTTCTGCCTCTTTCTTTAATTTATTATCTAATCTTACTTGTACCACGTTAGTCATTACTTTTATTGTTAATTCATTTATATTGTAATGCTTTGTGCTCTGTTTGTAAACAGAGAGGGTGCGTCTTGTATATTATGCTTCGAAGAATAAACAACTGAATGACAAAGTGAAAGTTCATGCATATATCTTCTGCATGCTATAATGATTTTGACAGTCATCTGTAGTTTACCTATATTTCCGACTGCTTACAAAATTTGGGATCGTAGCTCAGTTGGTTAGAGCGTCCGCCTGTCACGCGGAAGGTCACGAGTTCGAGTCTCGCCGGTCCCGCCATAAACCACTCGCTTTGCTCGGGTTCATGGCTTGCCACACGTTTTTACTATGCTTTATATAAATTGCACAGTAGTTTATGTGGTGAACCTGACACGGGAATGGTTCACTACACTTTTTCAAAAGAGTTTGCTAACTTACTCTTGCCATCCGCCGATGTAGCTTTAATGGTAGAGCAGTCCCTTCGTAAGGGAAAGGTTGGAGGTTCGAATCCTCTCATCGGCTCCATAAAGCACTCGCTTCGTTCGGGTTCATGGCGGAGCCTGAGAAATGCAATTTACTATAATAGAATACCAATGTGGTTTATGCGGTGAACCTGACGCAGGAATGGTTCACTGCTGAATTCGCTTTGCTCAGGTTTATACCGTGTTATTCCACTATCTGAATCACGCCTTCGCTCTTGATCATGTCACTTATGACTGTACTGTAGCCGGAAACGTTGTTTACGAGACTGAGATATGGTTTTACGTCTTTGTCGAAAGCAATTTTTTGTTCTTCTGGGAGTAATTCTGAAATGAAAGGAATTATCATGCCCATGATGCCTTTGACATCAATAAAGCTGATATTGGAAAAACTGCTTTGTTTCTTGAGAAGTTCCGGATACCTGGCAGATTTGGCGAGAGAGGGGGAGCTTAGGCCGAACACACTGATAATGCTTTTAAGAGCTGAAGTTGAACTGCTGATGGCGAGAAGTTTGTCGCTATTCATAAATGCGTAATTATACATTGCTTCCATGGGGAGCAATGCTCCATAAGAATGAATCGTCACTCCACCGACATCTTCTTCCTGGAGTTCTGGAGGTGGCAAATCTGCAAATGCTGTCTCGGTGATTTGCTTCATTATCACTTGTGTAATCTTTTCCATGGAGTTTTTTGCCTTTGTAGAGTCATTGAGTGAGCTTAAGAAAGTTACACTGACAGGGAAAAGAGGTGAGTTCAGGGGATACATGGCAAATGCCGTATCTCCGCTAAAAAGAGGTGCAATGTCATCTTTGATACTCAAACCGGTTTCCTTTTCCCACTCTTTGAAGATATCACTGTTTTGCCCCATCGCCATGTTGACGTAACTATTGACCGAATATGCCATCATTTCCAGAATCGGAGACAATTGGCTGACGATGTCATTGTTTTCTACAAAGAGTAGTGCCCCTTCAGGAACAGTATTGGCCAGAGTTTGATTGGCATTACGGAAACCACTGACAGCTCCAGGAGTTGTGGGTTTGAAATAAGAAATGAAATGAATACCCTGATTGCTCAGATTAATAGCGGCGACACTTTGAGATTTAAGATAAGGATTGTTGAGAAGTGTACTCTGTATTTCGAGCATAGCATTGTTTGACGCATCCTGAGGAAGGTCTGATAGAGGATTCAATGTTGTTTGCATTTGTAATTGTTTTTCACTATCTGAATACATCACCGCCCATGATGGCTCAGTAATCTTACTCATGAGTGTATTAAAACTGGTTTTGTTGGTGAGACTGGGCAAAGATTTATTTTGATTACGATCGATCATTCCTTCCAATACTGTAAGATTGTTGGTGGCGATCGCGATACGGTCTCCAATATTGGTGAGTGCAAAGTCAATCTTGGGAGACGCGGGATCGGTTGATACATTGCTGATCTTGGTAACGGGATGATTTTTGAACATTATTTCTGTAATCTCGATTTTTGTAGTGGAATCTAAAGCGGCACTTTTCTGAATCAGTTCTTTGGTTTTGCTTATCATGCTATTTGCTTCATCTTTGCTGTTTACCTCTACACCAATCACGATATCTCCAAAGACGGAAACATCTATGGTGTCAGAAAGTTCGGCCTGTTTGAGATCTTTGGCAATGCTTGGATTCGCTGCAAAAGCAAAGTGAACTTTGTGAGTGAGTACATTATTTACAAACATCGCAGCATCAGGATTTTTGGTATTCAGATCATTTTGCATCTCAGTTGTCAGACGATTCCATCCTTGCTTCAAGAGATCGATATTCGTTTTCAGCTTTGGGTTACTGGTTATTACCTTGTTTACATCGGCATTTGCCAAATCCAGCAGCATATACATCGCAGTTTGATCTGATAACATATCGGCAAAACTACCAGCCAGAGCTACCGTTGGTACTTGTACTACTTCAAATGGCCATAGACCTCGGTCATAGGCAACATACGCATATGTACCTGTTCCCAAACCAAGAACAACCAATACACTGATAGCAAGAAGTTGAATTCGTTTCATAGAAAATAATAATTATCGATAACCCATTAACCATGAAATGAGATTAGGTACTCGAGTTCATTGTTAATTGTTAATTTTCAATTGTTAATTGAACCGTTGGTGAGTTTACCGTTCTTCGAAATATAAGTAAAATGGCGCTAAAGCGAAGATGAAGATGGAGTTAAGGTTTTTGTTTATGTTATGTTGTTTCCTAATTCCTCTTCATCTAATTTCCTTTATCTCCATCTTGTACCCATGATTCTTCAAGACTTGAATAATGAACAAAAAGAAGTTGTAGTCCATGAAAAAGGGCCACTCTTGGTTCTCGCTGGTGCAGGTTCTGGCAAAACCAAAGCTTTAACCCATCGTATCGCCTACCTTATGACCGAACGCCATATATCCGGAAATAATATTTTGGCTGTAACTTTTACCAATAAAGCGGCAGGGGAAATGCGAACTCGCGTTGAAAAGCTTTTGTCTCAGCAGGGCAGTATTTCAGGCCAACCAGTCCTAGGGACATTTCACTCTCTTTGCGCACGTTTCTTGCGGGCGGATATACATTATTTGGGTTTTAAAAATAGCTTTGTCATTTATGATGACCAAGATCAGTTGCAGGTGGTTCGTTCGGTATTGACGCGAATGAATCTTGATCCCAAAAAATTTGTTCCAAAGGCGATCTTGAGCCATATCTCTCAAGCCAAATCCGAGCTTGTCGATCCTGATAAATATCGAAAACTTGCCAATGATTATTTCCAAGAAATGGTGGCCAAGATATACCCAGAGTACGAGAAAACATTGTTAGCGAATAATGGACTTGATTTTGATGATTTGATTTTCAAAACCGTGCAATTATTTCAGCAATTTCCTGATGTCTTGGATCGTTATCAAGAAAGATTTCGTTTTATTTTGGTCGATGAGTACCAAGATACCAATCATGCACAATATGTTTTTCTCAATATGCTCGCTGAAAAATATCGTAATATCATGGTAGTGGGTGATGATTGGCAGGGGATTTACAGTTGGCGCGGTGCCGATATCCGCAATATTCTCAATTTTGAGAAAGACTATTCTGAAACCAAGACAATCAAACTGGAGCGTAATTATCGTTCTACACAACTTATCTTAGATGCGTCACATAAGATTATTGAAAAAAACCAAGAGCGTACAGATAAAAAGCTCTGGACCGATCGTGAAAAAGGAGAATTGATTGAAATTGTCGAGGCCCAGGATGAGCGTGAAGAAGCGGACCTTATCGTGCAGAAAATTCGTCGTTCAGGAAAACCAATGAGAGAACAAGTGGTGCTGTATCGTACTAATGCTCAGTCTCGTCCCTTGGAAGAAGCATTGATGCGTATGGGACTTCCCTACCAGATTATCGGTGGAGTTCGCTTCTATCAAAGACAAGAAATCAAAGATATACTGGCGTATTTGTCCTTGATTGTGAATCATCAGGATACTGTGGCTCTGCAAAGAATTATCAATGTGCCTCCGCGCAAAATTGGCAAAGTCGCTTGGGAGAAAATTATGCATTTTTTTGGTGAAGAACCGGTAGCGGTCAATCTCGGACTGGCAAGGGCCTATGAGATGGGAGAATTAACGGAACAAACGAAAAGGTCGATCAATACCTTTTTAAGCCTGCTTCAAAAGCTCCAAGAGTTGGGCAGAGAATTACCGGCCAGCAAAGTGATTCGTGAAGTCGTAAATCGTACCGGTTACCAGGAATATTTGCTGGATGGGACGGAAGAAGGTGAAGAACGTTTTGAAAACGTCAAAGAATTACTCACCGTAGCCAGAAAATATGACCATCTTGTTCCGGAATTATCCCTTGCCACTTTTCTTGAAGAAGTTGCGTTGATTTCTGATCTGGACAATATGGGTAAAGATGAAAAAGATACGATCACTCTCATGTCGGTACATGCGGCCAAAGGACTTGAGTTTTCTTCTGTATACATCGCAGGATTAGAAGAAAATATTTTTCCTCACTCGCGTAGTCAATTGGATCCGGAGCAAGCGGAAGAAGAGAGACGTCTCATGTATGTAGCGATGACAAGAGCTGCACATAATCTTCATCTTTTTTATACACGAAGGAGATCTCTGTATGGTTCTACGCAGATGAATCCGCCATCGCGTTTTATCAGTGATATACCGTCGGAACTGACAAAGGTTTCCGGTCGCTATGGGGACTCGTACAGCTTTAATCTCGGCGGTAATAGTGCTGTCATCCGTACGGCAAAACCTGAAATTGCAATTCAGGCTCTTGCGGAAGAGCTCTATAAAGTAGGAGAAAAAGTCATGCACAATAGTTTTGGTGAAGGGGTAATAGTAGAGATTCGAGGGGATGTCGTTACTGTCGCTTTTCCGGGAAAAGGTATAAAAAAACTCGCTGCCTCCATAGCGCCACTCAAGAAAATTGATTAATTATGCAATTACCTTCATATCTTCGTAGACGATTGCGTCGTTTCAGTCGAAAAGCACTTTTAGGAGTCCCTGTGCTGGTTCTTTTTTTACTTTGGGGAATGTATTTGCTACTCAATGCAAAAACGGTTTCTGCGAACAAACCTTATATCCTTACCATCGATGGTGCCGAGTACACTATGCATTGTTCCGAAAAAACCGTAGGCGAATGCCTCCGAAAAGACAGTATTTTGGTTATGGAGCAGGACTTCCTTTCTCAAGAAATGACTGATAATCTTGAAGCGGGTATGCATGTCATTGTACGAAAAGCTGTGCCGATACATATTATTAATTTCGTGGGTGAATCGCAGAAAATATTCAGTCATGGTACGAAAGTAAGAGATGTTGTGGGTGAGTTGGGAATTGTTTTAAAGGAAAATGAGCGAATAACTCCCGATCTTGATAGTTGGATAGAGCCTGATATGGAAGTTCATCTGCTCGCTGAACGTGAAGAGAAATTCACTCGTGAAGTGGATATCCCATTTTCTACTCGGGAAATAAAAGATGAAGAGCTTGCTTATGGTGAACGTATTGTAGAAAAGAAAGGTGTAAAAGGTAAAAAACAGGAAATGTATCGTTTGATATATTCGGGTGATGACTTGAAAGAAAAAACTTTGCTCAAAAGCGTGACTTTGAGTGAACCTGAAGAGGAAGTGATACGAAAAGGCATAAAAATGCCCGACAAAACTGAATTTATCGAGGATGGCAAAGCCAGTTTCTACAGTGATTACTTTGAAGGTGGCCGTACAGCTTCAGGTGAAACTTTTCATCAAAATGATATGGTGGCAGCCC
>MEWR01000023.1:25570-50459 GCA_001773455.1 Candidatus Abawacabacteria bacterium RBG_16_42_10
AATAATGGCAGAAGCGTTGTCGTACGTATTACCGATCGCGGTCCCTATATCTCGGGGCGCGTCATTGATTTGACCACTGACGCATTTAGGGAGATCGGCTCTCTCGGTAGCGGCGTTGTGCCCGTCAGTTTGTCGCGAGTGCTAGACTGAGTTATGATGGTTTTGCAATTGTTAATTGATAATTGTTAATTTTAAATTTCTATGGAACTCGTCTGTCTTACTCATCACAATGTTTTAGCCAATACCAAAAATGGCGAAATTCTTTTTCTTACGGATCCTAAAGATATCACCACTTTGCTGAAGGATCACACCAAAACCCAAGTGGTTATTTCATTTGCAGAAGTGGAAACTGATAAAAGTAATCGTGAAGTATTAGTATGTGATTGGCCAGGAGAATATGAACGTAATGAAACAACGATATTGGGTCTTAAACCTGGATGTTTCCTGGTGTCTATGGAAGGCAGGAATTGGCTCTGTGTGAGTGACAGCGCTCTCGAAAATCTGGAGAAAGATATTGAGCAGTTGAGTGCTGTTGATGGTGTTATGGTTTGGTTGACCGATCCAAAAAACAAGACTCATATACAAAAGTTTCTTGATCACGCAGAACCGACTTTCCTTGTGTATATCACTGATAAGACAACGATTCCTCTGGCTCAAGAACTAGTCCCTCCACTGGCTACAGCTCCTGTATCAACGTTGACGGTAAAACCATCTGAGCTAAGTGCCGAAGCGGAGCACATCACAGTACACGCCCTACAAGAATAATTAACAATTTACAATTGAAAATTATCAATTATAACTCAAAAATCAATTGTTAATTGATAATTGTTAATTTTAAATTTTTGAGTTTATGATTCGTTTCGATCAGGTCGTGAAAACATATGGCAAGAGAATTGTTTTGGACAATGTGTCTTTTGAAATAGCGGGAGGGGAGTTTGTGTCGGTGGTGGGGAGAAGTGGTGCCGGTAAAACTACAATAGCTAAACTTATATTGGGCGTAGAAAAGCCCGATCTTGGCATTGTGAGCGTTGATGGTCTCATTATCGCTGAAATGCGCTCGCGCACACTACAACGTCTGCGTCGGCGTGTGGGGATGGTATTTCAGGACTATCGTTTGCTCAGTAATAAAACAGTATTTGAGAATATCGCTTTTGCATTGGAGGTTGCTGATACCGCTGAGGAAGATGTTTTTATGAATGTAAATCGTGTATTACAAGATCTCGATCTTGTACATTTGCAACACAATTTCCCAAGAGAGTTGTCGGGTGGTGAACAGCAGAGAGTAGCTATTGCCCGCGCGATGGTTCATGGACCAAGTCTCCTTATCGCTGATGAGCCCACTGGCAATCTTGATCCCGAGGGCACGCATAATATTCTTTCTATTCTGAAGAAAATTCATCAAAGTGGCACTACCGTTATTCTGACGACGCATGACCCAGAGGTAGTCAATTTCTTTCGCTCTCGTGTGATATGGCTCGATGAAGGAAAAGTCCGAATGGACAAAGAAAAAAGCCTTTATCCAGTTTAAAGTCTAAGTTATGTGTTGAGTTGAAACTTTGAACTTAGAACTCTGAACTTAGAATTTTCTATAGGGTTTGGTACGTTGGTGAAGGTACCAGACGGATTTTATTCAGTGGGAAAAATACGAACCACACACGCCCTTCAATGCTTCGACGATGCAGTAATCCCCAGGAGCGTGAATCATTGCTCGCGCGGCGATTGTCACCCATCACAAAGTACTGATCATCAGGAATGTCGATGATGCGATTTTCATGTGTCGGCAAATAGGTTTTATTGTTATCTGTAGCCAAGTATTCCTCGTCTATTTTGATGCCTTCCGGATGTTCTTTATTGTGAACGATGACTTGTCCGTTGAGGAATTCAATTTTGTCTCCCGGGAGGCCTAAAATTCTTTTTACATAATAGGTATCCGTATTTTCGGGTGGAACAAGAACGACGACATCGCCCCTCTCAGGTTCATGAAAGTAATAACTCAATTTATCTATCATCAAGAATTCCGAAGTCTCGAGATTGGGCAACATGCTACTGCCATTGACTTGAAACGGCGAAATCAGTGTATAACGAATGACAGCCACGATGACAAATATAACGGCGAAGTTATACAGGATGTCGCCTAAAAATTTAAAGTTCTCTCGCCATTTATGTCGTAATTCTGGTGTGATGTTCATAGTGAGTTCACAGTGCGCGGGAATTTGAGATTTTCATATGTCAGTATATCAAGTACAATGCTTTTCTGCTACTTTATAGCTACTTCATTCTCTATGCGTTTTTTTGATACTTTCTTTTTTAAAAAGTTTCTCGAACCCGAAGAAGAGATCATTTATGTTGTTCATAAACATTGGTGGTCCGTCGTGGTTGCAATGATTAAATTTGTGACATTGGGATTCATTTTTCCTCTCATGGTTATTTGGCTTTATCCTAATCTATATGTGGTTCTTGGCTTGGTCCTGTGGTTTTTTTATGTGGTTTTTGTTTTTGTCGAAGATTTTATCGATTGGTTCCATGATGCCTTATTGGTAACGAGTATCAATGTTATCGATATAGATTGGCATGGTTTTTTCCATAACAATGCCAACCGTATCGGGTATGAAACTATCGAAGGTGTTTCATTTGAGATCAAAGGCATGATTCCGACACTTTTTCAATTCGGAGACCTCAAAATCACCATGCCCAACGGCGAAGCAAAATTACACATGGTGCCTAAGGTGCGTGAATGGCAAAAACTGATCCTTATGAAGAGGACAGAGATAATGCAAAAAAAAAGTTCGAGCGATGACAATTTGGCCCAATTGAAGCAAGCACTCGAAACACTGATGGCTGTAAAACCAGAGCCAAATCCCGTATCAAGCAATTTACAGGCACATCAGGTCATGATCATGAAGCAGAAAAAGATATCTCGTAAATGAACGTACTTAATCATGATCGACAGAAGTAAAATCCCTCATATTGAAATTCGTTTTTTTGAAATTGTTCCGGCTTTTTTGACATGGGCAATATTGCTTGCACCGTTTTTGCTTTCCTTTTATTTGCCTCGAGGTGTAGCAATCTTTGTAATTCTTTTCGATATATATTGGCTTCTTAGGTCCATTCGTTTGAATATCGACCTCCTACAGTCCTATCGTCATTTGCGTTCATCATTACACATACAATGGCATGAAAAATTAAGGACTGATTATTCCGATAAGAAATTACCTTGGCATGTTTTTTTGTTTCCCTATTACAATGAAGATATTGATATTCTACGCGCATCGATAGAAAGCTTGCTTTACCAGAAGTATCCTCTAGAAAAGGTTTTGGTGGTTTTGGCTGTAGAGGAGAGGGGGGGAGATCAGATTCGCAAAAACGCTGAAATTCTCTGCCAAGAATTCAAAGAAAAATTAGGTGGGATGTTTATGTATATTCATCCAGGGAATATTTCGGGTGAAGTGAAAGGTAAGGGACCGAATATCACTTTTGCGGTGCAAAGCTTTGAAAAGGAACTTCCTCGCCTTGCGATCGATCTAAATGATGTTCTTATTTCCTCTATAGATACTGACGCCAAATTACATCCCGAGCATTGCGCAAGTTTTACCTATGCTTATTTCAAAAACGACAAGAATCCCAATACTATTTATCAGTTTATTCCCATGTATCATAATAATATTTGGGATACACATGCTCTGATGAGGGTGGTCGCTACAAGCTCTTCATTCTGGCTTATGATGGAGGCAAATAATCCTGAAAAATTAAAAACTTTTGCTTGTTATGGTATGTGTCTTAGTACTTTGAAAAAGGCTGATTATTGGGACAAAACGAGTATTATTGAAGATGGTGTGCAATATTGGAGAAATTTGGTCGCTTTTGATGGTGATCATAAAGTGGTACCTATATTCATACCGGTGTATCAGGATGCCGTGCTCAATGAAGGGTATTTTCGGACATATGTGGGACAATATGTACAACTTCGTCGTTGGGCTTGGGGAGCATCTGATTTTGCTCTTATCATGCCAGAGTTTTTGCGCAACAAACGTATACCAGTCTCTATAAAGATCTCTGAGACAGCCCGTTTGCTCGGTAGTCATATTCCCCGGGCAACAGCCCCTTTGTTACTTTTTGTTTCCGGTTGGTTTCCACTACTCAATGTTGAGTTTCGTGATACCGTGCTGGCATTTAATCTACCAATTATCACGAGCAATTTGCTTACGTTGTCTATGCTGGGTATTTCCACTGCTCTGGTTCTCAGTATTATGCTTTTACCTTCACCGCGAAAACCGTATCCATTTTGGAAAAGATCCATGCACGCCATTCAGTGGGTTTTTGCTCCTTTCGTGACGATTATATTTGGTGCTATTCCCGCTATAGATGCACAAACACGCTTAGCCTTTGGTAAACGACTGGAATTTGTGGTGACAGAGAAGAAAAGATAACTCAAGTTCTAAGTTTAAAATTCTAAATTCTAAGTTAGCCGAGTTTCAACTTTGAACTTAGAACCTAGAACTTAGAATCGAGTTACTTCTTTCGTACTAGCATCTCAAAATATCTATCTGTATCAAGGTCGATTGTAGTCGAAGTATTTGACGTGCCATTCGCTTTTTCTGGATAACTGGCCAGTGGTTCGATGAATGGGTCGAGTTTTACGGTGTGCGTTAGGGTTTCATTTTCGGCGCCAGCTTGTTTTTGCATGAGGAAACGATAATTGTCACCGACGGTGAGATTCAATGTATAGGGCAATGTGTAAGTAAAGCTAAAATCCGTGCTGCCGCCCTTTGGCACATTTACTTCGCTATACCACATGAGAAAGCCATTTTCTTCACTAGGTTTGAGCGAATACACAAAACCATTATTAGCTATCAGCGTGCTTCCTTTGGGAACGAACAAACGGACAACATGTTTTGTGTTACTCCGACCGATGACATACCAAAAATTATCGCGTAATTTACGAGTGAGTTTGTTGAGTCCAGGAAATAGAGCATTGATTTGTGTTTCTTCAGCATCTGTCCACAAATGTTTCCATGTGCCCTTTACGGTTATTTCGATACTACCATCTTCTCTGATGCGAGCCTCGTGCTCATAATCGCGCTTGAGTAAACGATCGCCTTTATTCCCGCCAACATTGATAGCATTGATATGGAGATAATCGATATTGTCTTCGGGAGGAAGCAACTGACCATCAAGGTGGTATTTTTCTATTAGATTTTGTAATTCAGGGTCAAACATCGCTACTTGAATATGCTTTTCTGCAATCATGTCCGGCAATGCATGCCATGATTTGAGCAAAATCTGCGGATCATTGATTTTCTTACTAACTTCCTTAATAAAACTGAGCAAGATCTTCTTGGGAGTTTCTGGATCATCTTTACTGGTTTCTATGTAATATTGCAGAATGGTGAAATAATTCTCAGGGCGGAGTGTTACTTTGAAATCTGGGAGATAGATCGGACCAATCAAATTCAAAATAAATGGGACGATACTTTCATCGATAGAAATAACTCCATCGATACTGCCTTGCCGTGATTCTTCATATGCCCAATTGATGTCTTTGCTTGCTTGGTAAAAGTCAGGATTATAATTGGCATCGCGAAGAGCGAGTCCTTTCATAAATGGCTGTAGTCCCTGTGAGGCTGGTTTACGATCGAATTGTTGCCAATCAACTGTATACACGTCCTTTGGGATAGCACTGATAAGCTTGCCGTTTTGGAACGTAACTTCGATAAAACTGCCCATGAAGCCGCCTGTTCCACGCCTTTCTGTCGTATTTTGCAGCATGATGAGGTAGCGCTTGGTATTTTGATCAGCAGTGAATGTCAGCAATGCCGGTGTCATTTCATTAAAAAAATCCAATGCTTTTTTGAGCGTTGGTAATTCGCCGCGTATTTGAAGGATTTGATCTTGATAATTTTCCGGCACGAAACTGATATCGAGGGAACCGAGAAGTTTGCTGGCATCGCGTAAATCATTTTCTACTTGCTCAAGTGACAGAAGAGCCAATTTAAAGTTGTTTGCACTGATAAGAATTTGCGTGGCTTCGGTCATGCTTCTTCCCGCATGAGAAAGAGACTCTCCAATGTTCAGCAATTGATCGCTGGTAGTTATGAGTGAACTGGGTAATATATTTTTCCCACCATTGATTTGCTCCAGGCTTTTTCTTGCTTCGGTAAAGGCGCTTTCTGCGGAGAAAAAGTGCTGCAAAGTAGCACTTAAGTCTGCTTGAGTCAGTGTTTCCTTGGCTTGTTTCAATTCATTGATGCCGGCGATTGTTTCTTGAAATAATGTTTGTTTAAAAGTTGCTCCGTTGTAGACAATAAAAACCATGTGTATACCTATCAGTCCAAAGATAGCGACGATAATTGCCTCTCTAAAAGGGCGAATATCAAATGGCAGAAATCGTCTTTTTGATCCTAAACGTATGGGTCTGGGAATAGAGGATGGGACAATTACATCCATATTATGTTCATCGTCAGGAATGTCCGGCGTAAGAGTTGTGCGTTTTTTCCCCAAATATGTAGGGCTGTTTGATGACGACGTGACAACGTCCGCCATTATAGGACTCTCTTCAATTTTTTGGGTACGTAACAAAGAAGGGATATGCTGTGAAATTTTGGGAACAGCCATCTTGGTCTTTTCCTTCTTGTGAACAATAATGTCAGTGACAATCTTTTTGGATGGCACGGTGTTTAGTGATAAAGGAAATCTGGTCGCTCTATCATTTTACTCTCTTCTTTTTTTTCGAAAACAGCGACGATGGTTTTTCCCTTTCTTTTTCCCATAAGCAGTGCTGGAATAGTGATGACCATATGGACTAATTTTTTTACGAGGGACATGTGCTCGGGAAGAAAAGTTTTTGTTGTGAGGGATATTGTTTCAAAGCCGTGAAGCCCTGCCAATTTCTTTATCTCTTTAACTGTATAAAGGCGGTTGTGCCTACCAAAGGGTCCATGCCACGAGTACGGATCATCGATATTTTTGCCGAGAAGTAGTTGCAGTGCTCGTATCCAATACAGTGCATTTGGTACGGAAAAAATTAATTTCCCCCCGAGCTTGAGACTCTTATTCGCTTCATGCCAAGCGAAGCTGGGGTCGCAAGTCAGATGCTCAAGCGTTTCTGTCCAGATGATGCTGTCGAAGTGTTGTGCTGGAAAAGGCCACATGTCCATCTCGATATTTACTTCATACATGGGCAAGTCATGTTTTTTTTCTTCAACTTGTAGCGCGATCATAAATTTTTGCCCACTGGCTTTACCCGTACGACAAGCATGTTCATGGTCGGTACGTAGATCTTTTTCGCCGCCTGATACGCCAATGCCCGCATAATCAAATCCTTCTTGGAGAAGTAGGGAACTTAATACAAATGGCTTTGCTCCCACTTCCAATACTTTGCCATGAGTGGGAGTATTGTGCTGAACAAGGTGCAATGTTTCTACAAGCCGAGGTAAATGATCATTGCTATACGCTTTGATTTCTTTTTCATTGCTTCCTGGAAATGAAACCTTCATCGAAAAATATTAGAGAAGTACGGTATGCGTTTCTCGTGAGCCGATGAGAGCCTTGAGAGTTTTAAGTTCGTGAATTCGGCTCTTACCTCTCTGTGCCAGGACAATGACGGGTGAAGTATTATCAAGTAATGCCGAACTTTCTTTGGGGAAATTTACCGCTTGTACAATGTGACCAGTCTTTTTGCTAGCAGTAGAAGAAACATGAATATTCTTATGTTTAGATAATACTGCCTTAATCGATTTACTGTCAGCGCGATTGCTGACAAGGGAGATGCGAGCATTGTTTTCTACAAGGCTGACAATGGGATTGAGACTGCTATCCAGTCCTTTTCTAAGCCAGAATGTTGATTTGTCAAAAATTTCTTCCAACTGTTTATTCGTATTGAGTACTCCCTGCCATGCCTCATATATATATACCCAGATAATACTGAGTAGTAATCCTAATATGATGCCAAATGGCCAAGCCTCATCAAGTGCGAGGAAAGTAGAGTAGAAGGTGGTGCTGAGATTTACTATCTGATAATTGGTAGCGGTTTGGTTGTTATAGGTTTCCAGTCTTTCCTTCATAATTTTGATAAAATTGTTCGTCAGCTTCTGAAGGCTGCTTTCACTTTTCGATCGAATATTTACCACCACATTTGCCCTTTCTTCACGTTTTACATTGAAGTTTCCGATAAGCTTGTCGATCAAGCTTTCATCTTGAATGCGATCGACGCCTGCTCTCTTGTATACATCGTCAATAAAGAAAGTATCTTTGGGCCAGGCACTCATCGTGCGCGCAAACTCAATACTGGCATAGTTACCATAATAATTACCATAATTATAATCATTGACCGGTACGTATTCGTCACGATAACCAATGGTGAAAAAGACATTGGATTGATAGCTGGGTTTTGCCATATAGAGGCTGTAGAGGATCAAAACAGCAGTGGTTACAGCAGTTATGATTATTATGTGCCATTTTTCTCGCCAAATCGGGGTAAATAGTGCGGAGATTTCCATAAAGAAATGAAAAGTTTAAAATGTAAAATGTAAAATGAATTGATGGAAGAAAACGCTGGCAGTATAAGTCACCTTATAGACAAGAAACAAGGGATCAAAATGCTAAATTCAAAATTCAAAATTCTCAAATAATTTTGAACTTAGAACTTAGAATTTAGAACTTGTTATCTTTCTTGACATTAAGATATGCGTTCTCTACTATAGGCCCGCTGTAAAGAACCACTATCGTATCCTTTCAAAAAGCTTCCAATTCGTTAGTTTTTTCAAGGGCAAGCCAATGGCTTGAGGTAAGGGGTGAATTATTTACAACACTGGACCTTAAAAATTCGGGAAAAAAAAGACAATACATATGTGTCGAGAAATTATACCGGTAATGTTTTTTAATTATTTAAGGTTAATGTTTTTGTGTGAAATTTATTCTACGTGATCAGTAGTGCTTCATGAATCTCAACTTTCTCGTGTAAGTGGCGTTGCCATGAATTCGAGCGAAGCGAGTAGTTCATGGTTTCTACATTACTGGTTACACTTATAAGTGTGGCAAAATAAGTTACTTTATGAGCATACAATGAATGCCTTGGCGCCATATTCCGATGAAGGACGCGGTAGGTGCGCGATACGCCCCGGGGAGCTACCAACGAGCTTTGATCCGAGGATTTCCGAATGGGGAAACCTTCTTACAGAAATGAAAGAATCCCGCTTAGCGGGAAGGCAACTTGGGGAACTGAAATATCTCAGTACCCAGGGAAAAGAAATCTAATGAGATTCCCCTAGTAGTGACGAGCGAAAAGGGAACAGCCCAAACCTTATCTGCTTGCAGGTAAGGGGTTGTAGGACTACATCAGTGATCTTGTTTTTTTAGTCAAAGGACTCTGGAAAGAGCCGCCATAGAGGGTAACAGCCCCGTCGACGAAAAAGAAATAAGGTTACGTAGTATCCTGAGTAGGGTCGGACACGTGAAATCCGGCCTGAATCTGGGGAGACCACTCTCCAAGGCTAAACAGATATGGCGACCGATAGCGAACTAAGTACCGTGAGGGAAAGGTGAAAAGAACCCTAGTAAAGGGAGTGAAATAGATCCTGAAATTGTATGCTTACAATGAGTGGGAGGTCGCCTTAGGCGACTGACCGCTTGCCTTTTGTATAATGAATCTACGAGTTAGTTGTGTCGGGCGAGGTTAATTTCCTTTAGGGGAGAGGAGCCAAAGCGAAAGCGAGTCTGAATAGGGCGATTAAGTCCGACACACTAGACCCGAATCCGGGTGAGCTATACATGGCCAGGTTGAACTCAGTAGAAATACTGGGGGAGGACCGAACCCACCGTTGCTGCAAAAACGGGGGATGAGCTGTGTATAGGGGAGAAATTCCAACCGAACTCGGGGATAGCTGGTTCTCTTCGAAATAGCTATAGGGCTAGCCTCATGTGGTAGCGTTTGGAGGTAGAGATATTTTTAGGTTAGGGAGCGTGAGCTTACCGACCCTTGAAAAACTTCAAATACCGAACGTGAAATCATGGGAGTCAGACGGTGACGGCTAAGCGCCATCGTCACAAGGGGGAAAGCCCAGACCGACGTCTAAGGTCCCTAAATCAAGTCTAAGTGGTAAAGGATGTAAGGTTTCATAAACAACCAGGATGTTGGCTTAGAAGCAGCCATTCATTTAAAGAGTGCGTAATAGCTCACTGGTCTATTGAGATCTTGCGCCGAAAATGTAACGGGGCTCAAGACTTGTACCGAAGACACGGATCCTGCGCTAGAGACTATGTGTGGTAAGTCCCATTAAGGTGGCTTGCCACCCGTAGCCTCTGGCGTAGGGTGGTAGAAGAGCGTTCCTGACAGCTGTGAAGGTACATCGTGAGATGTGCTGGAGCGTTAGGAAGTGCGAATGTAGATATGAGTAACTTTATGGTTGTTAAAACCAACCACACCGCATACCCAAGGTTTCCCGGGCAACGACAATCGACCCGGGGTTAGTCGGTCCTAAGGTGAGGCAGAAATGCGTAGCCGATGGATATACGGTTAATATTCCGTAACTATTAATGATTCGTCAGAACACTTAATCTTGACGTGGATACATTGTTTTATCGAGCCGTAAGGCAAAGTAAGAGGTGTACCGCTATGGGTTTTGTTGTTAGACGCGGAGGGACACAGGAGGAGTATAGGAGCGCATTATTGGATTTGCGTCCAGAAGGCGAGGCGTGGAATGTAGGTAAATCCGCATTCCTGCTAAGTCGAGCTGATGGAGAAAGTTCTGCTTTTAGTGGAGCTCAATTCTTATATATTCATCTGTCAAGAAAAACTTCGTTGTCGAGAATCATTAGTAACCGTACCGCAAACGAACACTCGTGGGTGAGTCGAGTAGACTAAGGTGATCGAGTAACTTCTTCTCAAGGAACTCGGCAATACAACGGCTGTAACTTCGGGATAAAGCCTGCCCTGAATTTATTCAGGGCCGCAGTTAAAGAACTCCTGCGACTGTTTATCTAAAACACATCTCTCTGCAAACACGCAAGTGGAAGTATAGGGAGTGAGACCTGCCCAGTGCTAGAAGGTCAAGAGGAGGGGTGCAAGCTCTGAATCTAAGCCCTAGTGAACGGCGGCCGTAACTATAACGGTCCTAAGGTAGCGAAATTCCTTGTCGGGTAAGTTCCGACCCGCACGAATGGTTTAACGGTGGGAGTACTGTCTCGAGAAGAAACTCGGTGAAATTGCATTATGAGTGAAAATGCTCATTAACCACAGAAAGACGAAAAGACCCTGTGAAGCTTTACTGTACTCTGGTATTGGATTGATGTGAAAAGTGTGTAGGATAGGTGGGACGCTTTGAACTTGCCGCGCTAGCGGTGAGGGAGCGGCCGGTGAAATACCACCCTCTTTTTACGTCGATTCTAACTTCCGTCATTTTATCTGACGCGAAGGACAGTGCTTGATGGGCAGTTTAACTGGGGCGGTTGCCTCCTAAAGAGTAACGGAGGTGTGCAAAGGTATCCTAGGGCCGGATGGAAATCGGTCTAATAGTGTATTAGCATAAGGATGCTTAACTGTGAGACCTATAAGTCGAGCAGATGCGAAAGCAGGCTAAAATGATCCGCTATCTACACGTGGGTGTGATAGCGCTCAACAGATAAAAGCTACTCCGGGGATAACAGGCTGATCGGGCCCAAGAGTTCATATCGACGGCCCGGTTTGGCACCTCGATGTCGGCCCGTCGCATCCTGGGGCTGTAGAAGGTCCCAAGGGTTTGGCTGTTCGCCAATTAAAGCGGTACGCGAGCTGGGTTCAGAACGTCGTGAGACAGTTCGGTCTCTATCTTCTGTGGTCGTTAGAACAATTGCGAGGACGGATCTCTAGTACGAGAGGACCGAGATGTACGAACCTCTGGTGCATCTGTTGTCATGCCAATGGCAGTGCAGAGTAGCTATGTTCGGTCGTGATAACCACTGAAAGCATCTAAGTGGGAAACATACCTCAAGATTAATTGTTCCATAAAATTCCAGGGAGACTACCTGGTTGATAGGGGGAGGGTGTGAGTCCCGTAAGGGATTGAGCCTATCCTTACTAAGAAATTTTTCGACTTATTTTACATCTTATAAGTGTAGCTAGTAATGTGGAAACAACTCAGTTCTAAATTCTAAGCCTGCCCTGAGTGCATCGAAGGGTTCAAAGTTCTAACTTAAAACTCAGAACCAACTTAGGATTTTAGAACTTGCAACTTTGACCTTAAAATTTGTTTTTTGTCTTTTCTGTCCTGGTGATTATGCCGAAAGAGGTCACACCTGATCCCATTCCGAACTCAGAAGTTAAGCTTTTTTGGGCTGATGGTACTGCTGGCTTTGCCTGTGGGAGAGTAAGTAGTCGCCGGGACAGAGGAGACAAAGACAATTTAAAATTGAAAATTTAAAATTAACAATTGAACGCCAACTCAATAGAGAGAAGGTGTTTTTTGCGTATGTAGCTAGTCTGATATCTGGGCCTTAATAAAGAATGTGTTTATGCTATAGTTCCTTTGAAAAAATTTGTTTCATGAAAATAGCTCTGGTAAATGATTGGCTCACATCGCATGGTGGTGAATTGAATGTCTTGTTGGCTTTGGCCGATATTTATCGTGATGCACCTATTTATACGTCGGTATATGACAGAGATAAAGTGCCGGAATTGGCAAAGAGAGAAGTGATAACAACCTCCCTGCAGAATTTGCCCTTTGCTACCAAAATGCACAAGATGATGCCCATGCTTCGTCCTCGTGCTTTTGAGGACTTAGATCTCTCTAGCTATGATGTCGTGATTTCTTCCAGTCATGCTGAAGCCAAGGGTGTTATTACGAAACCGGAGACGGTACATATTTGTTATTGTCATACACCTACGCGCTATTACTGGAGTGATTATCATGAGTATAAGAAGCGGATGGAATTTGGCATTTTAAATCCTCTTGCTCGCTTCATGATGCCCAGAGCTATTCATAAATTACGCCAATGGGATTATTTAGCGGCTCAGCGCGTTGATCATTTTATTGCGAATTCGAATTACGTCGCAGAGCGTATAAAGAAATATTATCGTCGCAATGCCATAGTTATCTATCCCCCGGTTGATACTGAAAAACATGTTTATGATCCGAAAATAAAAAAGGAAGATTTTTATTTCACGATTTCCCGTCTTATTCCTTACAAGCGTTTCGATATTCTCGTTGAAGCTGCAAATAAGGCAAAGGTGAAACTAAAAATTGCAGGACTTGGTCCCGAGCTTAAGAGATTACAGAAACTCGCTGGTCCGACTGTTGAAGTGATGGGCTATATCAATGATCATGATAAAATTGACTTAATGCAGAGAGCAAAAGGTTTTTTGTTTGCAGCAGAAGAAGATTTTGGTATTGTTCCTGTCGAAGCCATGGCCTGTGGTACTCCAGTATTAGCTTATGGCAAAGGGGGATTGGCAGAAAGTGTTACGTCCGAAACTGGTATTTTAGTGGCAGAACAAGATGTGAACAGTTTTGTTCGCGAGATTGAGCAAATGGAGAGTCGTACTTTCAATTACGCTACCGTTCGTAAGCATGCGGAGAAATTCTCTAAAAAACGATTTCAGGAAGAGATAATAGAATTTGTTACTTCAATAATCACTTAATTACCTTTCTCTCATCCTTTTTCTGAGAGCTAGCATATCTTGTTCAGACAGTAATCCTAATCTTTGCCAGTTTTCAATGCGTCCTTCCGGCAATCCTGCCCAATAACGGTCACCGAAATCTCCCAGTCCTGGGACGATAAATCCACGATGATTGAGACATTCATCGAGTTTTCCGGTAATGACTCTGATTTGTGGGAATGTTTGTATGACATTATCTACACCCTCGGGAGCGGCGATGACAGACAGGGAATACAGATTGGTTTCAGAAGGCAGAGAAAGTTGAAGTAAAGCAGTAATGACAGTATTTCCTGTTGCCAACATCGGATCGGCAACGACAACATTTTTGATACTTGCGACATTATTGCTGGCAGTATAATAAAGACTGGTTTCCAAGGTTTCCTCATCGCGACGTGCTCCTAAATGGAAAAATCGATGATGTCCGGCTTCGGCTGCTTGGGCTCCCAGGACCAGACCGGCACGCCATGGCAAAATCCATAGGGTGTTTTCTCTGTCCAACAGTGGAGTTATGTAAGCGATTAAACTCTTCGCGATATGATCGGCAGCCTCACAAAAGGCTCTCGGAGCAGTGATTTCTTGCTTGGCGATATGATTGTGACTTAATGTATGGAAGGCTGAGACTTCTTCTCTACCTGCGACAGCAAAAGTCCCTTCGGCGCTGTATTGTCCTACAGTTCGCATAAGCGCGGCTTTCTCATCTGAAGAGAGCAGTTGAAATGCCCAACCATGTTCATGTCCTCGGGTAAACATGATGGCCCGTAATTCACGCATAATTCGCTCTCTTTCTCTCTCTGGATCTCCCTGAATAATTGTTGCATCTACTGCAGAATGCTTTACTTCTCCATCGGGTAATATTTCTCTTCTGACTAAAGGATGAACAGGACGAGAGCGCATAAAATATTTTAAGGGCTCAATATCCTACGTTTGCTTTCCTTTGTCAAAAAGTTATACTTTTCCCGATTAATTTCCCCTATGTATCTTTCAGAAGGCGCTGTGTCTGCGGATAGTCGTGATAGTTCTCGATTGGCAATAGTCAAGATTTTGTTTAATGAAATGCCAACTCAACCCACACCTCCCGCACCTGCGGGACCACCCAAGCAGCCTGATTTTGAATTTGAAATTGAATGTCCACGCCATCCCAAACCCAAAATACCACAGAGACTACCTTGGACTCCTATTGTTCCTAAACGACCACCGACCATTCATTGATTGAGAAATACACTGTCCTTTACAAGACAAAAGCCCTTCATTATAGTTCACCCGGTCGCCTAAACAGCAACCGAGCACTAGTATGGGGCCATCGTCTAGTGGTTAGGACATCAGGTTTTCATCCTGACAACCGGGGTTCGATTCCCCGTGGCCCTGCCATTTTGAACGGACGACACTTTCAACGAATGGTTGGAAGTGTTTTTTGACATCTATATGCACCTTTCGATCGGTGACGGTAATGTTCGATACTATGTATTGTAAAATCTGACGTTTTTCTTCTTTGGTTCCTTTCGTGTAAAGATCGGCAATATTTTGCATGACATCAATGATCATTGCGCCTGCTTCATAATATCGGCTATCAGCGACTGCTCTCCGTTGTAAATGGTCATTGATAGTATCCAGTTCGATTTGATACTGATAGCGCTTTTGTTTGTAGAGTTCAATATCAATTAAGCCATTGAGCTTATCTTCATAGAGGTAATTAAGCTTGGTCATTAGGCTCTGTCTCTTTCTCTCTAATTCATCTCGGTGCTTATCCTCTGTATCCTTCTTGATCTCATGCAGTTCTTTTAAGCTTGTTTTCAAATATTCCACGATATCGCTGGGAATATGTATTTGTTCCATGAAGGTGTCCAATTGGGGAACAATGATATCCTCTTTTACTCCTATTTGAGTACAATTGCGTTTGAAGCTGGTACAACGATAATAGATATGTTTGCCTCGTTTGGTGTAGGCGGTAAGTCCTCTGCCACATTCTCCACACGTCATCATTCCTTTGAGCATATAGGGTATGGTGTTATATCGTTTTATCGGGTGTTTAGTAATAAATCCGTTTTGTATTTCTTTTACTTTGTTCCACAAATGAAGACTAATGACAGGCTCATGGATACCCTGATGTACTTCATCATGCCAAACAAATGAACCATAATAAATCGGATTAGTGAGAATCCTGTGGGCTTGCGCAATGTAGATTGGTTTCTTGAGGGGGATGAATAAGCTCTCATCTTCGATCTGTTGTAATGCAGTTCGTAAAGATTGATGGCCAGTAGCATAGAGTTCAAAAAGTCTTTTTACTAATTTAGCTTCTGGTTCATAGGGGACGAGAGTGTTCTTTCCACTGATTCTTTGCGAACGATATCCAAAAGGTGCTCTACCAGGATACATGCCCATTTTGAGTTTTTCATCATATCCCTTCATCACTTCGCGAGAGAGATTATCGAGGAAATGTTTGGCTATGAGAACTTGCATGCCATGGGCAAACTTTAATTCAGGTGATGCTGTTGGGCCGAGCTGTTGATTGGAACGGACATAGATGATATTGAGTCCTGTATCTTCTATGAGCGTGTAGTCCTTGAGATTTCGAAAGAGGCGATCGGTTTTTTCCACCAGAATTGTTCTGATTTCAGGATTTGCTTCGAGAAACGTTACCATATCAGTGAATCCTTTTCTTCCTGATTTCCCCGCACCCTCATCATCGTAAAATTCTTTGCTAATCTTGTAATTGTTCTGCCTGGCATAATCTTCCAAAAGACGCTTCTGTGCGGGTACGGAAAAGCCTTCCTTGAGCTGCCTATCTGAAGAAACGCGACAATAGATGACACAAGGATTGAGGGACATAGGCGTCGGTTAATTAACTTTGAGTATATCGGAAGTAAGTATGAATTCAATGTTCGCAATGCTTCTACGAAAGCCTCAATCTTGGCTTCACCATATCTTTACATGAGATTTTCATCTGTGTTAATTTTCGTTGACACACATAACATTCTCTATGATTCTCTCTCATGCCTTACCTTACTTTTATAAAAATGCAGCGGGCTATGTTCGCTTTGATATTCGAGATGTGTTAAATAATAATGAAGGTCAATTAATATATAGTGACAAAAACCAAAAAATCTATATGAAAGTGCGCTGGCCAGTAGAAAATCCTCCGTGGTTTTAAATGAATATTTTTATTTCCTATGAAACCTCTTCAATCCAAAACTGATTACTTCTTTGTTGATGAATCGGGAGATACTACCTTCTATGATCGTCATGGGAATTTGATAGTTGGCCAAACTGGCTGCTCTCCTCTTCTTATCTTGGGATTTGTCCGTACAGATAATCCGAGGATCATTCGCGAAGGATTACACAAGTTAAGATCTGAGATACTACAAAATCCTTATTTGCAAGGCATTCCTTCACTCACCAAAACCAAACGTGCATTTCATGCCAAAGATGATTGTCCTGAAGTACGAGAAAAGGTTTTCCAATTGTTAGCCGAGCTCGATTTTAAAGCCGAGTTTATCGTAGGCAGAAAAATAGAAAAGATTTTTAGAAAGAGACATCAAGCCAAGGAGCAAATCTTTTATGATGATCTAGTCATGCATCTCTTCAAAAATAAACTCCATCTGGCGGAGGAAAACAATATCTACTTTGCTACCCGTGGTACACGCGATCGCCAACATACCTTAGCTTCACTCATTGAAGAAACTGTGAATCAGTTTGAGGAGAAACATGATTTCAAGAATCCTGCCAAGCATCATATATATGCACAAACGCCTGATGGCGAGCCTTGCTTGCAGGTTATTGATTACATGAATTGGGCTATTCAACGTGCTTTTATCAAAAAAGAAGATCGCTTCTTGCGATTTGTAGAAAATAAGATCGGTCTCATCTTTGATATTTACGACTTTGACAGCTATCCCAATAATTTTTATACCAAGAAAAATCCTCTACGCATACTAAATTAGCCCCAGAGAGGCTAGTGATCTTTCGATCAGCACGGCATGAAGCCGACTTTCACCTCTAAGGGACTAACTAAACCTATTATAAGCCACGGAGTTTAAAATCGCAATACTAATATGGTAGTAATGGAGTTATAGAAACCAGAAAGGAGTTTACCTAATTTCTATAGCGATTTTCTAGAACTACCCCCTATTTTCTAACACCTCAAACTACGTCTACCTCTACACCTATTCCCTATTACACAAAAACAGACTGCTGATTTTGAAACCAACAATCTGTTCTTTGTAGGAGGTGAATATTATTCAACTTTTGAATTAAGAATATCGATAGCCGTCTGGATACCTTCTATTGCTCTTGTATTGCTACCCAAGTCACTTTGAATAGCCTCGAGTATAGCAACAATATTTTTGGTTGTCATATATATATCACCTCCCTCATATATTTTTTATATTTATTTTAAATCAATAAATAAAATTATTGATCGACCATCTATAATTGTAGAACATTTCCCCCCCCTAGCAAGTACACTGCGCCATAGCTGAAGAGGTCGATTTCTTCGCATATTAGTTTTTGTATTTTTCTAGTTCTGTTTTTATCCATGCGAGTGGCTTAATATTGGAATCAGACTGCTTTGCTAGTGATTTGGCGAGTTTTGAGAACTGTTGCTTCAGTATGGCTTTTCTCTTGTGACCATGAAGGAGAGTAATCTCATTCCAGACTACTTTTTGTCCGCGTAAATATATTTCTTCAAAAAGAAAGTAATAAAAACTCTGCTGGGTATATCCATATTTGTTTCTCAAATAGGTTCTGAGATCATCTCGATGGTTGCAATACAGCAGATCAAGTGAGTTTTCAAATGTTTGCTTAAAGTAATAAGATAATATTTTGGAAGAGATTTTATATTTCACTACATCGGTAAGAGTATACGCCTTTTGTTTTGGGGCATTGAGCAGGGGGAAAATACTCCTGATTATTTGTGGTTTGAAAAGTGATACTTCGTAGCGCAGTGCTTGAAGCAGAAGATTTCTATTTCTTAATTGTTGTAGCACTCGTTTATCTTCACTCGTGTAGCCTTGTTTTTGTAGCTCAAGTACTTTGTCATAGAAGGTGATAGCATGGGATGTATTATGGAATTTAAGCCAATAGCCTCCTTTCCCAAATGCTATATCTCTCCGCTCAATCTCGGTTCGCGGTCTATAACCACTGATATAGAGGAAATCAATGATGTCCTGAGCTGTGCCGAGTCGTCTCGGAACTAAGAATTGGTGGGTGAAATCAATGCGGTGGAGAGGAGCATGGAGGAGATCTGATGCTGTAATATCGAGGTTGAATACTCCTTTCAGAGCAATGATCAGTTTTCCCAGGCAGGTACTCAACTTTTTGAGGTCAAGATTATAGAAGTTGGTGCCATACAGTAACTTTGGCAGTGAGACTTGGATACAGAGCTTACTACTTGGCTTAGGGTACTTTCTTTGCTCGAGCCAGAGATGAGGCAGGTAGATACCAGATTGTTTGAAAGAAGCACATCCAATGGGAATGATTGTTTTGGTGAACCACTTCGAGTTGCTGCTCTTTGTTTTCTCGTGCATGAAGATGCTGCGATCCAATTGTTTTGAATAAGGGATTTTAAGAAGAATAGAATCAATCATGTTTTTTTGAATGAATTCTTTTGTGGATCTTCTCCAAAACAAAATAAAGGCCCATCAAATCTTGATGAGCCATTTCGTAATCTCCGTAGTCAAACCCTAGGTGTTGGTAGCAGTTGAGTTGGGAAAGGGGGTGAATTTTGGTCTGACCTCGCTGCTCTCTGTGGACTCGGTGTCCATGGGAGTAGAGAGGCCTTCGCCTCATACCGTAAAAATCATAGTAAGTATCTCGCTAGGAGAAAATTAAAAACAACCGATTTTATCGAATTTAAATGTTTACGGTTATCATAAAGAAGTGTTACAAGATTTTTTTTGGAATGCCATACTTGTTCTATGTAATACTTACAGAGGCAGGATTATTCATGAGCGGTGGTCGGAGAGTATCATCCCAAATTCCTTTACTTTCATTTATGAATAAGCCAATATCTTCTATGATACCTTTCAAAGAACCAGGAGCTAATGCTTCTAGGAATGCCTGCCACGAGCTCGCCTAAGGCGAGCGAGTCTTATTCTCATTTCTTTATTTCTATAATGCATATTACACGAGCTCGAAGAGATAAGAATAAGAGATTAGAATTAACACCAAATTTCCTGCAACTGCAGGACGAGTCTTATTTCTAATTCTCAAATCTTGATATCTAGTGTTCATCATTGTACTCGAAGAAATAAGTGGTAAGAGATGAGAAAAGGTAAGAGATGAGAAAAAGCAAAAGAAAGATTTCATAATTTATTAGATATTATACTAGTTACTTAATATCCAATTTTATGTTTATTTTTGAAACGTTTCCTGTATACCAAAAAGCAGAGAATTTTTATCAGTCTTTGCTTTCGTTGATCGAATTGAATAAAATCCGTCCCAATTCAGCTTATCAATTAGAACGAGCCGCATTAAGTATACTTTGTAATATTTCTGAGGGCAGTGGGAAATGTTCGCGAAAGGATAAGAGAAACTTTTATGTTATTGCTCGTGGTTCATGTCATGAATGTGCTTCAATTGTGAGACAATTAACTAAAAGAGACCCACAAGAATTATATTTTCAAAATTGGTATCAAGAATTGACTATTATCCCTGAAAAAAGAAAAGACTGACACATTTGCGACCAAGCGTCTCTTTAGTCGCAAAAATGAGACTAAGTCCCTAAAACGTGAAACATGAAGTAATACATAGGCTCTTCTCTCTGAGGGAAAGTCACGGTCATAAATGGCCCAAGGCCGTATACTAGCCAATATCCAAATCCTGAATGCGCTTACGTGCCTTAGCCACCTCTTCTTTTAAATGACGAGCGCCTATAAAGCGAAGCGCCTCAATGCCATTGCCGGTGATATAGTACTTATCATCACTTTGGCTGATCCAATGTTTCTCTGTAGCCGTTTTGAGTGCAGTTTCTAGATGATTACGAGGTATTCCACATTCATGTTCTATTCTGCAGATCTCGATTCTAAAGTAATAATCTCTCAGGCCCTCATTATCTTCAGCTCCGGCCAGTAGTATATCGAGGAGTAAGAGCGCGGCTCCACTCATTTGGACATTATTTTCTGGAGATGGCTCAGGATGCCAATGGGGGACTAGACTGGCAATATAACTGCGATGATGCCCGGGCATTTTCTGGAAGGCTTCATCAATACTTAATTCGGGCACTGGAGCGGGAGTTTTGGTTGATGCATGCATAGTGTAAATTAATGCCAAAGTATCGCAAACTACATGATTTATTTCAACTTGTTTTTATTCATCACCAGTTTTGCAGTGTACTGGCCATTGATAAAAGCATCTTCGAGACCAGGTACATTGTGATCATTGGCCAAAAAGAGATTGGGTTCGGGATTCATATTCACATAATTATCTCCTAAAAAATATAAACAAGGTTCCCATGTGTCATGGGTGATCACTTCCCACTGATCGAAGTACTTGGCAATCTTGTCTTTCCCTGCGTAAAAATAGAGATTGCTGCCATCAGGTTCTCGAGAGATGGCTGATGCTTCTGCCAAAGCAAAGAAATTATAACCTTTCCCGGCATACAGTGGCTTGATCTTACCGCGGACATGATAATAAGAAACATTGATACCGCCATTGATCTTCTGCGGTTTGACGAGTTTATTGGTGATGGTCATCGGGGTTGCTAACACCAACTTTTTACACGAATAAATTTTGCCGCTTTTCGTCGTTAATTCAAAATGATCGTTCATTCTCTGAACTTTAACGACAGAATCAAAAATAATGTCTTTCTGGAAATTCTCAGTGAATTTCTTGAAGAGCATCTTGAAAGAATGACCTTTGGCTAGGAGTGGCAGCAAACTACCCAGAAATAAAGCCGTAGACACTTTCCGACAATCATAAAAAAAGGACGCCCAGAGAAACTGTTCCAGAAACTCATCAACGATCTTTTCTAAACCACGACGTTTGATATATTCGCTAGCCTGTTCGTGATAGTACTGCTTGATCAGGGCATCATTTTCAATCAATTCATCACGTGCGTGCTCAGTGCCTAATTCCCGATTTTTATTAATATGTTTTCTGAATACTTGCAGATCTTTGAGTAGGCGGAGAAAAGCAAATCCGTGTTTTATTGCTCGTAAAGAAAATAGTCGATAGTGATCATTACCCTTGTGTAAGCGAGAATTGCTAAATTTAACATTGCCGGTGATCTCTACAAAGGGCAGTATATTCTTACAATCTTCAGTAATATAATAAGCACCATAATTTACTTCGCCATCAGGAGAAGTTTTTACTCTGCCGCCGATATTTTCTGTGATAATTTTAAACTGAAAGCCATTTTCATGGAGTCGTGCAGCACAGCCAAGACCGGCCATACCTGCACCCACGATAATAATGTCGGAAAAATTCTCTGTCATAATTGTTTCCTGAAAATTATTTAACTCAAAAGCACGCCGCCGTCGACGACGATTTGCGTGCCTGTCATGTACGAAGACATGTCTGATGCCAGGAAGAGTGCGACTTTGCCGATGTCATCAGGCTCGCCCATGCGATGCATAGGGATCTTGTTCAAGAATGCCTCAATGAGTTTTTTCATATCTACCCCTTTGGGTGTAGGCATAGCTTGCTGCAATTTTTGGACGCCAGGCGTCATGATGCCTCCAGGCGCAATCGCATTGATCCAGATATTGTGTTGGGCCAATTCCAATGCAGCGTTTTTCGTAAATCCCCAGACACCGTGCTTAGAAGCGTCGTAATGTGCTAGTCCAATACTAGATGGATGAAGTGCATCGATAGAAGTAATGTTGATAATTTTTCCACTTTTTCCCTGTTTGATCATTTGTTCAGAAGCATATTTGGTACAGAGGAAGACTCCGCCTAAATTTATGGCGAGGACTTTATCAAAATCAGCTTTATTCATTTCTGCGAGAGGAACTGAGGGGTAGATTCCTGCATTATTCACGAGAATATCTACCGAGCCAAAAGTATCGACTGTAAACTTCACCATAGCTTTGACATCTTCTTCCACTGCAACATCAGTTTTGAATGTTTTTACATTCCATTTCTTTATAGAAAGCTCTTGTTCTGCTTTGGTATTCTCTTCTTCATTTCTGCCGGCAATCACCACATTGGCGCCTGCTTCAGCTAATCGATAGACAATTCCATAACCAATACCAACAGCGCCGCCGGTAACAATAGCGGTCTTCCCACTAAGATCAAACAGCTCTTTCAAACTTTGCATACAAGTTAAGTTAGAAAATCATGAATATGGTACTACATGATTTCCCTACTTGCCATTCGCTTTCTTTATTAGCATACTCGGACAAAATGAGTATTATGCATCAACAAAAAAAACGTATTGCTGTCATTGGCGCCGGAATTGCCGGGCTTACTTGTGCATATGAATTACAAAAAGCCGGATTTGATGTTGTTGTTCTTGAAAAGAATTCATACGTGGGCGGACGTATGTCATCGCGAGTGAAGGATGGTGTTATTTTTGACTTGGGTGCTGATCATCTCTGTGATCTCTATGATGAGATGAAAAAGTACTGCCAAGAATTTGGTATTACATGGGAAAAGATGCGCTTTCTGAAATACGGCCTTTCCCGAGGAGGGCAAGTTATTCCTATTGCCCAAGCGGTAAATCGTTTGTCTCAATTTCGTTTAGCTGTGCAGTATTTCTTTACCAAAGATGTCGGTGATTTTTTTGACCTCAATGATTTGGCTGATCGGGACAAAAATAATGCGTATGATTTTATGCGACTGCGCGTGGGAAAAGAAGTAGCGAATTATTTTGTCGATGCTTTTACGTCCACGTATCAATTTCATCGTGCCTCGGAAATTAGTTTAGGGGCCTTGTTGGGTATCATGAACTCAATTAAAAAAAATGCATCTCGCTGGTATCTTCAGCGAACGAAAGGTGGTATGCAGGCTCTCCCTGATGCTTTTGCTCGTCATCTTAATGTTCAGTTGAACCATCACATTGACAAGCTTGTATGTGATAGTAATCAGTGTTTGGTCGATGATAAATCTTTTGATGCTGTGGTTTTGGCATCAACTGCTCGTGCCAGTTTGTCTATCTATCAAAACCCCACTGACAAACAAAAAAAGCTTCTCGGTAGCACTCAATATGCCTCTACCATTAGTGTAGCTTTCCGAATCGATCGAAATTTACTCCCAGATTATGCGATTGTATGGGTGCCGTATGTAGAAAGTGAAAAAATCTCAGGTTTCGTGAATGAATCGATGAAAGGGGAGGAGGTTATGCGGGATGGAGAGTCACTTCTATGTGTGTGGCTGCATGAGGATTTTGCTAAAAGCATTATGGATAAAAGTGATGATGAAATCTTTGCTCAAGTAAAAAAGGAATTGCTCAAAGTCTGTCATTGGTTTGCGTCAGAGAAGCAAATACACAATCATGACTTACAACGTTGGCCTGTCGCTATGCCAAAATTTTCTCAAGGACATTTACGACTCGTTCGCGATTTTATGGAAAACGGTCAAGGCGAACAAAACGTCTTTCTCTGTGGTGATTATCTCAATGCTCCTTGGACTGAAGGAGCACTCCGTAATGGTCAAAAAGTTGCCAGGCAAATTACCGAGAAGCTAGCTGCTTAATAGCTTCATCATCGCCAATATTCATTCCCTGCGTATAAAAGCGATCGCCAGTGAGATCCATATAAAGACTCATGCCGGTCGATACTGTCCCGTACATGCCTGCCCAACCACTGGATGCATTGCACCAGAAGAAATTACTAAATGGTGTTTTTGCTTTGAGTCGATTGAGTGAGACTTGCTCAGGTGTCATATTCGATCCATAAGCATTGCCCATGGGAGTCAGCACGAAATCTTCATTGGTCGTTGAAGTTCCGACGGTTTGAACCACAATATGTTTGCGTAGATTGGGAATATATTTTTCCTCAACTATTTGCAGCATCCTATCAGCAGTCTTCATTTTTAACTTGGCATATTCGGCGTAACCGCGTTCTTGAGCTTCTTTAAAAGGTTTATATTCCGTATACATAGCTATTTCCAAAATCTGATTGTCTGGCCCAGGTGTAGTCCCACCTTCTTTGGTGTGGAGTGTCGGCGTCGACATAAATATCCATGGTTTAGTGAAATTGGTTTTGCCCATTTCTTCCCACATTTTGTTCATATCGAAGTCTTCTAAATGCCAAATATTGAACGAACCAAAACCAAATTTGCGCAGATCAATATCTTTGAGTCCCAAGTAAATAACGACACCGGCGG
>MEWR01000023.1:50484-96838 GCA_001773455.1 Candidatus Abawacabacteria bacterium RBG_16_42_10
CGCGGGAAATTTATCCCAGCCAATGATATGAGCCATCTTTTTGGGGTCACCATTACAGATGAAATTCTTAGCAGCAAATTTCTTGCCATCTTCGGTCTCCACACTGACTACTCTGTCATTTTCTACATTGATTTTCGTCACTGGAGTCTCGAAGTATATATGACAGCCATCATGGTCAGTAATGAACTTGGCTAAACGATCAATATAATATTTGAAATGTTTCGTTGGGTAATAAGCTCCAGTATTGTAACCACCAAATAAAGCCACGTACATGAAGAGGGAAAGTCTATTGGGCGGAGCCATAAAATCTCCAGCATTGGCTGCCAATACCGCTTGAGCTTCCTTGCTTAAATCTACTTCATTATAAAGATCTTGGAGCGTAGCTTTGCGATATTTGATAATTGTCGGAAATTGATACGCTTGTAGATAATCTTTCCAAGTCAGTTTACGATCAGGAAAATGACGAAATTCTTCGCGGATTTTCCTCAGAACCTTAACAAATTTTTCCATCGGTTCTTTTTGATCGGGATACGCATCAGTAACACTTTTTACCAAATTGTCCCAGCCATAAGGAATTTTTACTCGCTTACCATCTGGCATAACCATATGGTCATACCCCTCCTTATCAAAAAGTTCGAAAGTAATGTCTTTTTCTAAACCAATATGTTTCAAGAATTCATAAATTTTCCCTCCCGGTGCACATCCCCATATATAGTGTACTTGAGCACAAAAATAAAAGTCTCCCGTACGAAATGTCTGACAGTAACCACCTGGGATATCATGGGCTTCTAGCATACACACCTTGTATCCAGCATGTGCTAGTAGTGCTCCTACGGTCAAAGCTGAACTACCAGTACCAATGATCACATAATCATACTCATGTCCCTCTGCATATCGTTTATCCTGAGCTGTGTGTTGTTCTTTGGTAAGCGCACTGGTACTGGATTTTTTGGCCATAGAGAAAATAAATTTGCGCGATAATAGCATCGGAGAGCATGAACGTAAACCATAAGAAAGCGTCTGGGCCTTGCTTTGTTGGTATAGAGCCCTTAAACTTATGCTAAACTGTTTCAATTTTACATTTTACACTTTACATTTTTCATTTCCCTATGAAACGTCTTTGCACCGCTTTTTTGATTGTCATCCAAGTAATTTCTTCGCTTGTATTGATTCCACTTGTGAGCGCATCCAATTATCCTGACCTCACCACCTATGTGAGCTTACAAAGTACGTTACCTGGAGTGATGACCGGGGACAAAGTAAATGCTCTTCAAGAAATTGCCAGTGTTTTGACACAAACTAATGCAACGAAGGAAGCTTTGGAACTTGCTCGAACTGAAGTAGATAATTTGATTACGTATTTTGATGTCAAAGCCAAGGAATTGTTACCTGAACTTAGTAATCTAGCCGTAGCTAAAAATGAATTTGATGAAATGGTGTTGGACGCTGATGGCAAGTCAAAAGAGGCATGTGTTGTTGGTATGATCTATCATTTTGAGAGTTATGTGTATTGTTTTGACAAGGACAGCTATCTGAATTCCTTCCTCAGACATCTTAATGCGTACGGAAACAGAAAACCCACAACTCCAGTCACGAAAGATTTTCTATCTATTTTAAATCTACTAACTGACTTGTCGAAGACATGGAGTTTGATCGGAACAGCAATAAAAGAATTTGGGACATCAACAAGTACACCGACTCCCACTGCAATACCCACGATTTCTCCGGTAAGTGCATCAATTCTTGCTGTAAATGCTTCAGAGACTGAAATGCCGTTTACCGATGTATCGGGAGACTATTGGGCAAAAACATATATCGAAACATTATGGAAAGGAGATATCGTGAAGGGCAGAACGGCAAGCACATTTGCCCCTGATGCGACGGTGACTCGTGCAGAGCTTGTGAAAATGGTGGTACTTGCGAATCATATTAATGTTTCTGACTTACAAGACACAGATACAGGTTTTACTGATGTTCCCGCATCTCACGGTTTGGCTGCCTATATTGCATACGCAGCAGAACATGGATGGGTAAAAGGCAGTAATGGTAATTTCTCACCTGATCGACCAGTGACTCGTTTTGAAGCAGTGAAGATTATTTTGAATGCCTTTGCCATCCCATTGATAGCGATACAAGATACGACTTTTTCTGATGTCGCTGACGGTGAACAATCTCAATACGTGGAAACAGCACGTGTGAAAAATATTGTACGTGGCTATAGTGAATCTATTTTTGGTACAAATCGACTGATCACTCGCGCCGAAGTATCCAAAATTATTGCATTGCTTTTGGTACCTGCTATTTAGACTGAATAATTACAGTGAAATTATTTTTGCACTTAAATGCTTCATAACTCGTGCAGAAGCCATTACATAGCTAGTTCCCTGGTTGTGGTTTTCGAGAAAGCGATTCAAATCAACTGATTGGAAACTATAACTTCGTATTTTCAACACCTGTTGTTGATAACCAATATAGGTCCAAGTAGGCCTCTGGAGAACAATACAGGCATCAACATGCTTTTGGAGTAATTCAAAAGCCAATAAATCACCTATTTCGTGCACACTTTCAAAAGTAGCAAACATGGTGAGTAAAGAAGTATTGTTAGGATATTTTGTGTGAATAGTTTTCTTGCTTAAACGAAGTTGTGATTTAATTCGATAATATTCAATGTGTATCTGTCGTGCATAAGATTTTATCTCTCGTGAATAGGTACTGAGGGGATTTTTGAGTATATGTGAACCGTAATACCATAGCTCCTTTAAAGTGGTAAGAATTGCATGAGGATTTTTCTCTCCTTGGTATCGAAAGATAAATTGTAAATCCTCAAGCCAAGTCTGATTGTTCTTGTTCTCAAGCCAATCTCTAGCTCCAAAAGTTTGTTGATAGATCTTAAATAGTGACGTAATGTTGTAGACGTCTGCATTGATGTGATCTCCATGAAGATTCATCAAAATACCTCGCTCTTTTTGTATACATTCAGCGTGTGAGCGAAGTGCCTGGAGTAAGCTCGCTTTAATATAACTTTGCAGTTCGTCTCGGTAGTATATGATCATAAGGTAAGTTTTTACTCACCATCAAGGTATACCTTTACTCAAACTTGCACAACGGGTGAGTGAGGGGGAGACAACTATGAACTTTATGAAACGAGGCGCTGATAGCACTTTTCGCAGAAGATTTTTTCCGAGCGTTCCGGACTATACGGAGTTTCAAGGTTACGAATGCATCGTTCGACATGATTATGGCCTTTCTCTTGGCATTCGCATTGTCTCGACCACAGCTTCCTCGGTAAACGTAATTTCAATCTTTCCTGATAGCGCACGTCCGGATGAGTACGGGGCAATGGAATTTTGTGTTCCTGATAAAATTGTAATTCCTGTTTGGTAAGTCTAAATAATTTACCAGAAACAGCACAAGTAATAGCTTCGCTACTGGAACTTGGTTCAGCTTCATATTCATTCCAATAAGCTCCCATTGCTACAGCATCAGTCCTATTTAATGGAAAGTAATCTGCTGCCAAAGTTTCATTATAACCATGAGGTGAAACTGGCATGGGGAAAAACTCACCCCATTCACTGCGAGCTTTCATATGCTCTATGATCTTTGGTACCAAACTTTCATATTCTTCTTTGGAATACTTTTTATTGAGTATGCAATATTCTTGATTCTTTAGTCCGGCACAACCAAAACAATTCTTCGCATTGGCGGTTAAGTATGAATAAAAAATATCTTGACTGTTGATAGAATAAAAAGAGAAGAAGTTTCTGTAAATATTAGTAGCCGCCATTATTTCCAAAGAAAGTTCGGCATTGTAGGTATGTTGGATATCATATGAATCACGAATTTGTCTCGTGGCAATAGTATATTTACTATCCTCGTTATCATTGGAATCGAAGGATGCGTGATTATTGTGTGAATGAGCAATGACATTACCTGTGCAATTTTCACAATGCATTAAAAAGGCATACTCTCGAGGAGCAGCTTTGATGAATTCCAAGAATTCTGTTCTAGTCTTTTGATAAGTATCATAATTACTGAGGTCCAAAGCTGCTTTGCGTTTTTCAAATTCCTCTTTGGTTAATTGTTCATTGTTCCAACAATATTGTTTGTGCCTGAGATTATAACAACCGAAACAATCATTACAGGACTTACAAGCGTACAAAAAAGCACTGTCCCGACAGTTCTCACAATCAATTAAGAGAGTACTGTTATAGCACTTTGTGCTTCCTACCAAATCATAGCTGATTTCACAACCAACGACCGCTGTACAATCGATACAGTTTTTTGAATACCCAATAATGTTGCTGTAATAACAGTCCTCGGAGTTACCGGCATCAAAAATCATATAACAATCCTTCAAAGAAATGGTGCAATTCACATAATCACTATTTTTATTGCTGGGCGCATCATTGAGGAGATTTGGATGAGGTATAGCGCGAAGCAAAGAAGCAAATTGTTCAAAGAAACTCTTGGTAAGGTCAAAATCCCGACCATATTCCGTCCCATCCCAATTCTTATCCCACCATACATCTTGATCATAAATTGTTACTGGTAATGAAGGAGGAAACATTGCTACCACAGCTCTACCAGTTTTGGCACAACGATTGTTATAAAGAGAGCGTTCATTACGAAAAGTCCATCTTCTTCTTAATCTTTCATCAGGAGAAAGAGTTGGTGGAGGAATGGAATATTTGGTGCCATTAAAAACCGGACTGATTTTATCGTAAAAGGCTAAATCTTCCTCAGTTATCTCAAAAGCTTTCTTACTAACTCGACACTCCTGCATCATAAAAAACAGATTTCATTTTGCTCAGAGTATAGCAAAATACATCTTTTTATCTAGTGTGCTTTTTAGCATATCTCTTTCTTGACAAGAACTAGGAAAGGAGTAAGAATGCTCTATTCTACATTAATTGAATGTCATGACAACTTTACGAGAAAATCCCAGGGAATGGTCACCGGAAGCAAGACGATTCTTTGGTCAAGATTTCATTCGTGCTGTGGATGAAGGTGCCTCAATATTTGCTCCTTATACTTGCCATCAGATTGAGCGAGACCCTTCTCTAGCTCTTGAACTTAAACGTAGATCACAACCCCTTGAACAACGAGCGATCGAAGTTGGAACGCAAGCTTTTTTGAAGTATCTCTTTTTGATCAGCGGTGACAAGATAAGGGCAAAAAAAGATCCAGAAGCTGCAATAAGAAAACTGGATGCAATGATCGCCTCTGCTTATCCGGAATTTGTTGGGAGTACTTGTGCTGAAAATATTTTTCTTCTTCCTATTATTGCAGCAATACGCTCGAGTGCCCTTGTTAGACTCGTTAAGTGGCGACACAAGAATAACAAACCGGGGCGGTTTGAATATCATTTGTACCAAGAGCTTGGTGTGAAGTCTGACTTGGAAAGTTATCAGAAGCTACAGCGCAGAGAACCGATGTTTGTTCGTGCATACAATTCTTACTTCGAATCTCTCCAGATTGAAAAAATTCTCAATGATATTCAAATCGAGTCTCAAGACGATGAAAAAAATGTTTCAGTACGTGAAAGAAAAGTTATCAATGATACTGTTGCTCGGATTATTGATACACATAGACAATTTGGTGTTCCACTTGCAATTGGTGAAAAGAGTGACCTTGGGGAAAATAAGGCTCATGTGCAGTTTGATGATATCAATCTTCATTTACCCGAATACCCTCATTTTATCGCGCAAACAGTGATCCATAACGATGTAGGGGGACAAAGAATGAGACGGGTTCCCAATCTCTTAGAGATTTCACGTCCACGAATTGTAAGTGATTTGTTTATTTCGACCTATACTTTTAGTGAAGACTCCGCCGTGTTTTTTATCGGAAGAGATAATGGAGAAGTCAGTGGTATGTCAATAAATCACACAGCGCTAAAATACTTCTTGGGAAATGGAACATACGAACTACTCCGGACGCATCTTCTTCTTCGGCTGGCCGAACTAACCTGTTCTGGAGCAAATCTTCGTGAGGCTCTGGAGGGAATAATAGAACTACCACCATTACCGACTCCTATACATCGTGGACCATCCACAGGTACATCCTTACTTCGTCCTGCGAAATTGCTACCTGTGAGATATTTCCCTCGATCAGCACTGCAGCAAGATTCAGATGGACCTGAACAGGATCCTGAAGAACCTAGATTTATAAGACAGCATGGTGTTGATTATCACCCGCGTCTTTTACCTGCAGGTCATTATCCTTCAAGACGAGCACTGGCATTGGCGGCTGATCACGATTTTACTCTTCGTGTTGTCGATATGGATGGTCAGTTACGTTATGAAACTTTTGTGAGTAAACATCGTCGCGGACGTCCTGATCCAATTTTGACACCACAAAATAATACTGAATTAGCTATTCAAGCAGAGACAAGAACAGATTTCGTGGCAGCCGTAAATCGTAGTATTGAAGAGGAATAAGTTATTTCTGATATTTCTCTGCAATAGTTTTTAAATATCGCAGAGCTGCCAACGGATATTTCCCTATAGTGGTTTCATCTGAGAGCAGGAGTCCAGTAGCCCCTTGTTTTACAGCTTGAGCGATGTCATTGATCTCGGCTCGAGAAGGCATCGGGTTATTGATCATAGAATAGAGCAGTTGTGTTGCCACAATAACTGGTTTTCCATATTGCTTGGACACTTGAATAATTTTTTCCTGATTTGCTGGCAATTCAGTTAATTCTGCTTCAAGTGCTAGATCACCACGGGCCACCATGACCAAGTCACTTTCTTGAACAATACTATCGAGATTATTCATGGCTGCTTGGGTTTCTATTTTGCTCATGATTTGCCATTGTTTGTTTTTGCTATTAATAAAATCCCGCACGGCTAGAATGGGCTTTTCATCTTGAATAAATGATAAAGCTAAAATATCTATCGGTTTGTCCAAAAGATAATGTACATCTTCCCAATCTTTTTCGGTCAGGGCAGGTAATTGCAAATGAACTTTCGTGTGCATATGCATCTTGTCCGTCAATGTGAAGCTATTATGACTCTTCAATGTCAGCGTTTCTTTGTTATCTACCACCTCCATAGTGCCATTCCCTTCACCAAAGATAATTATTGTGCCTTTAGGCAATTGTGGTATGGCTTCTGGCAATGTTACTGGAAAATTTACTGTGTCACCTTTTTTTACGACTACATCTTTCTGTTCTGGTGTTTGGATACGAAGCGATGGCCCAGAAATATCCGCCAGTATTTTTAAGTGAGGATGTAATTTCTTTACTTCTTGTAAATCATCAAACAAATTGTCATACCAGTCATAATTGTTATGAGAGAAGTTGAGACGAAAAACAGTTGCCCCTTTTTCCGCTAATGCCTGCATCATAGGAAGTCCCTTCGTCGCCGGTCCAATAGTCACAATGAAATCCAACATGAAAAATGCTTATTCATATAATGATAACACAAATGAGTTCAGAGTGCAGAGTTCAGAGTTATGAGTTGACACTCTGCGCTCAGCGCTCAGAACTCAGAACTCAGAACTTTTCGAATACCACTACATTCTCTATATGGTACGTATGCGGAAACATATCGACCGGTTGCACACTTTTGATGACAAAGCCATATTTCGCTAATTCCTTGAGGTCACGGGCTTGCGTTGTCGGATTGCAGGAAACATATACCAATCGTTCTAAAGGCAGTTTGCCGATCAATTCCACTGCCTGAGGCATTAATCCCGCGCGAGGTGGATCTACGAGAGCAATCTCTGCTTGCAGGTTTAATTCTTTCAATTTCTCTGCTGCATCACCGACAAAGAATTCGGCATTAGAAATCTGATTATCTATAGCGTTGGCCTCAGCACTTTTGATAGCGTCCGGCACATTATCGATACCGATGACTCTCTTGGCTTTACGGCTAGCAAAAAGCCCCAAAGTCCCTGTGCCACAATACAGATCGAGCACGGTGTCAGTTGGTTGAATATTGGCTGCCTCCAGTGCTAATTGGTAAAGAATTTTTGCTTGGTCAGGATTCGGTTGAAAAAATGCGTCAGGGTAGATTTTAAATTGTAATTTTCCCCAAGGTTCCGGGAGATTTAAGGTTTCCTGTAAATGCTCTTCTCCCCATAATTTCCCTGTAATTCGTGTAGTGGATTTTCCAGTAAGAGCATTCACTTGGGTATGAAAAGCAGCAACGATGTTAAAATCTTTTAATGCTTCTTTTAATTCGTGGGTATTTGGTAATGCTCCTTTTCTGGTAATGATGTTAATTAAATGATCGCCAGCTTGGTTGTGACGGATTACCAGGTTGGTTAATAGTCCTTGTTCGGTTTTAGATTCATAGACAGGAACTTTATTTTCTCGGGCCCAAGTTCTTACTGTACTAACAATTTGCGCATAAACAGGGGAGGGAAGATGACATTCAGTCAGTTCAAATACATCATAATGATAGCCTTTAGGATGCAGTCCCAATGAGACTTCTTTTTGTTCATTATAGGCAAAACTAAACTCCATCTTGTTGCGATAATTCCAAGGATTGGCACAACCGATGATTTTGTTGACGCTAACGTCTTTAAATCCTCCGAGATGTTCTAAACTTTCTTTGACGATTTGTTCTTTATAAAACAATTGATCTTCATAGGAGAGAAATTGCCATGTACAGCCTCCACACACACCAAAATGTTTGCACTTTGCTTGAATGCGTTTTGTTGATGGTTTGAGCAGTTCAACGATTCTACCCTCGGCATAATTTTTCTTTTTCTTGCTGATTCTAATTTTTGCCTCATCGCCAGGAACAGTTCCCGCGACAAAAATCTTCAGACCTTCATGCGTAGCCACACCCAATCCACCGAATGCTAGTTTCTCGGTCTTAATATCTATAATTTGATTTTTTTTAAACATCGATCAGAAATTATATTTATTTTCTTCTCACTTTCAAAATACATGCATCATCAATACCTCCTTTAGCACTGATGTAGATTGCATACATTAATATATTTTTATCCAATGAATGTTTTCCACCGAATTCATCACCAAAATCGGGATCATTTGTAATAAACTTTGCACCGTGCATTCCAGTTACAACATTGAAGTGAATGCTAAATCGCGGTGGTTCGTTGGTTTTATGCAAAAACCAATGAGAGAGAGGTACAAGTACAGGTCTATTTTTCTCTAATTCTGCCTCAATATCCTGAATAGTGGGGATTTTAACGCTTATCTTCCCACCTTCTTTAACAAAAGATATAAAATGATCCAGAGAAATTGCATCATAACCATCTTTTAAAACGGTTCGCATTTTCTTTAAATAATCAATCAATTCGTCCTGGTCAGAAAAACTGCTATCCAATTGAAAAAGTGCAGGATGAAGTCCCATAATTTCAACATCAAAACCCTGAGTCAGAAAAAATCTTCCTAATTGAGGTGTAGTCGTCCCCCAAGCATAGACTCCAAGTTTCTTTCTTATCTCAGTATAAGCGATATCTAGTTTATAATAATCAGCGATCATAGCAACGCAGGCAACCCCACAATCATTACTCATGTCGTGTTGTTTTATTGTTGGAATTTTTAAATCAATGCTTTTCATATTTTCTCATTAAAAACTGAGGAAAAACTACAACTGAATTGGTTGAGTGATTCGACATTAGACCACCAACTTTATCAATGCAACTATACCAATAATGCCCCAGAGAATATTAAGGAACATAGGTTGGTAATTCTTCTTCATATAACTGACAGTTACAATACCAATGGCCCCTGTGGTATTGAGAAGTTGATACCAAATATTTGTCACTGAAATGATTGAAAAACTATTCAGGAAATAGGCGCTAATGATAGCAATTGCTCCATACCATCCGATTATTTCAATGAAAGTATTTTTATGCATTCTTTTTAGATAGGTTTTCTGATATTTTGATTCTGGAATTAACTAGATCATAGCGGGGTGTAGGTCGCCTCAGGCGACCGCCACGTCTTGGGACTGATTATGTCACATGTCTATCTAACCACTCTCTTCCCTTTCCACTTTTCAGGAATTTTTCTCTTTTTATTGCTTCATTTCTTGTCTCATATTTTTCCGAATATTCCATAATAAAGGGAATTTGGAATCTAATTGACTTTGTAAATCCTGAATTATGTTCCTTTAGTCTACGAGTTAAATTGTTTGTATGTCCAATGTATCGATATCTGGTTTTCTGACTTCTTAACACATATACAAAGTACATAACAAAAGAAGTTATATGGTCGGGGTGACAGGACTTGAACCTGCGACCTCTTGCACCCCATGCAAGCGCGCTAGCCAACTGCGCTACACCCCGGAAAACCGAAAGAAATCTATCACACAAATTACCAGCTTGCACCCCATGGTCGCCTGAGGCGACCTCCAATGTATCGATATCTGGTTTTCTGACTTCTTAACACATATACAAAGTACATAACAAAAGAAGTTATATGGTCGGGGTGACAGGACTTGAACCTGCGACCTCTTGCACCCCATGCAAGCGCGCTAGCCAACTGCGCTACACCCCGGAAAACCGAAAGAAATCTATCACACAAATTACCAGCTTGCACCCCATGGTCGCCTGAGGCGACCGCTAGCCAACTGCGCTACACCCCGAGACTTGGAGAATCTAACATATCTTATTCCTTGAGTTTATTCAGAGGTCGAGGTGAGGGTTATATTTTCACTGCCATTCAAAACTTCGATGGCCCGCCATCCGAAGCCTTGGCGTAGGATGGTCGGGGTGATCCGATTCGAACGGACGACCTCCACGTCCCGAACGTGGCGCGCTAGCCAGCTGCGCTACACCCCGATGATACCGATTAAACTGTGGCGGTCGCCTGAGGCGACCTACATCCCGAAAAACCTCCAAAAATCTAACATATCTTACTCTTCACCTCCATCTGCATTTTTTCTTAAAATTTATTTAAGATGAAGATGGAGGGATAAGAATGTTGATCTAAGTGATCTGACTGGAACAATGCCAGTAAAAACTTTACTTTTTCTTAATTGACCAATTATACACTGTAGCGAGTAACCAACCTGCTATTGCTCCACCGATAACGGCACAAAGTAAAACGCCAACGACTGCCTTTGGATCGAGTGGGGAAATATTATAGAGAAGACCAACGACGGATGGTTGGGCCATGAGTCCGTGCCAAATAAGATGAACAAGCCAACCAAGGAAGCCTAAAACTGCCCCAGTCATCGCCAAGCCATTGGCGCTCAATGGATGATATGAATCATTACCAAACATAGAAAATGGTTAATTGTAGCCTTAGATTATGTCTAGCACACAAGAGTAAACAAGGTGTTGTCGGTACTATGACTGGCAACATACGTGATTTGCGTTGAAATGCCGTATTACTTTTTGCTCAATAATCTGCTACCAAAGACGGTAACAATAACGACTATAGTGGTAATAATACCAGCATAACCGAATTTAGCCCATACAGAACTTGTTTCCAAAGGAAAGACGTATTTAATCAATGACTGAAAGGCATCGTTCCAAGCAAAAGCTGTTACTACTCCAAGAGAGGCAAAGATAGTTGCAGTAAGCGGAAACGATTGTGTCTTACAGGCATAAATGGGAATTAATTAACTACAACGATGCTACCGAGCATATTTTGGGGAACATGCGCTGAACAATGATAATTGTATTGCCCTGGGATTTGAAAAGTAGTGGAGAAAGATTCTCCTGATGCTACTTCTCGGGAATTCTGTTCTGGGAAATAGGTATGTTCAGGATGAGTCTCTGTATTTACAAAATGTCCGAATGAACCTTCATTGCTCCAGGTGACTTTTGTTCCTGGGGAAATAATGATCTGCCTTGGCTCGAAGTTAAAATCCTTCATCGAAACAGTAACAGATGTTTGATTTCTCATGTCAGTATAAACAGTTTTTTTGCTGCTATCGATGGCAAATGAAAATTCTCCATCGTGACATGATTTGTCTGGCCAACAGGCATAATAAGTGACCTTATAAAGACCATCAAGCATACCAGACTTTAGAGCAATCTTGAGCACAGTATTGTTGTCTTCAATAACAACATTTCCATCAGTCCATTCCTTATTATCCGTTGAAGTCACTGATATTTTGCTGCCGACCGCAACGTCGAAGTTAAAGTTTATAGTAATGTTGATTGGTTGTGCTGCATAAATTTCTTCATGTAATGGTGTGGAATCTACAAAGTGTGGAGACTTTAATTGTTTGTCGAAGGAAAAAGTAAGAGGTACAGGAAAAGGTGATGACGTAGGCGGCACAATTAATTGTGCCGGGGCTGTGGTAGATGGAGATGAAGGAGGAGGGAAAAGGGGCGAAGTAGGCGCCGCAAAATCTTGCGGCGGTACCAGTGTAGATGAAGATGGAGAAACGGGCGTAGTCAATGCAGGCGTAGATATAGAAAAATCACAGGCACTTACAAAGAGAACAGCAACAACAAGCAAAGAAAGTTTTTTCATGGGGGAAAATGAATGATATATTAGCCGGCTAAATATAAAAGTGTCAGGACAAAATCGACTGGTTTAGCAATGAGATATTGTAAAAGAGGAATGTTTAGAAAATTGCTAAAAATGATGACAGAGAATAGTGCTATTGGGCCGTTAACCTCTAACCATTCTGAGACATTAGCTAGACGATGACCAAGAACTAAAAAGAGTACTTTTGATCCATCAAGCGGGGGAATAGGAATCAAATTGAATATCATCAAGACAATATTTAGGGAAATGGTGAATGCCAGAAAGGTGGTGAGAAAATCAGTAAGTGGCCCACTGAAGAGCGGTAGTATGTGTTTCATGGGGATGACCAAGATGGCTGCAGTGACCAGATTGGAAAGTGGACCTGCAAGCGAGATTAATGCCTGATCGCGAAGAGGATGAGCCAGATTGCGAGGATTCACTGGTACAGGTTTACCCCACCCAAAACGTACAAGAAACAGCAAAATAGTTCCCAATGGATCGAGATGTTTAAGTGGATTGAGTGTCAATCTGCCAGCAAATTTGGCTGTAGGATCTCCTAAAGCATACGCAGCGGCAGCATGTGCACATTCATGTACGCTGATAGCGACAAAAAAAGCTAAAACGATCGCCAGAAATTCTAAAATAAGTTCCATGAATTCATATAAAACTGATGCTACTATAAACGATACACTTGCTTGTGTCATGCCTATGCAATGCAGGTGAGAGGTGGACTTCGTAGGTGAGAGGGAGAGTCCAGTTAATTACAACTCTCTAATCACTCTGATCTTTGCACCAAGTTTGTTTAAGCGTTCGGCGATTTCTTCATAGCCGCGATTGATAGAATAGACGTTTCGTAATATTGATTTGCCTGGTGCAGCCAACATACCAATAAGAATGATCATAGCTGGACGAAGTGCAGGCGGACAAACTACTTGGGCCGGACGGAGTGGTGTTGGTCCTTCGACAAAGACTCGATGAGGATCAGCCAAAATCATATTGGCATTGAGCTTGGTAAGTTCCATGAAATAAATAGCTCGGTTCTCAAATGTCCAATCATGGATAAGCGTCGTGCCTTGTACCTGAGTGGCAATCGGTACAAAGAAAGGGAGATTGTCCATATTAATACCCGGATAAGGGCGACCATAGATTTTGTCATCAAGAGCTTTGAGTTTGGAAGGGAAAACCTCAATGTCTACTAGCTTTGTAAATCCGTTTTCCGATATATATATCTTTGAACGTTTAAATTTGAGTCCCATTCTTTTCAGTTTGTAAAGTTCCAATTCCAAGAAATCTATCGGTGCACGACGAATAGTCAGTTGAGATTGGGTTGTGATAGCAGCACTCAGAAACATCATTGCCTCGATAGGATCTTCGCTGTTGAAATACTCGACAGTTTTATTGATTTCTGGAATACCATGAATTGTCATAGTGGTTGTACCAACGCCATCTATTCTGACGCCCATTTTTTGCAAGAATCCACAGACTTCTTGCACCATATAATTCGGAGAAGCAAATTTGATCGTCGTTTTCCCCGGAATTTTAGCTGCCGCCATCAGTAAATTTTCACATGCAGTATCTCCGGATTCATACATAACTATTTCAGAGGGATGAGTTTTCTTCACACTCACTTCATAATCATCGCGAGTGACTTTGATTTTGACTCCCATTTCCTCAAGACCGAAGAGGTGGGCGGCGACAGTTCTTTTGCCCAATTTACAACCGGAAGCATGAGGTAATTTGAATTCATTTAAAAGGTGAATCATTGGGCCCATAAGCATAATCACTGATCGAGTCTTGATCGCTGAAGCAGAATTCATAGTTTCTAAAGACAACTTGGCTGGTGGAATAATCTCTAAAGAATTCTGACTAATCCACCTCATGCTGACACCAATGCTGGTCAGGACTTCCATCATGCGATTAACCTCTTCAATCCGAGGAATATTGTGCAAAATGGTTTTGCCTTTGTTGAGGAGAGATGCGCACAATAGTCCCATAGCACCATTTTTTGATGCGTTGGTGTCGATTGCACCAGAAAGTTTGTGTCCGCCTTCTATTTCGAAGTCCATATAACCCTCAGAAAGCACCATGATCTTCCGATTGAGTGCCTCACTAATACGAGCTAACATATCAGTTGTGAGATTTTGTTCACCCTTTTCTATTCGAGCAATTGCGCTTTGGCTAGTTTTTAAATTCTTAGCAAATTCTTCTTGAGTCAAGCCTCTTAGCTCACGTAATTCACGAATAAAGAGACCGATCTTCATCTGTTCTGACTGAATCTGTATTGGCATTTGGTATGATTAAAGTCCAAAGATTAATATCATACATGATATAACTTTTCAAATTAATATGTGTAGGTTATTGACATTATTGTCGATAAGGCGGAGAATGCAATGAGTGAATATTGATTACTATGACTTCTTGGAAAGCAAAATTCATTTTCGGACTCGCAAGCATCTTCACGTTTAGTTTGCTTTGCCCATCGCTGATGCAACTTCCAAAAGTGCAGGCATCGCATGTGATGATGTCATGTAGTCAGAACATGCCTGAAGATGATAGTGCTCCCACTGATAATTCTCACTGTCAACAAAAGTATAAAATATCAGGGGTTCAAGCTGAGAAAAGAGAGATAAAAGATATTGTCGAAAATATTACGATTCCTCCTTCTGTTATTTTCCACTTTGAATTGCCGTTTTTCGTAGAAAATGATTTCAATCTTATTGAAAATAAACGAGAGAAAATAGAGAGGAAAAATATCCATATACGCATACATAAAAAGGAGTGATATATATAAATTAGTTCTTTGCCTGAAGATTTTTAGGCTTGTGCTTTTTTTTATATATTTATCACTTCTTTTTTATGAAAAAATTTGTATTTATTTCTAGTTTGATAGCTCTTACTATTGGTTTGAGTGCATGTGGTGCGAATAGTAGTGGAAATGAGAATGATATTGCTAAAAAGTATGGTATTACAGTTGAACAATATCGGGAAATAAAGAAAGCTGCGGAAGGTATGGGCATGTCCGTGGAGAGCCATCTTGATTCTCTGGGATTTACCAGTAAGGAATAATATATGAAACTTACTGAATGGGTTTTGAAAAATCCTAAATCCTTTTGGGCGGTGCTTGCAGTATTTCTTGTTCTTGCTGGAGTGGCACTTATTGTCACCCCTATGCGCATGATGCCGTCCCTAGAAAGTCCAATCCTTGGTGTTGTTACTCGATCTGAAGGAAATCCTGCAACCATCGAAGAACAAATAACAATACCAATCGAAGAGACTGTGAAAGATCTTTCGCATATTCGTACGGTCAAAGCTGCGAGTACCATGAATACCAGCTTGGTTTTGATCCAATACGAATGGGGTACTGATATGCAGCAGGCAAAATCTCTTTTGCTGACCAAAGTTTCGGAGTTTGAAAATAAACTCAAAGTGTCTCATGAGAAACCTGTCGTTATTACTGTAGATCCGCTGAATCTTCCCGTAGTTGTGTATGGTTTTACAGGTACCGGGACACTCAATACTGGGACTGGATCTCTGGGCACTGGTTCGGGGTCTCTCGATAAATTGCGAAAAGATGTTGAGAAATTGGCAGATAGTATTCGTATCGGCAGTGGACTGTCGAGCAGTGAGAATCGTGGCATACGTGCCGCTCTTGTCGGCGGTGGAAAATTCTCTCTCAGTGAACTTTCAAATGTATTTATTAGCGGGAAAATCGATTATCAGGCGGAAACGGTAAATTTTTCTGAAGGAGTGGATGAACAATCAATTGATGAAGAGTCAGGAACAGGAAGTATGCTTGTTGAGGCAAGTTCAAGTGACATGGCAGTAGAAAAAGACATGGAAATGTTTTCTGGATATACTTTTGATGGGAAGGAAGGTGTAGAACTTGCAATATACGGAGAGCAAAATGCAGACAGTCGAGACATCATTCAGAAGGTTGCTGAGAAAATTGAAAATTTTAAAGCGAAAAATCTGAATTACGAAGTGACAAAAGTTTACGATAACAGTCATTTCATTTCTCTGCTAGCGGAGAATATGGAAGACGAATTGCTCATTTCAATCATCTTGGCAGCTCTCATGCTCCTTATCTTTCTTCAAAGTGCGCGGGCGATGTGGATCGTGCTCATTACTATCCCAATTTCATTAGCTGGTGCTTTTGTTATATTTCCGCTTTTTAATATGAGTTTGAATAGTTCGACCCTGGTGGGGTTACTTTTGGCTATCGGACGTCTTGTCGATGATTCGATAGTCGTGATTCATGCGGTGCATCGTCATATCAAGGCCGGTATGTCGAAGGTAGAAGCAGCCATTACAGGAGTGAAGGAAGTTTATTTGGCGATTTTGTCAGCTACAGTTATTATGATGCTCGCTGTGCTACCTTTAGCTTTTGCACCTGGTCTGACTGGTATCATGTTTGTAGGCATTGCAGTTCCGATATTGGCAGCACTGGCTGTGTCCTTTTTTGTGTCAGTGACACTTACTCCTTTACTTGCTGTCACATTCTTTAAACATGGAATCAAAGAAGGTAGCCGCTGGAATCCTTTGACATGGTTTTATCGTTTGGCCGAATTTTTGCTTCATGGTTTGGAAATTGGTTATGGAAAAGTTCTGCAATTTTGTCTCAAAAACCGTTTCTTGGCCCTGTTTATTGCAATTCTTATTGCAGGGAGTGGTTTTAATCTCTGGCAAAAGATCGGTAGTGAAATGATGCCACTTTCTGATACCGCACAAATCAGTCTTATGTATGACTTCAAAGCAGAGATATTTCCTGAAGATCGTATTAAACAGTCACTCGCCATTGAGAAGTTATTCTTAACTCAACCAGAAGTTGCGCATATTAGTTCAGAACTTGGCATGGTAAGTGATAGTTTTATCGCAGTGAATGGATTTAATCCCATGATGGAAAATTCAGTGTCTGCTCTTGTTACTCTCAAAGATAAAGGTGAAAGACAAACGTCAATTTGGGACGTTATAGATCGTTTGGCACCGGAGTTACAGAAAAATCCTGCGATTGCCAAAGTGACTATGAAAGAGATGGGGGCTGATGTTATGGCTACGGCTGGAGCGCCAGCGGAAATTGTATTCAGTGCACAGAATAGAACCTTCCTGCAGTTTTTTGCGAAGGAGGCATTTGCAAAGGCACAAGGTATTGATGATCTTAAATTGCCTCATGCGACTGGTATAGACAACCAGATGTTGTTATGGCGTGAGAATTTTAAGCCGAGTGTTATTATCGGCGGATTTTATCGACAAGGAAAAACTCCTTCCATGCAATTGGTTGGCAAAATGTGGGGCGAGGCAGAACGTCTGAAACAGGATGTGTTAAAACGTTCGAATATTACCGATTACTCCACTGTTACAATTACCGGCAGGGGAGATATGGTCGAAATGATGGATGCCACCAATATCATGGTAAAGAATTTGCTTATCGCTGCGATTTTGATTTTCTTTACCCTCATCATATTCTTCCGTTCATTTAGTTTGCCGTTCATCATTTTCCTGGCTATTCCACTGGAACTTACAGGAGTATTGGGTGCCCTCTATCTCATGCAGCAAACATTCTCAACAGTTTCTATCTTAGGTATCATTGTTCTCAATGGTATCGATGTAGCCACGGCAATATTGCTCATTGATTTCCTGCAAAATTACAAAGCCAAAACCAAAGTTGCAAGAAATAAGCATATTATCAGTGCTGCAACAATTCGTTTACGACCGGTCTTGATGACGGTGCTTATTACAATTTTAGTTTTAATACCCTTAGCATTTTACCCAAAAGCTGGTATCGATGCGTTTAGTCCTTTAGCAACAGTGATTTTGGGGGGACTTACTATGTCGAGTGTTCTCGTGTTGATCGTGGTGCCAACGTTATTTACAATTTTTGATGACTTTCGTATGAGAAAGAAATCAAAACTGATTACTACTAATTAATTTCTATATGTTTATTCACAGATACATTGTTATTTTGACTATTGCTATACTGGCCATGTTAGCAGTTACTGTTGTAACACTTATTTTCATGTGGCCTGAAACGGCGACTCTTAACGAGTTAGAAAATCCAAATCCAACTTTAGATTTTTTCTCGAATCATCACCATTAATTTTATTATTATGTTTATTCATAAGCACAAATTAACGTTAGGACTAACCTTGTTGGTGGTCCTTATTGCAGCCATCATTGTCATGTGGCCTAAGATAGCAGCTCGAAGTGAAGTAGAAAATCTTTATCCTATGAGCTCTTTCTCACATGTCCATGGTATGTCGGTAGACGTAAAAGATGTTACGAGACTATATCTGGCGACACATCAAGGATTATATCGATTGGACAATGATAGTAACCTGTATCGTATCGGTAAGACGCGAAATGACTTGATGGGTTTTTCTCCCCATCCCCAGGAAGTTGAAATATTTTTTAGTAGTGGTCATCCGCAAAATGGAGGTAATATCGGAGTGCAGAAGTCCACCGATGGCGGCGTCTCATGGACCAAACTGAGTAATGGTCTTAATGGTCCGGTTGATTTTCATGCGATGGCCATAAGTACTGCTGATCCTGAAACGCTGTATGGATGGAACGGGTCACTCCAAAGAAGTGGTGATGGTGGTAAAACATGGGAAAAACTTAGTGCGAAGGGACTCTCTAATGTCATAAGTCTGACTACCCACTCTCGTCAGCCAGCAACAATAATTGCTGCTACGGCGCAGGGGATCATGATCAGTGAAGATAGAGGGCAGTCTTGGGAAATACTATCGGGGTCTTTAGAAGGTGCTTTTGTTTTAACTGTTGCCATTGATTATCAGTATTCCAATCAATGGTTGTCATATTCAGATAAACTGGGTTTGGCTTCGAGCAATGATAGTGGTAAAACTTGGCAAAAGATTGAGAGTGATTTTTCTGGAGAAAGGGTCATGCATCTTGCTTTTGCTTCATCAGATTCTTCTCTTGTTTATGCAGTAACAGATAAAAATAACATATATAAGAGCACTGATGGTGGTATCATTTGGAAAAAGGTTTTCTAATCTTTATCATGAAGAATGCATTTGGTGAATATGATATCGATGTATCGCAAGAGAAAAATTATTCTTGCCAGATTTGTGGTCTTCAGTATGAAGAACAAGCATTGGCACAGAAATGTCAGGACTGGTGTACTCAGCATCAGTCCTGCAGTCTTACGATTGCGAAACATGCAGTAAGAAAACCAAAATATAAGAATTAAGAATGCAGGAATGTAGGAAGAATGAGGAAAACAAACAAAATAAAAACCTTCATTCTCTTCATTCTAAATTTTTATTATTCATCTTCATCTTCTCCTTGCGCGTTCGCGCAAGGTAGAGTATATTTCCTCTGGTTTAAGGTTCACCAAAAGTTCTGTGCCTGTCCGTTAGGAAGGAGTTGAGTCTGCGGTGTTGATCTATAAGCCGCATATATTTAACCCTTATTTTTGTGCAAGAAGCTCAAACGTTCAAACTGTTCGTCGGTGGGATCCCTTATTCTATGACCTCTGACCAGGTTCAAGAACTCTTCAGTGATGGAGGGAAATTCAAGGTCGCTTCTGTCTACTTACCTGTAGATCGTATGAATAACAATCGCCCTCGTGGCTTTGGTTTCGTAGAATTTGAATCTCATGAAGAGGCTCAAGCCGCTATGGAGAAATTCAATGGCTTCGAAGTTGAAGGTCGCAAGCTCAAAGTTAACGAAGCTCGTCCAAAGGATGAAAGTGGTCGTGGTGATCGTGAATAATTCATTATCTTAAATTTTATGGCACGTCGTTGTGATCTTACTGGCAAACAACCAAGTTCCGGAAATAATCGTCCTTTTTCATTGAAGGCGACGAGACGTCGTTTTTTGCCTAATTTACAGAAACGTCGTGTCCTGATCGGTCCTGGCCAATACATTACCCTAAAGGTATCTGCAAAGGCCTTAAAGACTCTCTGTAAGGATTTAGTATAATAATGTGTCGACAATTTCTCCCAATAAAGTTCACATTGGTTACGTATTAGCCAGTGACTTTATTGAGGGAATACGGGTGAGAATTACCGATCCGGAGTACATGAAACAACTTCGCATCGGGCAATTGCTCGTGATCGAACAAGAAAACGGTGATAGCATTTATGCTCAAGTAGAAAATCTGCATACTGACTGGCACAAAGATATTCGTGAATTAAATATGCCAAGTGCTGTCCCCACGAAACCTGCTCTGATGCAAAAATTATTTATCGAGCAGGAGATTTTGCTGAAGGCAGTGAAAGTAAATCGTTCAGGAAATTTACTGGCGATGCGTTCTATTCCACTACCGGGAGAAGCTGTTCGTTTCGCTTCCGATGATGATATAGGCCAAATCTATGGTCCTAAAGACGCGGAGCATATTTACATTGGTGAGCCTTTGGAAATGACATCACCAGTGGTGATGAATGTAAAGAAATTCGTGGAACGCAGTAATGGTATATTCGGCAAATCTGGTACCGGCAAATCATTCTTAGCTCGCATCATTCTCTCCGAACTCATTCGCAGCCAAAAAGTGGCGACGTTGATTTTTGATATGCACAGTGAATACGGCTGGGAATCGATGAGTGAACAAGGACATATCAAAGGCTTACGTCAGCTATTTCCTCAACAAGTACTGATCTTTACGCTCGATGAAGATTCTTCCAAAGGACGTGGTGTTCAGCCTGATCATGTGCTGAAGATTGCTCCAGAAATGATCACTATTGATGATATCGCCATTTTGGCGGAAGAATTGGATCTCTCTCAGGCCATGCTCGATGCCATGGAAATTATTCATAAAAAAGAAGGTAAATATTGGCTCAGACGTATCAGCACGCTTGATCCTATGGATATCAGGACACAAGCGGAATTTTACGGTGTGGTCGAAGGCAGTTTGCAAGCTCTCTATCGCAAACTTAATCGCATTATGTCGCTACCTTTCTTAAAAGAAGGTGAAGATACACTTTCTACCTTATTTATGGCTCTTGAGTCAGCAAAGACCATTGTCTTAGAATTTGGTCATTACAATAATCTGGTGAGCTATATGCTGGTCTCCAATCTCATTACACGTCATCTGCACAGTCGCTATGTCAAAGCCACAGAGAAGTTCATCAATAGTCGTAATATTGCTGACAAGCCTGTGCCTCTGATGATTGTGGTTGAAGAAGCGCACAAATTCCTCCAGGGTCGCGTTGCTCGTAATACAACCTTCGGCACTATCGCCCGAGAAATGCGAAAATATTCAGTTACGTTGCTTATTATCGATCAACGACCATCTTCGATCGATCGAGAGGTATTATCGCAATTAGGCACAAGAATCGTAGCGATGCTCAATGATCCTGATGATATTGATGCTGTTTTCACTGGTGTCTCTGATCGTGGTATGCTCAAAAACTGGCTATCCACACTGGATACCAAGAAACAAGTATTGCTCCTCGGTCATGCTATCCCTATTCCCACTGTCGTCCGTGTCCGCGACTACAATGAAGACTTTTATAAATCAATGATCACTGATACTGATAAAGGTGTGAAGGAATTGTTTGGATGAGGAACTCACTTGTTGACACTGGTGTTGTTTGTCTTTATATTGCTGTCCTAGTTTTAAGTTTAAATATGTCATTATTAGAAAATCTACAATTTGATATTGAAGGTGTGCCTGAAACAGAGCTACCTGAAAAAATGTTAGCGGCGGAAAATACTGACACAAGGGATGCAATCTCTGGATTTATTAGTTTTCCCCAGATAGATGAAGTCTTACAACGTACCACTATTGAGGATATTCTTTCCAAATACCAATCTCCTTCCACCAAAATCCCTGGCGAAGTGAATTTTTGACATTACCCTTCTTTCTCGCCTTTACCTTTGGGTTGTCTATGGTACTCTATAGGTAATTTTTCAGTTTCGGTTTATGTATCGTCATAATGTAGCCGCAGTCGTGATCAATCACGATAAACAAGTGCTAATTGGTAAAAGAAATGTTCCTCAGGATCATTGGCAATTTCCCCAGGGAGGCGTCAATGAAGGCGAAAGTGAACAAGAGGCGATGATGCGTGAATTACAAGAAGAATTGGGTAATAATAAGTTTTCTCTGCTCTACAAATCGAAACATTTGCATCGTTTTGAATGGCCGAAAAGTCAATTGCGTAATGATGGACTTATTGGTCAAGAACAACGTTATTTCTTGGTACTTTTCTACGGCAAGGATAATGAGATCAAGCTGGAAGAACGGGCTTTGCTTGATTTTGAATGGGTTGATCAAAATAAAGTCTTGGAGAGAATTTTCCCCGCTCGTCGACTTATTTACGATGCTGTGCTCCAAGAATTCCTTCCTATCATTAAGACGTCTACCACATGAAAAAACTGTTTTCTATCGTCTCTGTATGTGCTTTTATTTCTCTGTCCGTCTCTTCTGTTCAAGCTGCCGAGCAATTCCCGGATGTGAACTCTGACTACATGTATGGCCAAGCGATTCAATTCTTAAAAGATAGGGGAGTCGTTAATGGTTTTCCTGACGGGACATTTGGGCCGGAGCGTCTGATCACTCGTGCTGAATTGCTCAAGATTGCTTTAGAAGGAGCCAAGGTTGATACGAGTAACTATGCCAGTAAATCCTCACCGTTTCCTGATTTGAGTGATGATCATTCTTTGCGTCGTTATGTGATTTACGCGTATGAGAAACATATTGTTTCTGGTTATCCGGATGGTACGTATCGTCCCAATCAACCGACAACACGAGGAGAGGCAATAAAAATGCTGCTCAATATCAATGAAACGGAGCTTTCACCCATCACCACAGCATTTTATCGTGACACTGCATTGGATAATCCTCTAGCATCATTTGTCTATGAAGCGCGTGAACAGAAAATTATTCCCTACAAATACAATGCCGACAATGCAGGTATTGACGAACAAATAATTCGTGGAGAAGTGGGTGAGATGATGTATCGGTTATTGTATGTCAAAGAGAGAGGCTTGGACCAATTTCCAGAAATACTCCAAAATCCATCGGTTGTGCTTGGTGATCATCCAGTTGATGTATTTCAGGGAGTCACTTTACAAAGTCCGCTACCCAAAACAGCTATTGCCGAGACCTTTTATCCTATCAGTGTGACTACCAATGCAGGACTGGTAAAATTACTCGTACAGAATGCCAGTGGTAAGAAATGGTTATGGGAATACAAAGTCGCTCAAGGAAAGGCGAATTTTGATTTGATTTTCCCTGAGGCCGGTATATACGATGTTGCAATTTTACCGGACACTGCCGGGGATCGTGTATGGGGGGTAAAGATTACTGTGTTGTCAGATTGGCAAGTGAGTGGTGGCAGCCTAACTCCGCCCGCTAATCCGGAGTTTGCTATTGATGATACCAATCAAACTTGGCTCTCCTGGGATAATAATGCTGAAAATGCAGTGCTTAAACTAGCTTGTGAACAAGGAGCAAGAAGGGTGACTCGTTTCATTGTGGCCAATAGTGACAAGTGGCAATTGGATTATCAGATCTTTAGTGGCTTTGTAGAAGGAAGTATCACATGTCATCTTGCTCAGGCTCAAAGAAATACTTCTTGGATATCAACTCTGAATAATTTTGAGGAAGAAAGAACCTGGGCATTTTCTGCTCTGCAACATCATTTTCGGACTTGGGAAAAAAATAAATTAGCGGTTGATAATTTGCCGCTCTTTACCAATGCACCGACATTGCGTTTCAGTGGTGAGTCACACATTGATCTTTCGAATTATGCTGAAGTGATAAATCCCGATGGGTCGGTAGATGTTTTCCCTCTTGAAGACAATGAAACAGGCACGCTTCCTTCTGACCGACCATGGTCACTGAGTATTGAATTTTCACAGTCGGGTGTCTATTTCTTTGAAATTAATGATGTTGAAGGCATTGCTGTTCTCAACACGCCAATTTATAAGGGAGTTACCGGAGTACCGGTACTTCCTGATTTTATGGATATGCAAGTTGGTGTGGTGCTTGAGACCAAAGTATCGTTAACAAATAGCGCCAAGAATGATATGCGCAGTGATTTATTGCAGAGAATCAATGAAGTTCGCGCGAGACAAGGCAAATCTCAAATAATCCTTGATGAACAATTAAATGACTTTGCTCAGTCTCATGTCGACGACATGGTAGCAAGCAATTATTTTTCCCATCGTGACCAGAGAGGCCGTGGCCCTGATGAAAGGAAAGCCGATTTTGGAATTACTTTACCGGTTGGAGAAAATATTGCTTTTAGTGTAGATATTCCTTCTATTGATGCTGGGCTTCGTCGAAGTGCTGTGCATTTGCTCAATATGCTCGATGGTCGATGGATTCGGGTGGGTATTGGCCTTTTCTATGATCAAGATGGACTTCTTTATGTGGTAGAGGAATTTTCTACGCGTTCTTTTGTCAGTAGTCCCATGACTGTGGGAGAAAAAGCAGAATTGAAACAAAGAACACTGGATCGTATTAATACCAATCGTACGGCTGTAGGGCTTACACCTCTCATGATCAGTCATGAGTATGATGCCGCTTTGGCTACGTGGGCTGCAAATCCTCGCACAGAGAGCCTTAGAAATTTACTTTTGGATGCAGGACTTACAACTGGTAGATTGATAAATTCAGAAGGAGAATATTCATCAAATTTGCCTGCAGAATTGGCATTGCAGACCGCAGTTACTGTTTCAAATCTCAGTAAGATGAATATGGATATAGCATTTGAAGGTGAGACTATGCTTGTAGCAATGGTACTTTATTGATCATTATGAATATTTTGGTTTTTGGTGACGATCCAGCCCAGGTAAGGAAGAAAACAGCAGATCTGAAAGCAAGATTTTTGCAAGTAAATCCTGGTGGGGAGGTAATTATCTTGTATGCTGATGATTTACCAGGCATAGGCAGTCTCACTGACATGCTCACAACAGTTTCTCTGACAGGGGATAAGAAATGCATCATTTTCAAAAATCTTCTTTCCACCAAGCTTGAACAGCAAGAACAGATTGAAGAGTTACTGAAGCAGAGTGATCAAGAAATGACTACATTGGTATTTAGCGAAGAAAACAGTGATGTACTTAAGAAAACCTTTGTAAAAAAAATGACAAAAGAAGGCATTCTCTTAGAGAAGTATATTTTCTCTTGCCAGAAAGCCCGTGTGTTAAGGCTTGATCTTGTTCTTGGTCAGGAAGAAAAGAATTATCTGAATCAGCTGTATCAGAGTGACCCTGAAATGGTGGAGAGGGAGATAGAAAAAATTGCACTGTTACAAAGAGCCGGGAAGCCGGAATTGATTCCTGAAGTTTTTAGTGATTATGAATTTTCACTTTCGGTCTTTTGTTTTACCGATGCTTTGTTTGCAAAGAATTATTCTCAGGCCTCGGTTTATCTTCGCCAGCTTTTCGATCAAGATCACAATGAACATATGCTTCTGAGTATGATCATCAATCATGTGAAGAAAATACTTTTTATACTTGACGCTGAAAATAAAAAACACGACGTGAGTAAGGTGATCAAGGAGATGAAAATTCATCCTTTTGTGGCCAAAAATTTATTGCAACAAAAGCAAAGATTCTCTTTGTCGGAAGTGAAATCGTGGCTTGCTAGATTGCTCGAAATTGATTTGTTGTCTAAACAGGGCAAAGTCAATGCGAAGCTAGCTCTAGAGCAGTTTTGTGTTAGTATAGGAACTAGAAGAATTAACAATTAGTAATCAAATTGATAATTTTAAATTGTTAATTGTTAATTGGATTTTATGATTCGTAAGCGTTGGCAGGAACATTCTTCGATGAGGATTGTACTTGGCGTTTGTATCGTGCTGGCCATGTATCAGATGTATACCTATGCGGTCAAAAGCTATCAGGACTATCAGATAAATCAGCAAATCAAAGATAGTGAAGCGGAAATCAGTAAGCTTGAAAGTGAAAATCGACTTATGCAGGAGTACTTGAAATATCTCAGTAGCGAGGCTTATAAAGAAAAAGAAGCGAAGCGAATTAAAAATGTCAAAAATCCCAATGAAGAAGTGTTTGTAATCAAACAAGAAGGCTTGGAGAAAGTATCTTCCCAGGAAGATCAAGCTATCATGCAATGGCAATCACTAAGTACCATGGGGCGATGGTGGAAATTTTTTACTCGATAAGTATGCTTGGAGAAATTATTTTACGTGCAGGAAGAGAAAAATCAGTTCAAAAATGGCATCCTTGGATTTTTTCTGGTGCAATTGCCTCGAGCGATGCCAAATCTGGTGATATGGTTGATATACTTGATCATAAAAAAAATTGGCTAGCCCGTGGTTATTATCACCAAGAGACGAATATCGCATGTCGTATACTGACTTTTCAAAACGAAGAGCCCATTGATGCAGCTTTCTTTTTGAAACAATTTCAGACTGCTCTGCTGAGGCGTAAACCATTTTTGGTGCAAACCAACGGTTACCGTTTAGTTTTTGGTGAAGCTGATATGCTTCCCGGCCTTGTGATAGATATTTTTGATCGCTCTGCCGTCATTCAAATATCAACACTCGGTATGGATAGGCTGAGAGAAATCATTGTAGAGACTTTACCAAAGGTACTGAATCTAGAATGTATCTATGAAAAAAGTGACAGTGAAAGCAGGGAAATAGAGGGGATAAGTCCGCAAATTGGATTACTTTGGGGCAAATTGCCTGAACAAGTTATCATTCAAGATCATGGTGCCAAATTCTTTGTTGATATCGATCATGGTCAGAAAACTGGCTTCTTTCTCGACCAACGTGAAAATCGTCTGAGTGCTGCAGAGTATGTGAAAGATAAAAGTGTTTTAAATACTTTTTCTTATACGGGAGCTTTTGCTATCCATGCTGCATTGGCTGGAGCAAAACGGGTGGTATCAGTCGATAGCTCTACCGATGCAATAAATCTTGGTAAAAAAAATGCCACTCTCAATAATGTAGAGAATATCTGTCAGTGGGATGTTGAGGATGTCTTTGAATATCTGAAGAAAACCGATGAGGAATTTGATGTGATTATTCTTGACCCTCCGGGTTTTGTAAAAAGCAAAAGAGACTTAACCGCCGGGACAAATGCATACCGTGTTTTGCATCAATTAGCTTTGAAGAGACTAACTGAAAATGGATTACTCATTACTTCATCGTGTTCTACGTGGGTAGATCGATTGCTCTTTCACAAAATTGCTTTCTGGGCTTGTGAAAAAGAGGGATACCAGCTCCGTCTCATCGAGGAACGTGGCCATACCTGGGATCATCCTATTTCGGTGTTTTTCCCGGAAGGGCAGTATCTGAAATTTGCCGTATATCAAGGATAATTCTCAAAATAAAAGAGCCCCCGGAAGCCATCCAGAAGCTCTTTTGATGGTCGCTCTATTTAGAGAACAATTACGTTGGATTCAAGAAAATTTGCATCATCGATTCTAACTTCTCACCATTGATAACTGTGCAGTCCACTTCTCTCTGAATTGGGGGATTTTCTCCCTGTTGGAAATCGATTCTGTAGGTGATATCGAAGAAACTATCTACTTGGAAAGGTTGAACACTCTGTAATTGCAATTGTAGCATTTCAGTTTCAATGGTCTCCATGCTGCCATGTGCCAATGGCTGCGTTGGACTATCTCGTCTAACAACAGTCACATCGGCGCTATAGCCAAGTTTTGATGGTGGTACTACTACGGTTGGGGTAGGGAATTCACTATCACCAGGATTATCAGGTGGATTAACAACTAATTTACAACCATGAGGAGGAGGGAAAATGACAGTAATATCATTGACGAGATTGGAGCTTCCGCCTTCATCGTCACAATCTGGCTCCAGGAGAAGTTTCTCTACGAGTTTATTACTGCGTTTATCGTACATTTCCACCAAAACAGGATTTGGTAATACTGCTTGATGAGTGTCAATTTCTACGTCTGTATAAGGAGGGACAATTGTATAGTAATCTCCTGCAGCTTTTGTGTCCTTTACCAATGCTCCCTGACCGTGCAATGTGTCAGGATCCATAAGCTCTTTACTGTGTGATCCTTCAACTGCACTCCAGATTTTGAAGTATGCGGTAAAGCGTCTTTCAGTAAAGGCCTTTAATGATATATAAGGTGTACAAGAGATCTCGGTATGATCAAGTGGAACGAGGTTAACTCTCCCAAATGATGGCTCCACACGAGAAAATTGTGCCAATGCTCCGTCACCCGCGAGTGAGAATACTTGCATACTGATGACACTGCTTACGATCACTGCCACCACACTGAGACAGATCGAAAGTGATTGTAGATGTTTCATGTTTGTTTTGGTTAATAAATAAACAACTCATCTCATTCTACACCTCTTCGGGAGAGCGTGTCTATGCTGTTGCTGTATATAGGAAGCTAATTTATGTGAGTTTTACCAAAAGACCTCTTATCTTGGTTGCTTCAAATGTTTTCTTGAAGATAACAAGAGAAATGGGGAAATAAAATATATTAAGTATTAAGGCCCACCAAAAATATGTTGAAGAAAATGTGCTGTCTGTCAGCACTTGTCGCATGCCTTCAAATGCATGAGCAGTAGGTAAAAACCACGCGATAGACTGTAGCCATTGTGGAAGTGACGATAAGGGATAGAACACACAGGAAACCGGTTGCAATAGACCAGCAAAACTCCAGGCTAATATCTGTACTTTTGTTGTATAGCGAAGGATAAGGGCTGTTATACAAATACCAATGGCTGCAGCAAAAAATAAGAGATTTAACACATATGGTATCAGTAGTAGTATATGGGGAAAAATGTTGAAGGAATAAAATATCAGCGCACAAAGAGAAGCAGTGAAGGATCCTATGATTATTTTAAAAATACTGATTGATGCTACTCCTGTAAGGTATTCCCACATGGTGATAGGAGTTGAAAAAATATTCAGCAGATTTCTTGACCAGAGCTCTTCGAGAAATCCTACTGCGAAGTCTCTTTGAAACGCATAGAAAATACTCCAGAGAATAATTGCTCCCATAAGGAAATTGATAATACTTGGTCCAAAGGTATTATTGGTAGAAATATAGAAGGAGAAAAATCCCCAGACAATGACATCAATGATTGGCCAATAGAAAACATCCATTGATCGATCAATGTTGTGACGAATATCGTAAAGATGTCGGCGCATTACCGCTTTTATTCGGTGTATTTTCATATTGTTTTTGTATCTTTAATAACTCTAAAAAACACCTCCTCGAGAGCTGGTTCATTTCGTTCTTCGTTTAAGATAGCCTTGGTGATTTCAATTGGTGTGCCATCAGCAATTATTTTCCCATGATTCAAAAAGACAATTCGATCGCAGATATTTTCTGTTTCAGCCATATTGTGAGAAGTATAGAGAATCGAGGTGTTCTCTTGTTCCCTGATTCGCAGTAAAATTTCTCGGACATGATGAGAAATCTCTGGATCTAGTGATGCCGTTGGTTCATCAAGCAGTAAGAGTTTTGGTTTGTTCAAGAGCGATTTGCATAATCCAACTCTGGTATTTTGTCCGGAAGAAAGTGTACCAGCTGGCTCGTCTTGTAAATCAGCGATTTCAAACATTTCCAATAATTCTTCAATCCTCTTTTTAGGATGTTCGATATTGTATATACATGCAAAAACCATGAGATTTTCAAATACGGTCAATCTATACGGAAGTGACACATATGGAGATGCAAAATTCATTTGCTGCAGGATTTCCTCTCGGTGTTTCCGAAAGTCTTTACCAAATATCGAAATCTCTCCTCCACTTGGGGTGATGAGATCAAGGAGCATATGAATAGTAGTCGTTTTCCCTGCGCCATTTGGGCCAAGAAAACCCACAATCTCGCCTTTACCCATACTAAAAGAGATATTGTCTACTGCAGTAAAATCTGCAAATCGTTTTGTGAGGTTTTTTACTTCTACTACCATAAGAAAAAATTTGGTTGTCCCGAAGGGAGGCCATCGCCCGGGGGACTTTAGAAAATTGGTTGCGGGGGTTGGACTCGAACCCTAACGATCCCGCTCAGCGGGATTATGAGCCTTGCGAAAGACCAGTAATCTTATAAAACCCATTTCCTCCTTTCTGAGCTTTTAACGTGTTTTCTAATTTTCTTGCTTCAGAAAGTGAAAGAAATTTACTACACCATACCAGATTCCATGGTCCTTTAAAACGCGTCCAAACAGATTGGTTGAAGCTGTGCTCAAACAACCGTTTTTCAATATTACTAGAGAGTCCTATATGTTTTCTACCTAAATCGTTTTTTAAAACATAAACTTGGTATTGAGGCATATCAAAAGAAGTTTCATGCCTACCATAGCAAGTAAATAATGAAATTATTCAAACAAAAATTGGTTGCGGGGGTTGGACTCGAACCAACGACCTCAAGGTTATGAGCCTTGCGAGCTGCCAACTGCTCTACCCCGCGCCGAAAAATATTGGATTTTCAAGGCACGTAAGGATTCTACTCACTTTTTATATTTGTGCAACCTTTTTTGCGCTACCTTACATCGGAAAGATATGTCCTATATAATCGCGAGTGATTTTAACTTTTTATATGACCAATCCTCATCTCCATGAAGTGGTGATTACAGCTATCATCGTCAAAGACGATAAGTATTTGATCACTCGTAGGGTGAAAACAAAAAAACGTTTTCCGGGTATGTGGACTGTCCCAGGGGGGAAATTAGAGGTCGACGATTACAAAAAGTTACCTAAGGATACCAAAGAATATTGGTACAATGTATTAGAAAAAACCTTGCGTAGGGAAGTAAGCGAAGAAGTTGGTATTGATATCGATAATATTGAGTATGTGACCAGCTTGGCGACGGTTCATGCTGATGGAGCACCTTCTCTCGTTATTTCTTGCATGGCAGATTATGCTTCTGGGGAAATCACTTTGCAGCCTGAAGAAACTGATGAATTTGCTTGGGTTGATATCGAAGAAGCCAAGAAATATGACTTGATCGATGGTATTTTGGATGAACTGGTTGTTGCCGATAACAAACGTAAGGGCATAAGAGTGAAATGGCAGAAAGTAGTGCAGACTGAGGTTACTATTCCCCAGGACGCTAAAGTAGCAAGATAAAAACATTGCAGTGTTCCTAGGACACGATATAGTACTGAAGATCTAATCGATTTTTATGCATTTAAAACTCATGAGTGTTGTTAGTGTGAGCTTTTTGCTTCTTGCTTGCGATTATTCAGCAACTCAACAAACTACCCCAGTCCCTCAGAGCACAGCTAAAGCTGATGTTACTATTGAAATTACAAATGATGGCTTCAACCCAGCGAGTATTACTATCAACAAAGGACAAACTGTTGAATTTGTAAACCGTGATTCAGCGCTTCATTGGCCAGCTTCAGCTATGCACCCTACCCATTCGGAGTACCCAACGACCGGAGGATGTGTTGGCAGTTCATTTGATGCCTGCCATGGTTTACAAAATGGAGAGAAATTTGTTTTCACATTTGATCAAATCGGTACGTGGAAATATCATGATCATTTGAATATTACGAAATTTGGCAGTATTGAAGTAAAATAAAAGTGGAGCCACTTGTCGGACTTGAACCGACAACCTTTCGCTTACAAAGCGATTGCTCTACCATTGAGCTAAAGTGGCATAACGAACAGCGCTTGCATCTTACTGACGAATATAGTTCTGTTCAAGTCTTCTTATCTATGAATTTTAATAGCTGACACATAAGCCAAATTCGGAATTTCCGAATCTTGTATTAGTATGCCCACTCCTATGCAAAAAATGCATATTCCTTCATCATCTGGTATTATTACAACCTGTTTTTAATCAAAAATACGTATGTCAGATAGAATACCGCAAAGCTCAGCAGATTTCTTTGGCTACACAAAAAAAGTTCATCTTACCCTTATTGCTGCTCCTGAGGTTGTTGCTATTCCAATTCAAGAGAACAATGAGCCACTAGTGGATATCATGGATAACAATGAGTTGGTATTCGATGAAGTGTACAATCAGCCACATATAGGCTCCCTTGTCCGTCGCGCTGTTTTAAAGAAACTCTTAGCTGCTCAAAGATCATTGCCATCAGGTCTGCAAATCCAGATTCGAGAAGGATATAGACCATTAGAAGTACAAAAAAACTATTGGGATGAATATTGTGCCAAACTCGAAACAAAATATCCCACATGGTCACAGGAGCAAATCAGAGATGAAGCAATGAGATTTGTAGCGCCTCCTGATATTGTGCCCCCTCATACAACCGGAGGGGCTGTTGATTTAACTTTAGTTCATATGCTCGGGGCTTCTCTTTATATGGGAAAGTCTATTTATAAAGGGAAATCTCTTGATATGGGTACAGACATGAATGATGAAGAAGCTAGTCTCAACAAAGCTAGCTATACAGCCAATCCCAATATTTCAACCGAAGCGAGAAAAAATCGAGACCTATTAGTAAAAGCAATGACTGGGGTAGGATTTATTAATTATCCTACCGAGTGGTGGCATTGGTCTTATGGAGATAGATACTGGGCACATCAAACCAAGTCTGCTCATGCTATTTATGGAACAGTGTTACGATAAGGACTTTGGTTGGCATATATTGATTCTTCTGCTTGCTCTTAAAATGTAGTTGTTCTTTTCTAAAAACTCTTGAATATCTCTTTGGTTCTTTTTAGGCATCATTGACTGATTGAAATCATCGACTGAATCGAACTGAAAAACAGTTTCATCATCAATTTCAGCAATTGATCTTAATCTTCTGTGTTTTTGTATAGCATCATAAGCTGCGACTTTTTCTTTCCTTTCATCTCCATCACAAGCATCAAAGGTAATTTCTGCATCAAAAAATGTGCCATCTTGGGCTGGTTCTAAGAAAATGATATATGCATTTGTGCGTGTTACTCGAACAGCTTCATTAATGGCAGTTTCCATCATCTCTATAGGAACATGGTGGAGAGATAACGTGAAAATAATGGCATCAAATGATTGATCTCCAAATGATAAGCTTTCTGCTGGTCCTACACAGAATGATGCGTTGGGAATGTTTCTTGCTAATGCTTGTCTTAATTTGTGCTTATCAGGTTCAATTGCATGCAAAGCAGTACAACGACTAGCAATTTCAATAGAACGTGACCCATCACCGCAGCCGATTTCTAGGACTGATAAATCTTTCAGTGGAACAACTGTTTCAACCTTACCCAGAAATTCTTCTTTTATTCGGCGCATAAAGCAATTGATCAATAAGCAATTATTTTTAGTAAAGTGCTTCTCTGAGAATATCCCTTAAATTAATCTATCTTCCCCCTGAATGTGAGCGGGAGCTAAATCGTGAATTTCTATCGCGGAATTTTTTCTGTGGACGAGCTGAGGCATTTCCCCAAGATCTTTCTCCGCCTTCTTTGCGGTCGCTGAATGAACGTTTAGCGGGTCCTCGAGAAGACCAAGATCTTTCACCACTTGGTTTACGGTCGCCGAAAGGGCGTTTAGCTGGGCCTCTGTCTGCCCAAGGTCTTTCACTGCTGCCTTCTTTGCGTTCGCCATAAGGACGTTTTGGTCCTTGAGATGACCAAGGTCTTTTGTTTCCTTCTGGACGACTACCAAATGGACGTTTGGTTCTTCCTGTTGGGTGATCTGACCATTGCTTTCGTGGTTGTTCTCCTTCATTTGCAAACATTGTTTTCTCCTTTTCAGTCATAGCTGACTCGGGCATGTATTTATCTTCATGACTTTTAAATGAACTTTTCTCATGATAGGGTCGATGCTCGGATGTACGTTCAGATGAATACCCGGACGATCGATGAGAGCTGCCTCCGCGACTAAATGGTCGCTTTCCTCCAAAGTTTCTTCCACCTCTACTGCCGCTACCGCTATCGTCTCTTTCATAAGAAGATTTTTTATCTGATAAACGCAATTCAGGTAATTCCTCTTTTACTGTTGCTGTAGGCAATGGTTTTCTAGTTAGTCTTTCGATGCGACGAACGAGCTGGATTTGATTAGGCATGGCAAAAGAAATCGCTTTACCTTTTAGACCAGCACGGCCAGTACGACCTATACGATGAACATAATCTTCGGGATTTTCCGGAAGATCATAATTGACCACTAATTCAATATTACTGACATCGATACCGCGAGCGGCAATGTCTGTAGCAACGAGTATGCGGTAACGTCCAGAACGAAATCCATCCATCGCTTGTTTTCTTTGTGATTGAGAACGATTTGAATGCAGCTCGGCTGCTGAATGACCGAGATCTTTTATGAAAGAAGCGACTCTCTTGGCACCGTGTTTTGTTCTGGTGAAAATGAGTACTGTTTCTTGATATTCAGCTAATAATTTTTCTAGCAGTTGTGACTTGGCGAAATTTTTGATAATGAAGAGTTCTTGTGTCGTTTGACTAGCTAATGTGCCTTGGGGTGCAATCTCAATACGAATAGGCAGTTTCATATGACGCTTCATGATATGCGCGATTTCTGGTGGCATAGTTGCTGAGAACACCATAGTCTGGCGCTCTGTAGGTAGAGCTCGTAAAACCTTTTCAATTTGAGGAGCAAAACCCATATCAAACATACGATCAGCTTCATCGAGCACCAACATATTCACTTGTTGTAGAGACAAAGTTCTTTGTTCTAGATGATCAAGCAAGCGTCCGGGAGTAGCAACAATGATATGAGGATGTCCAGAAAGTTGTTTCCTTTGGAAACCAAAAGGTGCACCGCCGATGAGAACTGCCACTCGCACACTTAAATTAAATGAGACTTCTTTTAAAACATTTTCAATTTGCAGTGCCAATTCACGAGTAGGTACGACAATGAGTGCTTGGCGCAGTTTTTTCTGACCGATATTCTCGATCATTGGTAAACCAAAGGCCAAGGTTTTACCCGTGCCGGTTTGGGCAATACCAATAATATCCTTGCCCTCTAATGCAGCAGGAATACATTGGGCTTGAATTGGTGTCGGTGTGATTAAATTACGTTTCTGTAAATTAGCTTTCAGCCCATGTGAAAGAGCTAACTCAGCGAAACTAGGAACAGTGGTGTTCATAAAAAGAAAAAAAGGGTTATAAAATGTACAAGTTCCAACAATCATGGAAATGTACGCCCTTTTCCTCCATTGTCGAGTATTGCACTGGCAGCTACTCTACACTGTTTCTATGGAATTGACAAGTTTTTTTATTGGTTTGTAATTAGTAATAGTACTATTACACCTATAGCTATTCGATAAACAGCAAATACATTGAGAGAGTGCTTCTTTAAGTAGGTGAGCAAGAAATGAATGGAAAGTAAACCAACGACAAAGGATAAAAGTGTGCCGACAGTTAATTCTAGACCTACTCCCTGAGGCAAACCATCTTTCATAATGTCGGCCAACTTTTTAATTCCAGAAATGGTGATAATCGGAATCGACAAATAAAATGAGAATCGTGCCGCAGTTTCCCGAGAAAACCCTTGGGTCATGCTAGCCATGATCGTAGCCCCTGAACGAGAGAAACCCGGAATGAATGCTAGGCATTGAGCTATACCTACCCATAAACCTTGTTTGACGCTGATTTTGCCTACTTCTTGTTTCCCTCTAGCGAAATATTTTTCTGTACCAATGAAAAGCAATGCTCCGATAATAAGTACCCAAGCAACAATTACAGGGGAACGTAAATACCTATCAATATATTCTTCAGCGAGTACACCAACAATAAGTGCTGGCACCGTTCCCAGTAAAATCGCCCAAGCTAAGGTTCTTTTCCTGTGAACAAAATCTTTCAGCAATTGCCAAAGTTCTGGCGCAAAATAAATGTATACAGCGACAATAGTGCCTAATTGTAAAATAGCATCAACAGCTAGGGGATAAGGCGTAGTGAGGTTAAAAAAATATCTCGCCAAAATTAAATGTCCTGATGAAGATATAGGGAGAAACTCAGTGAGTCCCTGGAGAATACCGAGAAGAATGAAGTTGAACATGAGGAGGTTTTCTGAATCAGGTTTATCTTAACGTTAATTCTTATAATGTGAAGCTTTGAATTATAAAGAAAGTTCATTATATTGTGTTTGCTCTTCGGGCCCATAGCTCAGTGGTTAGAGCAGCTCGCTCATAACGAGTTGGTCCCTGGTTCAAGTCCAGGTGGGCCCACCATGTACCATTCGCTTCGCTCAGGTACATGGCAGGCCATTCGTCGCGATTGCAAGGAGCATTTTAAATAACAAGACATTATGAATGTAATGCTCTACATGGCAATAAGTGCGAATGGCATAATTGCTAAAAATGATGATGATACTGGTTGGATTTCTAAAGAGGAATGGAATAGTTATAGCGCAGCAGTACGAGCAGCTGGTTGTCTTATCGTGGGTCGGAGAACTTATAATATCCTTACCAAACAACCGGAATTTTCGGAGTTGAAGGATGTCAAACTGGTTGTTGTTTCTCACGAGGACTTTAAAACATTGGCCCCTAATCATCTTGTCGCGCATTCACCGAAGGACGCTCTAGCACTATTGAAAGATTTTAAAGAAGTCATTGTAGCAGGTGGTGGTATACTCAATGCTTCTTTTCTGGCTGAGAATTTAGTTGATGAAATATATTTGGATGTTGAACCAATAGTGCTTGGGGATGGAATCCCTGTTTTCAAGAATAAAGATTTCGAAAGAAAGCTAAAATTCATTGGATATAAGCAAATAACAGAGAATGAGATCCAGCTCCATTACCGGGTTATTAGAGACTGATTCGTGATCCATCGAATTTGATTGGTTTATGAACTGGCAAAGGGGTCGATTTCGACCCTTACACCTTGATCTTGATATAGTTAATAGATATACTGTAGATAGTTAATAACTATACTTTATGACAACTCAAGTTTCCTTTACTACGGATCAAGACCTTAAGAACAAGGCTTTGGAAAAGGCAAAAAATGAAGGAATAACTCTCAAAACTCTTCTAACCTATGCTATGAAAGGTTTTGTAGAGGGAAAAATTTCTCTGGGGATTGAATTTGCTGAGCATGAACCGGAGGTTGAAGAAATAACTTTCACTGATAAAGGAATTAATGAAAAGGCAAAAAAATTAGCTGCATTGCTCAAGTAACATGGTAGTTTTGACCAAGTATATTGCCAGACATGAGCTCGAGCCATTGAAGCGTCTGGTAAATATCGATGATATTCTTGATGGTGCCAATAAGGTCATAAAAGGACTGGCAGTTGAGACCAAAGCTCCCCGGGACCTTAGAGGATGTCGTTTTTTTAAAGTGCGTATTGGTAAAAGGAACAATGCCCGTATGATGGTCTTTGTTATCACTGAAAATAAAAAAGTTGTTCCAGTGTTAATTCGTCTCAAGAAGGATAAGGTGTTCGGAGTGAATATGGCGATGAATAATCCGATAGTAATTGAACAAATGAATAAAAATTTAAACCACATACTTGATGATCTGAAAAAGAAGCAATATCAGGAATTTTCTTAAATTATCTGTATGCTGAAAAAATGGCGGAAGCGAACTCATAATGAACTAGCCAGAGAGGCGAGTAAGAGAACAGCCAAATTCCCTGTGGTTGTGTTTCTGCATAATATTCGCAGCCAATACAATGTCGGTGCTATTTTGCGTACTGCTGATGCTGTAGGTGTAGAGAAAGTGATATTAAGTGGCTATACGCCAACACCCGAACAAAAAGGTGTAAAAAAAACTGCTTTGCGTGGACTAGTTCATAAACGTTGGGAATTTGCAGATGACTCGATCAAATCGTTACAGAAATATAAGAAAGCTGGCTATCAGATCGTTGGTTTGGAGCAATGTCATGAAAGTAACGATTTTCAAAAAGCAAAATATACTTTTCCTGTTGTGTTAGTCTTGGGCGAAGAGGTAGAAGGGATTCACAATGATATTTTGCGCTACTGCGATCAGGTGATTGAGATTCCGATGTTTGGGGCAGCGCATTCACTGAATGTTTCTGTGGCTGCAGGTATTGTTCTTTATGATTTGCTGGCTAAATTCAAGCAATTCTAAAAATTCTAAAATCAGTCAAAACTCGGGTTTATAATGAAGCTCTTCAAGTGTTGTGTTGGGTTTTATTGTTAATTGCCCCAATGGGGTCCCTTCGGGATTAATTTTCAATTGATAATTATTCTATGTCCGGTCTTTGGTATTTCTTTTGTGCGCAAGTTTATTTTTCTGAACATTTAGTATTCTTACGACAACGGTTTTCTTCCTATGATGAGCTGTGGGAAAAGCTGACGCAGGCTGAATGGTGCACGAATCATAAATATTCAAAAAGCTGGCATCGAATACTTCATGTTCGTTCAAAACAAAAAGAGTATCAAGCATTGCTGCAAAGACACCAAGATCAGGGGATAGTCGTCATAGATATTGAGAATGATCTCTATCCGCCATTACTCAAAGAAATTTATCATGCACCGCTGATGATTTGTGCGCTAGGAAATAGAAATATTCTGCAAAATACTTGCGTTGCGATAGTAGGTACGAGAAAAGCTACCGAGTATGGGTTGGCAATTACTGACGAAATTGTTCGTATCTTGGCATCACACAAAATCACTCTCATTTCCGGTATGGCGTATGGCATCGATAGCCAAGTTCACATGTCCGCGGAGAAATATAATGCATCAAGTGTGGCTGTGGTCCCTGCGAGTTTATTAGATAGCAATTTGGGCGGAAATAACCGGCTGCGGAAATCTCTTTCCCCTGATCAACATCTTATTGTCAGTGAAAACACTCGCATCGGTGACTTGCAAAAATTTCACTTTGTGCAGAGAAATCGTATCATTGCGGGCTTAAGCAAATGGACCATTGTCGTCGAAGCGCCAGAGAAATCAGGAGCTTTGATCACTGCTGCATTTGCACGCGATGAAAATCGTGAAGTGTTTGTTGTCCCTCATTCATTAAACAATATCCAAGGTAGAGGCTGTCTCTGTTTGATTCGCGATGGCGCTCAGATAATCACTGACGTCGATGAATTGCCTGGTCTTCTTGGGTTAACACCAAATAAAGTTACGAAACTTCCACTTCACTATCAGTATGATTCGGAAATGGAGAAATTAGTCCATGAAAAAATCCAAGCCGGTAAGAATCTGGATGATATCTGTCAGGAATTACAGATTTCTTCGACAGATTTGTTAGTAGTCATTACTGATCTCACGTTCAAAAAGTATATTACGAGCACGACGGAGGGAGTATATTAGTTCCTTTTAGTGATGCTCTCCCTTATTCTTATGAGACTCTTATTAACCCTTTCATCACCCCTCTTAATATCCACTGCGGTAAGTGCACCGATGAGCATGTCACGAACATATTGGTAGGTCTCAGAAGTGAGTTCTTGGTAAATGCTTTCTATTTCTGCCTTGGCAAAATCAAAAGCCATTTGGCCAGCTTTTAACAAAGCTACAATTTCTTCACGTACCAGATTCTGATGTATACCGTGGCGCTGTATCAGTTTGTCACGAAAAGTCTTTTCTTTATCGTCCTCGCATAAAGGTTCCTCATCATCTCTTAACACATGGGCGAGGATATCCTGTGTTTCATCTGGCAGATTTTGACTATCGAATGGTTTGTTTTTTGGATCTTTCAAGTAACCAATTACAACATCCAAGTCTTCTTCGTCATAGTAATAAGTTGATTCGTAAAGTTCACCATACATCTCAGCGTCAAATGAGGCTAAATCTTCAACAAGTTTGTCTACTTTTATTTTACTTTTACTCAAAATCTCATATTCCTCTTTCGTTAATGGAAAGTCCATTTCATTTGGAATGCGTAGTACGTCAAAAATCAACACTTCATTGACCTCTACCCATTGATCGTTTTTCCGAGCAAACAAGAGGAGAATCTGTGGAGACTCTTTATCAATTTCAATCGCATAATTGTGTCCCTCGAGTCTCTGGCCTTTCACTTGCTCTAGGCTCCATTCTGGTTTTGTAGCATCTAAAGAGTCCATGTCATATAAGAGTCAAAACAGTGTGCAAATATGTGCCCATTGTTCTTCTGGTGTAAGTTTTGCAAATGCCAAATCAAGAAGTTCTTTGCGTAAGGTTCTTTCTAGATGTGGACATCCTTTGTAAAAGTCAAAAACTAATTGTCCCGCTTGTTCCAGTTCTTCGCGTACTAGTCTTCTGTGGAGTTGGTAACGATTTGCCAATTTTCTCTGTTCAAAGGTTTGTTCTTCGATTCTTTTCAATCTATCGGTGACTCTCTCTATATCTGAATCGATCCTATCCAAAACGCGGTCCGAGAGAAATCCGGCATTTTTAGGAAAAAGTTTATCCCGTAATTGCTGACGAAATTTCTCATTTTCAATTTTGATATTGGGATTTTCCATCATATCCAATTTGTCTTCCAAAATTTCCCACTGAGCATCATTAAGGGCTTCGCCCTCAAATGGCGCATTTTCTGGATTTCGTAAATAAGCAATGACAACATCTACATCCTGTTCCATTGCAGTGGGGAATCCAGTTAGTAGGGCATCATCGAATGAGTCAGGATCAATGTTGGGAATATCTGCTTCTAACATCTCAAGCATTAACTTTTCAACGAATGTGTCTACGCGTTTTTTTTCTACACATAAATTGTCATAATCTTCTTTTGATAAGGAAACACTGACACAATCACCAGGGGCACGTACACCATCGTTGTCATATTTGTAATGATATTCATCATATATATCATCGAGACGTGCCCACTGACCATCTTTTTTCTTCATGAGTAACGTGCCCAAATGAGGGTTAACGCTGTCAATTTCTATAGCATATTGGTTGCCATACAAAGTACTTCCTTTTACTTGATCCAAATTCCAAGGTTGTTCTTCAGCTAGTTTCTCCAAAGTGGCCATAAAAAGTATTGTGAAGGCACTATCATAGCATTTCCAGCCCTTTGCCTCCATTTGCACTACAGAGTGATCCTAAAGTTCAACCAAAAATAAAAATTATGAAATTTTTCATTCTAGCAAGTTGTTATCTGTTACATTAATCAAATCAGATAATAAAACAGCATGAAATCAAATTATGCTTTTATAGATAATCAGAACTTATACTGTTCCTGTCGCGATCAGGGATGGAAGATCGATTATCCCTGCTTAAAGCGATGGCTAAAGGACAAATACAAGGTGACCAAAGCTTTTATGTTTATCGGTTATATTGAAAATAATGAAGCCTTGTATGAACACATGAGACGATCTGGCTTTACAGTAGTATTTCGCCCAACCTATACAGTATAGAGATCAATCTACCAAAGGTAATTGCGATGCTGAATTAGTAATGCAGATAATGTTGGAAATAAATAACTTTGATCAGGCGGTAATAGTGAGTGGGGATGGTGATTTTTACTCTCTTTATCAACATCTCATTAAAATAAACAAACTGAGACGATTGCTGATTCCCAATCAAAATAAATTTTCAGCTCTACTTCGAGTATTCATGTCATACATAACGTTTCTTAGTGAACCTTACATACGAGACAAAATAAAAAAGAGGCATTAACGCGGGACGAAACCCTTTGTCTAGCCTCTCATGGTGACAGAATCATCATATAAGAATTCTAAAAAAGACACAAGAGAATGAATTTACTCCCACTTTTCCCACTTAAACTTCTGTATAACGGTGCCTGTTTCATCAAACTGTACCGTTGCTTTTATCTTTTTTCCAGACAAAACAATTGGTATCCACATTTGATCTGCGGGCCACATGTCATGAAAAGGAACTTGATCGAGGGCAAACCACTGAGGCTTCATTTCATCTGTTTCTACTGGTGTTCCTGACCATTCTTGAACCAGAAATACGTGACACTCGAAAAAATGATTGTCAGCCATGTAAAAATTGATGACTGCTGCTTCCTGGAGTTTTTCTTTTTCTATGATCACGCCAATTTCTTCGCGAACTTCACGAGTAGCTCCTTGTTTTATTTCTTCATTTTCGACTTTTCCCCCATAACCATTCCACTTTCCCTGTCCGAAACCACGTTTCTTCATGGCCAATAATATTTCTTTTTCTTTGAGCAAAAAACATAAGGTGGAGATTTTCATGGGATTTTTTCTAAGGGCTTAGTATAAACTTTTTGTTTGTTTGACGCCACCCTCCCACCCTATACGTAAGCCTAGCAAAAGAAAAAATGAAAAAAATCTCCCAATTTAGGGAGAATTCCTATTGACTTTTGAATTTATACAAAGACTCCGAACTTGGTTAACAAAAGCAAACTTGTTCCTGCGGCGAGTGGAATCAAAATATTATCATCGAGAATTTCATTATTGAAGCGGACTTCGATCGCTTCAAGAAGCATGGCACAACTGCTGGCGATAATTGCTAGCGGTAGCGAAACAAAAAAAGCAGCGCCGATCGCACCAGCGACAATGCCGGCTATGGTTTCTTCAATAAGATGTTTATTGCTCAGAGCAGTTTTTCTTTTACTAAAAGGGCGAGCAAGGGCAGCAACACCATCTCCCAATGCCAATACCATAATCGCAGCAAGTGCGAAGGGGAGTGGGAAAAGTTCCAAGCTAAGTATCACGCCTATTAAATACGTGATGAAACCTTTGGCTGGAAAATGTTCAGGGCGGTCAAAATGTTCTAGAAACCAGCCGATAATTGGTAAGCGCTTTTTCCTAGAGAAGAAAGAAAATACAATAGTAATGGCCAAAACAATAAACAAATAGAACGGTTCTATAATGTTGTAGAAAATGAGTACGCACGTCACTACACCCAAAGTAATATGAATTGCTTTACGAATAAGTTCTTTTTGATAGGTGCAGTCAGATAGAAAGTGGACCATAATTAAGTTCTAAGTTTAAAGTTCTAAATTCTAAGTTAGAACCAATGAAGGAGAAATAAAAATAAGCGTTATGAACGCTAATATTAGACCAATGAAAATGCCGCCGATGACGTCGCTCAGATAGTGCATTTGTATATAGATTCTTCCCAAGCCTACAAGCATAGCCAGTATTATCCAGACAATTGTAAGTGTAGGGAGATAAATACTAAGGATATATGCTAGTCCAAAAGCGACACTGGCATGCGAACTAGGGAAAGAACTGTCAGTTTTGCCAAGATAGGTAACATGATTGTGGGGACGGGGACGTAAAATTACCGCTTTCAGAAAATAACCGATACAAATAGTACTGATCGCAAAGAAAGTTATTTGAATAATGGCCAGGATACTATTGTTCAAATACAAATACATAATCGGCAATGCATAGAGAGTGATAGCTAAGAAAAAGACATGCGCAGTCATAACAAAGAACCATTGCCACTTTGGCAAAGATTTTTTATTAAAATGTTTCAACATCAACTCATCTAATTTCCAGGACATAAATTTCAGATTTGCTTATCAATGCTTGTACGGTATTATGAGAACGCGTTTTTCGTCAATACATGAACACTCGTATTGCCATTGTTGGTGGTGGCGTTGCCGGTTATACAGCTATCGAAACTTTACGGAGATCTCCTATACAAAGTGACATCAAGTTGATCTGGATTTCACCGAAGCCAAGTTTTGTTTACAAGCCCTTTCTTTTTGATATCTACAGTGGCTATCGCAAACTGACTGATTATACCTTTCCTTTCAAAAGTTATTATCAACGTTTTCGTATCGATTTTTCGCCTGGTAAAGTGAAGGAATTTTTGCCTGCTGATACTACTCTTGTGCTGGATTCAGGACAAAGAATTAATTATGAATATGTAATTCTTGCATCAGGTGAAGAAAGAGTGATGCCTGACATACTTACATCTGAAAATAGTTTCCTATCGAATACTTCTGATGAATTACAGAAAATAGCTGATCACCTTGATGCTCAATTTCAGTTAGCAAAAAAACAGTTGTCGCTGCTTCGAAAGCCATTTCTTTCAATCGTTGTGCATGGTAATGATTTATATAGCGTGCAGGTTCTTTTCGCAATTTACAATCTAACTGACTATATTCGAAAGAAATATGACTTACGTCGCAATGAAATTAGTATTTCATATGTCTCATCTGAAAAAGACTTTGGTGGAGATCTTCCCATCAAGCTGCGAGATATTTTGGAAGAATATGCGAAGGATCATGCTATCGATGTTTATCTCCACACGACTATTCAAAAATGGGATGACGGTAAATTGGTTTTGAGTAATGGAACGGTTCTCGAGACCAAGACGTTTATTACTAATGGTGAGGCAAGATTGGCAGCTGTCTATCAAAATGCCGGTCTCAAAACAGATCAATTTGGGGGGCTAGAGATCAATAACTTTTTGCAATTAGAAAAGTTCTACAATGTCTATGCTGCCGGCAGTCTGATCAATCATTACGATTGGCACAAGAAAGAGCGTGTATGGCACACTTTTAGTAATGCGGAGGATCAGGCAAGGTTGGCTGCTCTCAATGTCATTGCTGAAATTCGTGGTAAAAATAAACTCACATACAAGCCGAAAAATAATGTCGAGTTCATTCCTGTTAATGATCAATTATGTATCGGTATGTATGGTGACAATGTTTATTTCAATTCAATCATGAATTATACTCGCGTACTTTTGGCCAAGAAATACTTTTGGCAGTTAACGATGCCAGAATAACATCATGACTGCTTTTTTGTTTGTACAAACTGCGTTTAATTATCACGATGTCGCACTTATTGTCGATGGTAAGATTCAGAAACATTGGCATATTGATGAACAACGCCAAACTCTAAAATTCTTAAGTGGGATTTTACCTGAACTTCATGACCTTGTTTTTGATCATATTGTTTTTGTTCAAGGACCAGGTTCATTCACAGCATTGCGCGTTGGTGCTACCTGGGTGAATACATTAGCCTATACAAGAAATGTGCTGATTAAGAACATCTCCACTTTAGATTACTTAGAATTAGCTGCACCTGAAGAACCTATTATCACCTTTGATGAAAAGCATTACTTTTTACGATCTGGGAGTGAGATTATTGTTATCACAGAGAAACCTAAAAATAAGTTTATTCATTATGCTGAAGACCATTTTATTTCCTTTGGATACCCTGAAGACTATTTACCGCAAAAGTTAACTGATTATATTTATCCAGAACCAGTCATGACAACTGATGTGTTGTACGTGATTCCACCTAAGATTACATTGCCCACAAAATAATGCTCTACATCGTAGCTACGCCAATCGGCAATCTCAAAGACATCACCCTACGTGCATTAGATGTGCTAAAGAGTTGTGCCATTATTGCTTGTGAAAATACCCGACATAGCCAGATTTTACTGAAAGAATATGCAATTCAAAAACATATTGTGAATATTAGTCAGCATAGTTCTGAGCAACAAATTCACAGATTACTGGAAGATGTAAAATCTGGAAAAAATATTGCTTATATCACGGACGCAGGCATGCCTCTGGTTTCTGATCCCGGATATCTTTTGGTGGCTGGGGCAGTCAAAGAAAAAGTTCCTTTCACTGTTTTACCAGGTCCCAATGCGGCTTTAACTGCTCTGGTAGCTAGTGGCTTTTTACAAAAAGAATTTTACTTCGGTGGTTTCTTACCATTGAAAAAAGGTCGAAAGAAAACTCTCGAAGGTTTGTTAAATTTAGGCGTCCCGGTTGTCCTGTACGAGTCGCCGTATAGAATGAATAAGCTTTTAGAAGAGATAGTTACCTTTGGCCATGGTGACAGAAATATCTGTGTCGGTAGAGAATTGACCAAGATGTATGAGGAATATATTCGTGGCACTGCGGGCGAGTTGTCCACAAAGTATGCAGGTAAAGAATGGAAGGGTGAGTGCACGGTGGTGATTGGCTAAAGCCATTGTTTGACAGTGGGGGAGTGTTTTTTTAAGTTGACTCCTTAATCGTTTTCATGATCGAAACCTCCACCCAGGACATAGGCTTTGAAAGAGCTGTAGAAAATCGTGTAAAGCGTTGTATTGTGATGAAAAAGCCGAGTTTTGATCCTTTAGCTCAGGACTATTTGCGAGTTTTTTGTGATTTCTTGGAAATCTCGGGTGTAGAAGAAGTACGTACGGGAGTTCGTTATGATATTGAGGGGATTGACGGCTCGACTTTTGAGCAAGCTAAAAGAGCTGTTCTCAGTGAGGCATCAGTAAACGATCTCCATAGTCAGGAAGATTTTTATGATGCTCCCGAGTGGC
>MEWR01000023.1:96854-99687 GCA_001773455.1 Candidatus Abawacabacteria bacterium RBG_16_42_10
CATTGCCGGGACAATATGATCAAAGAGCCGATAGCGCTATGCAATGCCTGCAGCTTCTTACATCTGGCGATCGTGCTCCTGTGAAGGTAGCCAATATCATTATGGTAAAAGGAAAATTGAACGCTGATGATATTACAAAAATTAAACAAACATTGATCAATGATCAGGAGAGCAGAGAAGCGAAACCTACGATTCCGGAAACGCTCTACGATGTTTTTGATAATCCTGGTGATGTAAAAATTCTCGGTAATTTCCTTGAACAGAGCTTGGACGATCTGGCCTGGTTATTTCTTCCCGTAAAAAAGGGTGGTTTAGGTTTAGCGATGAGTAAAGCCGATTTGCTCTGCGTGCAAAACTATTTCAAAGCTAAAGATCGTGATCCTACGGTTGCGGAAGTAAGAATCATTGATACCTATTGGTCTGATCATTGTCGCCATTTGACCTTTACTACAGAACTTGTAGAGATAGCTATTGATGGCAAAAGAATTATCGAAAAAGGTGTTTTGGTCAGTGATGGTCAAGAATTTGCTCATAATCCTGATGCCAATGTAATTTATCAGCAGTTAAGTAGTTTTGTTCGTAATCGATCAGAAGCTGAAAAAGAAGGACGAAAAGGTTTTTCTCTGATGGACATGGCTCTGTCTGCTTCGAAAAAGCTGCGTGCATTTGGTTTGCTCAAAGATGTTGAACATTCCAAAGAAAATAATGCTGCCAGCATCATCGTCCCAGTAGAATTTGAGGATGGTCATACGGAAGAGTGGTTATTCATGTTCAAAAATGAGACTCACAATCATCCCACCCAAATCGAGCCCTTTGGTGGTGCAGCAACCTGTGTTGGCGGCGTGATTCGTGATCCTTTATCTGGTCGAGCTTATGTATTCATGGGTATACGTATCACCGGCAGTGGGGATCCCCGCAAAGCCCTAAGTGAGACGAGAGCAGGAAGACTACCCTCTCGCTATATTACGCAAAAAGCTGCTGCGGGATATTCTAGTTATGGTAATCAAATTGGTGTGCCAACATTACAGGTGAGAGAATATTACGATGAAGGCGACACCAGCGGAGGAACCTATGAGGCGAAACGTTTTGAAGCTGGTTGTGTTGGCGGTGCAGTCAGAAGAGATCAGGTTGTGCGTGAGGATCCCAAACCAGGAGATATCGTAATTTTGGTGGGTGGACGTACCGGTAGAGATGGGATTGGGGGAGCTACTGGTTCTTCCAAGAGCCATGATGCAGTCTCGAATGCTACTTGTGGAGCTGAAGTACAAAAGGGCAATGCCGTCGAAGAAAGAAAAATTCAACGACTATTTAAAAAGCCCATTGTCAGTAAGCTTATTAAAAAATGTAATGACTTTGGAGCTGGAGGAGTAGCGAATGCTATTGGTGAATTAGCCGATGGTATCTCAATTGATTTGGATAAAGTACCACTCAAATATCAAGGACTTGATGGCACCGAAATTGCTTTGTCAGAATCACAAGAAAGAATGGCTGTTGTCGTAGCTGCAGAAGATGTGTCGGCGTTTATTGTCGCTGCCGCAGAGGAAAATTTGGAAGCAAATGTTGTTGCTGAAATTAAAGAAGAGCGTTCTTTACGTTTGTCATGGCGTGGCCAAAGTATTTGTGACATCGATCGCGATTTTCTGGAAAAAGGTTGGGCACCAAGAGAAGCTAAAGCTGATATGCAATTACCTGATCCTTCAGAATCTATTTTCGATAGCATATCAAATTTAAATATCTCTGAAGGGGATACCCTAGAAGATGTATGGAAACGTAATCTTGAGAGAATCAATGTTTGCTCGCAACGTGGTTTACAGCAAAGATTTGATTCTACTGTCGGTGCTAATACTGTGGTTAGTCCATTTGGTGGTGAGTTTCAATTGTCTCCCAGTGAATGTGCAATCGCAAAGTTTCCTGTAGAAGGAGCAGTGACCGGTATGTCGATGAGTGCTGGTTTTAATCCGCAGCTTTCAATAAAGAGTCCTTTTCATAATGGTGTATATGCAGTTGTAGAATCACTGGCCCGTCTGGTTGCCTCTGGGGCTGATCACAAAAAAGCACGTTTAAGTTTCCAAAATTACTTTGAACGTCTGGGAGATGATCCTAAGCGCTGGGGTAAAGCAGTATTAGCTCACACGGGAGCTTTGTTAGCCCAAAACCAACTTGTTCCTTCTATCGGTGGTAAAGATAGTGCTTCTGGTAGTTATGGGGCGGGTGAAAACAGAATAGATGTGCCTTTTGGTCTCGTTTCTTTTGCTGTCGCATCAGTAGATATGAGAAAAGTGGTACCTTCATGTTTCCAAAAATCCAACAGTAAAATTATGTACATCGCACATTTTGGTGGCAACGACCTGCCCGATTGGGATGAATTAGAAAGGAACTTTGTAAATGTTCATGAAATAATTCAATCAGGTAAAGTGCTTTCTTGTCGTTCTGTACACGATGGGGGATTAGCTGCAGCATTATCAAAAATGAGCTTTGGTAACAAAATTGGTTTACAAATAGAGAATCCCTTTATTGGGAAAGAAGTCTGGTTCTCTCTAGCGTACGGAGGTTTTATATTGGAAATGGCTGAAGATGCTGTGGTAGAAGAAAATCAAAATACGTATTATTTAGGTAAAACTGATTCTACCCCCTCTATTCAAATTTGGACTGGGAGTAAACCGAGTACGATGTCTCTTGATGATCTTATTACAACTTGGGAAAAACCACTGGACGATATATTCCCCTTAAGACCGCATGTTGAAGGAAGTTCAGAGCCGGTAGTGAGAGATAATCACACGAAGATGGCGAGAAGAAAATCCGGCAGCACCTCTGCTAAACCAAAAGCTGTGAT
>MEWR01000023.1:99725-101836 GCA_001773455.1 Candidatus Abawacabacteria bacterium RBG_16_42_10
GCCTTTGAAAGTGAAGGAGCTGAGACCACAACACCAGTCTTTCGTAATCTTACTGCTGAGGCAATCAATGAATCTATCACCCAATTAGTAAAAGAAATTCGGTCTTCGCAGATTTTGGTTTTTGCTGGTGGCTTCAGTGCAGGAGATGAACCGGATGGTTCCGGAAAATTTATTGCCAATGTTCTACGTCAACCTCAAGTAGCTGAAAGTATTGAAGAATTCTTGAGAAAAGATGGACTGGTGCTGGGCATATGTAATGGTTTTCAAGCTTTGATAAAATCAGGACTTTTACCTTATGGCAAAATAGGAATCCCCAGTCCAGACGATCCAACCCTTACTCATAATACGATCGGCCATTATCTGTCTTTTGAAGCTCGACATAAAGTGAAGTCTGTACTTTCACCTTGGTTAGCAGAATTTGAGATTGAGGAACTCATTGATATGCCTATCGCACATGGAGAAGGTAAGTTCGTTGCTCCAAAGGACGTCATCGAACAATTGTGGCAGAATGGTCAAATACCTTTGCAGTATGTGAACAGAGATGGTGATGCCTCAATGTCATTCCCCGCTAACCCCAATGGTTCTATGGATGCTATTGCTGCTTTGACGAATAGGAAAGCCAATATTTTAGGCTTGATGGCGCATCCTGAAAGATCTCGATCAGATCTCTCTCGCAACATTCCCGGAATTAAAAATGGCTACAAGTTCTTCCGTGCCGGTGTGCAATACTTCAAATAATTATTAATTTTACACTTTACATTTTTAATTTCTTTTATGTCCAGTCCTGAGGGTAAAGTCTCTATAGACGACAAAGAACATGCCGCTCTCACTTTTGCTCGAGTTGTAGAAGAAACTCGTGACTTTTTCCCTGAAGAGAAATATCGTCCCAATGTAATTAAGGCTCGTAGTCTCAATGCTCAATATGGAATTAATCCGGCTCCTCATGAAATCTTTGGTAATGGCGATGGTATTGGCACAAAACCAGAATTAGCAGAAAGACTGGCGTGGCCGAAACAACATGGGCATTTCGAATCTTTGGCATATGATGTAGTGGCTATGGTAGCTGATGATGCTGCTCGATTTGGCTATTTTACTGTAGGAATAATAAATAATCTGGATGTTAATAGTGCTGGGGACAAGTCCTTTGTCGCTGCTTTAGCTAGAGGAGCCCATGAAGCTTGTCTTATAGGAAAGTTCCCATTACTCAATGGCGAGACAGCTGAATTAGGGCACCGTACTGCTGGGTGGGGGACAAATAGGCTCAATTGGAATATGACAGCGGTAACACTCATCAACCGAGAAAAACTTATTGATGGTGGTGACTTGGCTCCAGGGCAACCCGTTGTAGTTTTACGCGAGAAGTCGATCAGAAGTAACGGTCTTACTCGAGCTCGAAAGATTTTGGAGACAACCTTTATCCAAAAGCAATGTGGCCGAGAGACGACGTATCGAGACCAATATATTCGAGAATATGTACGAGAAAAAATTGGTGATATCTGTTTAAAACTAGGTGATGATGATCTGGCAACAATTCTCGAAAGTACTCCTTTGGGAGCAGATATTTACGATCATATTCAGATTCCTTGGCATGAAAGTTTTAGAAAAGAAGTAAAAGAAATATTAAGACCATCGAGGATATATTCACCAGCAATCTATGCTGCTCAAGGTGGTGTCGATGGCAAGGTCCAAGTACCAATTGTTGCTTGTGCCCATATTAGTGGTGGTGGTGTGCCTCTCAAAGGCAAAAGAATGGTAGAGGAAAGCGGCCTTGGTTTGGACTTAGAAACTATTTTTCCTGATCCTGAAGCGGTGACAATGTTGATGAAAATTGCTAGTACATATCCACGACTTCCTGAAATTGATGATGAAAAACCGCTTATTGATGAAAGATCAGCTTGTGAGCAGTGGAACAGGGGAGTAGGCTTTCTCACTGTACATAGGGATACATCTGCAGCCACAGATTTTGTACAATTGGCGGCAAGTATTGGTTATGAAGCGGCCATAGCCGGTAAAGTTATTACTGAAAGAGAAATTCGCTGGAGGGGACATACTTGGACCTATTAATATTGTTGACTTTAGAGCATCGCTAGTCTAATGTCTTTGCGGCTCGC
>MEWR01000023.1:101855-116709 GCA_001773455.1 Candidatus Abawacabacteria bacterium RBG_16_42_10
CTTATTTTTGAGCGCTCGCAAGAAATTTTATGAATGAAACTACGAATACATCTACAAAACCAAACAAGGTCCCGGTTTTTGTCACTGATATTGTGCCAATGGATGATTTGGTGAAAAACGATACGACTAGTGTCATGATTTATGAAAAAGGAGATGTGGTAGAAGGTCCGGTTGTTAGCATTTCTAAACATGCGTTAGTTGTAGATCTTGGTACCGTTTCTGGAGTTGTATCTGGTTCGGAAATGATGGACAGTGTTGGAACGATGAAAACCGTAAAAGTCGGTGATAAAGTTAAAGTTGTTGTTGTCGGCGATGAAAATACCGATGGTCAGTTGCAGCTCTCTTTGCGTCGTGCCAGTCAAGAAAATACGTGGAATCGTTTTGTGAAAGATTATCAGGATGGCAAGATCATTGAGGTTACTGTTATGGAGGCAAATAAAGGAGGCCTCCTTATCGAAAGCGATGGTATCCGCGGCTTTGTTCCCGTATCTCAATTAACGCCCGAACATTATCCTCGTGTGAGTGGCGCTGATCCAGAAAAGATTCTTTCCAAACTACAATCATTGGTAGGCCAGAAGTTTAAAGTAAAAATTATCAATTTAAATCCTGAAGAACGCCGCCTTATCCTTTCTGAAAAAGCAGCCTACTCTGATCAAAGAAATAAAATCATTGCCAAGTTGAAAGTCGGTCAAACAATTGAGGGTACTGTCAGCGGCGTTGTTCATTTTGGTGTTTTCGTAAATTTTGAGGGTGTTGAAGGTTTGGTGCATATTTCTGAAATCGCTTGGGGACATGTCTCTGATCCTACTCAGCATGCGAGAGTCGGTGACAAAATTAAAGTGATGGTGATTGGTGTTGATGATGATAAGATTTCATTCAGTTTGAAGAGACTTACTGAAGATCCATGGCTCAAAGCCGCTGAACGTTATCCGATAGGTAACATGGTCAAAGGAACCGTTGCTCGAATTACCCCATTTGGTATTTTCTTGAAATTAGATGATGAAATTGAAGGTTTAATTCATATTTCTGAGATTTCACCTGATGGTCGTATCGAGGATCCAGATAGGATTGCCAAAGAAGGTCAAATAATGGAAGCAAAAGTAATTTCTGTTGAACAGGATGAACGTCGTTTAGGTTTGAGCATCAAAGCTTTACAAGGGGAGAAAGCGGTTGAAGAGAAACTGACGGGAGAGGCTGATGAGAAAATGAAAGAGAAAAAGGTTAAAGAAAAAGCAAAAAAAGAGGAAAAAGAAGAGAAAAAAACTGCTCCCAAAAAGGCTAAGAAAAAAGAGTAAGTATGTATTTCCCTAACGTGCTGATCAATGTCTCCAGTAACAAAGAAGAAGGCGAATACCACGAAAAAGACTGCTAAACCAGCCAAAGGGAAGACTGTAGCCAAAAAAGCTCCTAAGACAGCAAAAAAACCAGCGGTTAAAAAAGAGAAGAAAGTCGTTAAAAAAATACAAGAAGCTGTTACTACGGAAATAGAAACACCCATTCAAGCTCTGGTCGAAAATGTACCGACAACGGTTGTTGCTTCTGAAGAACCTGTGAAGGCAGCAGAAGAAGCAACTGTGGTAGCTGCTGAACCAGTTGTTGAACAGCCTGGTTTACCGAAAGTCGAAATACCTCGTAGTATTACCGTAAAAGATTTTGCGGTTTTATTAAATGTAGGAGTCAATCAGGTGATTGCCGAGCTATTGAAAAACGGCATCATGTCTAATATCAATCAGCGTCTTGATTTTGATATTGCTACGATTTTAGCTCATGATTTTGGTTTTGAAGCTGTAGAGAAAAAGCAAACAGACGAAGTAAATGTTGGTGAAGATATGAACACACTTCTCAAAGATGATGAGAAGAATCTTATCCCTAGATCGCCTGTCATCAGTGTGATGGGGCATGTAGATCATGGGAAAACAAAACTTCTCGATGCTATTCGTGGTACTGCTGTTATGGAAGGAGAAGCAGGTGGTATTACCCAGAAAATCGGTGCTTATCAAATTCAAAAGAAAACCAAAGATGGTCAAATAAAAACCATCACATTTTTAGATACTCCTGGACATCATGCTTTTACTGCAATGCGTGCTCGTGGGGCAAAAGTAACTGACATAGCAATTCTCGTAGTTGCTGCTGATGACGGTGTGAAACCTCAAACGATCGAAGCTTACGAACATGCGAAGGCTGCAGGTGTGCCTGTAGTTGTCGCAATTACCAAAATTGATAAAGAGAATGCCAATCCTGATCGTGTCAAAAAAGAATTAGCTGATATTGGTTTAGCAGTAGAAGAATGGGGAGGATCTACGGTTTGCGCTGAAGTTTCTGCAGTACGAAAAACAGGCATCGATGAATTGTTGGAATTGGTACTCTTGGTCGCTGATATGCAAGATCTGAAAGCCAATCCTAATCGACCTGCTATAGGTACTATTATTGAATCACGCCTTGATCCCAGTCAGGGAGCTGTAGCAACAGTTCTCATTCATACAGGCACCATGCGTATGCGTGATGATGTTGTCATTGGCAATGTTTCTGGAAAAATTCGCACATTAATCAATGATCGTGGGGAAAGAGTGGAATCGGTAGGGCCTTCTGCTCCCGTACAAATTACTGGCTTATCCAAAGTCCCACATGTCGGTGATGTTCTCCGTGTAGTTGCCAGCAAGAAAGAGGCACAAGCAATGGTGGAGAAATCTACCAGTGAGAAGCAGTCGGACATGCTTTCTGGTATTTCTCAGACGAAAAAAGAAGGAGTCAAGGAGTTGAAGGTTGTGATTAAGGCTGATACGAAGGGTTCTCTGGAAGCCTTGCGCAATGCTCTTCTTAGTTTGCCTGCAGAAAAAATTGCCGTGAAAATTATTTATGCCGGCACGGGTAACATTACCAATTCTGATGTGATGATTGCTTCCGCCGGCCACGGCTCTATCTTTGGCTTCAGTGTACAGATTCCTATTTCAGTGCAAAAAAGCGCTGACCAAGAAAAAGTAAAAATTACTACGTTTGATGTTATTTATCACCTACTGGATGAGGTTCAAAAAGTTCTTTTAAGCATGCTCGAGCCAGAAGTGAGAAAGGTTATTGTTGGAAGACTAAAGGTATTGAAAATTTTCTTTGATGGTAAAGGTGAACAGGTTGTCGGTGGTGATGTTACCGAAGGTAAAATGGTAAAAGACTCTTTTACCAAAATCTATCGTGGTGAAAATATTGTGGGAGATATGGAATTAAAGACTGTTCAACTCGGTCCTGAGGAGCTTAAGGAAGTACTGGCGGGTGAGCAATGCGGACTAAAACTTAAGGGGAATGTTCGTCTGTTAGTAGGGGACATTGTAGAATGTTTCACTCAAGAAAAATTGGCTATCTCTTTATCGTAAGGAAATGCCTGAAAGTCGTCGTTTAGTGCAAATTAATCAGGTTTTAAAGGAATATATTGGCAGATTCCTCGAGCAGGAATTTCATGAGCCAGAAATTGGTTTGTTAACGGTGACTCGGGTAGAAGTCACTCCAGATTTGGCTGAAGCCAAGGTGTGGGTTTCTTCCTACGTAAGTAGCAAAAGTCCTCAGTTAATTTTGAAAAAGTTGCGACACAAGAGTCGAAATATTCATTTAGCTCTCCGTGAGGTTCTCACCACCAAAAGAATTCCCAAAGTTAACTTCCTGATTGATGAGACAGCAGCATATGTTGATCACATTGAGGAATTGCTTAAGAAAGCACAACGTAAGCCAGGTTTGGATAACCGCGCATAAAGTCAGCTGCACTCATGGCTTTTTTCCCTTCTGGCTGTAATTCTAGTACTTCTAAAACTGTCTTTTCACTACAAGAAATAAGTAATTGTTTATTATTTTGATAATAGATAATTCCTGGAGTACCTCGTATCTCTGTAGTCTGAAATGGTTTTGCCTTGAGGATCTTTAATAATTTCCCATTCAAGGTTGTGTATGTACTTGGCCATGGAGTGAAGGCGCGGATTTGGTTGTGAATCTGCTCTGCTGTCTTGTTCCAATCAATCTTGCCATCTTCTTTGGTCAGGATTTTAGTAAACGTTGCCTGACTCGCATCTTGTGGCTTCGGTGTAATCTTGCCTTCCAACCAATCTGGCAGAACTTTGCTTAAAAGTTTCGCGGAAATGTTTGCTAATCTGTCAGCAAGTTGTGGGTAGGTTTCTTCGGGATCGATAGCAATTTCTTCTTGAGCCAGTATCGGTCCAGTGTCTAAGGTTGGTTCCATCAGCATCATGGTGACAGCTGTTTTGCTTTCACCGTTGAGCAAGGCAAACTGAATGGGACTAGCGCCTCGGTATTTTGGTAATGCGGAAGGGTGCACATTGAGACACTTAAACTTTGGTAGATTTAAAATGTTCTCAGGAATAATTTTGCCATATGCCGCAAGTACAATTAACTCTGGTTGGTAGTTTTTAATTGTCTGTACGGCTTCCTCTGTTTTTAATGTTGTTGGCTGAAATACCTCAATCTTATTCCTTATTCCTAATTCCTTGGTCGGTGGGGGAGTCATGACCTTTTTTCTGCCCACAGGCTTGTCTGGCTGTGCAACTACACAAACTAACTCAATATTTGGATGTGTTAACAACATTTCCAATATTGGTACAGCGAACATCGGGGTCCCAAAGAATATCGTTTTGGTTTTCATCGTTAACTATCAGTAATTTTATATTTTACATTTTTCATTTTAAATTTTTCAGTAACTCAATTCTTCGTAAAGCAGAGACTTATCACCAACCAGGTCTGTAAACAATATGCCGTTTAAGTGGTCGATTTCATGCAGAATGACCCGTGCATTATAACCACCAAATCTTTTCATGACGGTTTTTTTGTCTTCAGTCATGAATTGGACGGTGATGTCCTTCGCTCGCATCACTGGTCCAAACATATTGGGAATGCTGAGACAGCCTTCTTCGCCCAACTCACATTGTTCGCTTTTGGTTACAATCTCAGGATTTATCAAAGCCATATTGATGAATTTTCCCAAAGAGTTTTTGATCTTACAGACAATGATACGTTGCTGAACGCCGACTTGAGGGGCAGCTAGTCCTACAGCACGACTGCCATAATTCATGGTTTCAGTCATGTCAGCAATCAGTTTCTTAATTTCGGGAGTAATCTCTTTTACGAATACGGACTTCTCTCGTAATTGTGGGTTTTCATCTGTCAAAATGGGCAATAACATACTCTTACTTGTGGTGAATGTAAGCTTTCGCTACCATGATACTAGCTTATATCCAAAATGTCATGATCGCTTCTTCTCTCCCTATTTCTCGTTTCGGACGTATTATCTGTGTTCTTTGCATAAGTGTGCTATTGGCCGCCTGTGGTGGTTCGGAAGTTCCACAAACAACTCCCGGTCCTTTTGCTGAATTTGTGAAAGATATTGAATTGTCGAATCAAAGCGACCCAATTGCTATAGTAGAAACTGATGTGGGAACTTTTGGAATTGAACTTTTTAATGTCCAAATGCCAACTTCTGTTGCTCATTTCGTGAAGAATGTCAGCGAACAGCGTTACGAAAACAGTTTGGTATACAATGTCGCATCAGGATTTGCTGCATATATGGGAGATAAATCAGGTGCTCTCAAAGAACCGGGTGATGTGACTCCACTTTCTCTCGAGACACACCCTGATATCAAACATGATGCTGCGGGTATTGTTGGTTTTGTTCATGAAACGGGATCTCGCTGTACTACAGCTCCCAATCCTGAAGAATGTGCCAAGAGTGCTCTCAACAGTGCAAAGACATTTTTCTATGTTACTTTGAATGCTCAGCCTAGCCTGGATAATGTCTATGCTCCTTTTGGCCGTGTCGCAAAAGGTCTAGAAATCGTCAGAAATCTCAAGAAAGGAAATAAGATTACAAAGATTACTGTAGTACAAAGACAATAGCTGTCATCCCAAAGCGATCCCGCCCATGCGGGAGAGTTCGAGGGATCTCGCGGTAAGATCTATTCGGTAGTATGGGCATCTTCTTAAATATCTAAACTCTGCTCATGGATAAGCGTAAGCAGCCAGTATTGTACAAAATCAGAGTCAATTCATTCGTGTTTAATGAACATGGTAAGTTGCTGCTTTTGCAAAAAAGAGATGATGAGAAGTTTCTGCCTGGTTTTTGGGAAACACCCGGTGGTGCACTTGAGAGTAATGAAACCCTGGAGGAAGGTGTTGTACGTGAAGTAGGGGAGGAAGCAGGGATTGATATTAAAGTACATCAGATATTTTCTTATTCTCACTACAGTGATAGGCATGGTTCACCAACCATCAATTTACATTTTCTAGCTCATATGGTAAATCCATCCCAATCAGTGAGTCTGCATACCAATGAAATGCAAAATGCTGCATGGGTAAATTTGCGCCAATTGTCCGAATATAAAATGGCCGATGAAATGCTTGCCTTATGTAAACAAGCTTTTGCGTCTTAAATCAATAATAACTAACGATTATTATCGAGATGCCTGTAGCTCTTTTTCTAATGCTACAAAACTTTCTTTGTCAGTGTGTAAGGTTCCTCGTATTGTTTTCTTATCTGTTTCATTAAGGGGTTTACCCGCTCCCAATTTAGCCATGATATCTGGGACATAAAAGCGAACTGCATTACTTAAAGTCCTTACTTCAGTCAGAATGCTGCCATCACCACTAGGAATATAAACATCACAAATATTATCAGTGCCTATTTTTACTCTTACACCTGCTTCTGCCATTTCGAGTACTCTAGCGATACTGTTATGGGTGGGGGTGACAATTGGTCGCAATTGTCGCATAGACAAAGCGGCATTGGGGCAACAGATCACGCCGATATTGTATTTAATCAAATTTTCTACCATTTCATAAAACCGCTTGTCATCGTATCCTGATGGGGAAATCGCATGGATAGACCATACAGTCGGGCTATTATCATTGTTGTCTATTTTCGGAGAGCCCAGCCATCTTACAGCCTGGATAATTGTCTCGGTACCTTTTTCTCGAGGATCATTAGCTTGATCAACTTGTAAATGCACTTCCTTATGTAATTCAATTCCCAACTGTAAAAGTCTTTTGATGTGTTCGTCATAACCAATTCTGTCAGGGGCATCGTCTTTTTCAGGTAAACCGCCCAATACTTGAGCTTTTTGGGCTGCTTCGCGATACACCTCCCAACGTCCTGCCTTTTCATCTTTAAAACCAAAGATTGGAGAAACCGCAATTTGAAAAGCAATTTGCTCTTTGTATTTTTCTCTCAATTCCTCAGCAACATTAATGGCTATAAGTCCCTTTTCCTCTAAGTCAGGTGTGGCATCAACAAAGGAGGTCACACTTCTCGTATCCATGAGTATTTGTTTTATGACCTCTCTTTCCATTCTGGCATACAGATCTTCTCGTGTGTAAGCAGCACCCTTGTGTAATTCACCCGTAAGATTCTGCTTATCTTTTAATGTTAAAGTTGATGAACCTTGTACGGGATCAATCCCTTTATGTTCTAAATATTTACGTTGTAGAGTAGAGGCTCTATCAAAATGAGTGTGAGCATTCTCAAATCCACCCAATCTTTTTACGCTCTCTAATATGGCTTCGTCATACTCACAAAGTGGATATTGTAAAGTTTTTACACCAAGTTCTTCAGCTTTTACTGTCGCAACCATAGTTTTAAGTTAAGTTAAAGATTCAACCGTAACTTTAGCATCCAACAATTACAAGTTTTTTAAAGATTCTATAATGCTTGATATGGTGAATATTGCCAAATAGATTTCTAAAAACTCATAGACATTATTTCTTGTCTACTAGCGTAGTTTGTTGGCTTGCCATGTACCGGATGGTACATGGTGCCGCGGAAAGGACTTGAACCTTCACGCCTTGTGGGCACCAGCTCCTAAGGCTGGCGTGTCTGCCATTCCACCACCGCGGCTCGTCGTCACTATAAGAGAAATCTTCTAGAAATGAAAGAACTTATTTCTAGTACTTTTAAAGCCATTAACTTAGAATTTAGAACTTTGAATTTAGAACTAATTTATGCTACACAATAAGCGTCTTTAATCATGTTCTGTGAAACATTCACTCAAGAAAATCCCTCATTCCCAAGTGCTCATTACTATTGAAGTTGAGACTTCAGAATTAGAAAAATTTCGTGGAAAAGCACTTGATAAACTGCGTGAGCAAGTTAAAATCGCAGGATTTCGTCCGGGTAAGGCTCCCGATAATGTTGTTATAGAACAAGTCGGGGATGCTGCTATCGAAGAAGAAATTCTACGGTCTGCTTTGCCAGAACTCTATTATGAAGCTGTTGTGAAGGAAAAATTACAACCGATCTCTGCTCCGGAAAGTAAAGTTATCAGCAAATCACCACTCAAGGTTGAGTTTACTATTTCACTTTTACCAGAAATTTCTCTGGGAAATTATAAAAAGATCAAAGTAAAACCCAAGACTGTAAGTGTCGAAGAGAAGGAAGTGGACGAAGAGTTGGAAAGCTTGAAAAAGCGTTTTGCTACCTATCATGAGGTTAAAGCTTCAGCACAGATGGAGCATAGAGTAGAGATTAGCTTTACAGGTATGATGGAAGGTAAAGAAGTGCCTGGCGCCAAAAGCAAAAATCATCCCATGGTTCTTGGAGCCAAGACATTTGTACCTGGATTTGAGGAGGCGATAGTTGGTATGGAGATGGGCCAAAAGAAACAATTTAATGTGACCTTCCCTAGTGATTATCATGCTGAGCAGTTGAAGGGGAAAGAAGTAACGTTTGATGTAGAGCTCCACCGTATCGAAGAGACTCGGCTACCAGAAATGAATGCTGAATTTTTTACTCGTTTGAAAAATGAAAAGATCACTGATTTACCTTCATTAAAGGCAGAAATCAAAGCATATCTATTAGCAACGAAGGAAACACAAGAGAAAGCCAGACAAGAAGATGAAATTTTACAAGCTCTTGTTAAGATCACCAAAGTAGAACTTCCCCATGTATTAATTCATGACGAAATACATTATATGGAAGGAAGTTTTGCTGAGCGATTGCAGGGGATGGGGATGACATTCGAACGATATTTGGAAGCTAACAAGAAAACACATGAAGATATTCATAAAGATTGGGAACCTGAAGCTACGAGACGTTTGACTGCCCGATTTGCCCTTCTCGAATTGGCTAAGAAAGAAAATCTGGAGCCAACAGATGAAGAAGTAAAAGCTGCCTTACAGCAAGAAAAAGTTGAGGAAAAAGATTACTCCCGATACGAAGGACAAATAAAAGCAAGGATTCGAGTAGAAAGAGGACTGGATTGGTTGATGAGATCTGCGCTAGAATAGCCATAGCTTACTACCTCCTATGAAATATCTCTTTCTTACCCTGGCGTCGCTTATCGGCTTGCTTCAATTGGTTGCATTCTTTCAAAATTTAGCAGGTGCTATGGATACTGATCTGTATCTTCTTACTGAGACATGGACAATGAATCCTGGGATGATTATGTTCTTTGGCTTTATCTTGGGAGGATTAGCAACTTTCTGTTTAATTCTCTTTTTCAACAATGGGAAATTGCCGGTAGATCAAAGGAACGATTTTGGTGGGGGTAGCAGTGAATGGTAACAATTATCAATGGAAACTCATACCTATTTGTGTGTTGCCTACTTTTGAGTTCATTGTTAATTTTCAATTGGTAAATTGTTAATTTTCCATGCCCTCATAGCTCAATGGATAGAGCAGGAGCCTTCTAAGCTCAAGATAAAGGTTCGATTCCTTTTGGGGGCACCATAAACCACTCGCTGCGCTCGGGCTTATGGTGGGGCCATGATTGTTTTGTGTTTGAACTTAAATAAGTAGAGTGGTTTAGGCAGTGAATCGGAACGAAGTGACTGGTTCACTGCCTAGAGACTCGCGAACGTCTACCTCAGCTATTCCCATTGGGATTTCTTTTATTTTTTGCTACAGTGACATTGTCTTATTTATCTGTATGCGTAATGGCATAAAAAAGTTATTTGCAGGCGTGTATGTCATATCTTTACTTTTCAGTCTCACTTTGGTTGCTAGTGCGCAACTTCTTGTTGACATTTCCGAGGCTGCTTCATCTGTGGTGTCCGGTCTAACTGGGAGCGGTGCAGAAGCTGATGAGGAAATAACAGCAACAGGTAGTGAGGCCCCAGTCGGTTCGATTGAGCGTGGAGGAGGACAAAGTGGTCCGGTTGAGGAGCCTCCATTTCGAAATATCGATCCAAACAGTAGTTTTGTTGGTCCATTTACGGGCCCAGATACTGCACCATTACAGGGGGCTTATACAGCGCCATTATTGCAGGTGGCTGACCGTCAGATTGCCTTTCAGATCCTAGTCAACTTTTTCCTGGGAGTGATCGGTGTTGTCGCAGTTTTGTATTTGGTCACCAATGGCTATCGTTATGTCATGGCTCGCGGTGATGAAGCTCAGATGACGCAAGCCAAGAAAGGAATCACTTTTGCAATCATCGGCCTACTTTTTGTACTTGCTGCATATACCATTGTCGCAACCGTACTCAATTTTGGTGCTCGACCAGTTGCGACTCCTGGCGTTGGCATCGGCATCGGTGTCAGCTTTTAACTTAGAATTTCTTATTTAGAATTTAGAATTTTTTTGGTATGTCCTTCGGTCGTTTTTTGAAGAACTTTTTTCTCCACCCTTTTGAGGTGGGAGCGATAGCCCCTACAGGAAAGGCATACTCGAAATTAGTATGTGCACAGGTTGACTGGTCTGCAGTAAAAAATATTGTTGAGTTAGGAGCAGGTGATGGCGCAGTGACGAAATATATTATTGATCATCTTCAACAAGATCAAAAATTATTGGTCTTTGAATTAAATCCAGATCTTTTTGAAGTAATGAAACAAAGAATCAAAGAACAAAAAAATGTCGTGCTTATCAATGACACTGCTGAAAAACTTGAGGAATATATGGGAAAACACCAAATAGACTCATTGGATGTGGTATTTTCAGAGGTTCCATTAGTGTCATTGCCCAAAGAAATTGGCCAGAGGATAGTTGATGCAGTAAAAGCTAGCCTCAAACCCGGCGGACTGTTTCTGCAAATTCAATACTCGCTGTTTAGCTTAAAGAAGTTGAAAAATATCTTTGACGACGTGAAAGTAAAATTTACTCTTTGGAATCTCCCCCCAGCATTTCTGTATATTTGCAAGAGCAAATAATAGTTTGACATTGGGAAAATTGGTGTTAAAATGCTTTCTTAAGCTTACACATGAAAGTATTTGTTCTCAGACATGCTGTCACTGAAGAGGGTGAAGCTGACGTACATCAGCACGGGGAGTCTGTTTTATCTATTGAGGGAATCAATCAAGCCAAGCAAATTGCCGCAAATTTCTCAAATTTATATTTAGATCGTATCTATACGAGTCCAGATCAACGTGCACAACAAACAGCTGCGATCATTAGCTCTCATTTGGAACAGCCCATTGAGGTAATTACTCACGCAGATTTGCATGAGATGCGAAAGCCGGACTCATTTAATGGCAAATCGCATCATGATCCTGAAGTGAAGGCACAGAAGGAAGTGTTGAAAAGAAATATTGCTGATGCTCGCTTTCGTTTACCTGGTGGAGAAAATGTTTTTGATGTAAACGAAAGAATTGACCGGGTCCTTGATGAACTTGAAATATGCCTCTTTCATCGAGTGTTGATGATAACTCATAGTGCAGTGATTAGGGTTATGATTTTGTCTCTTTACGCAAAAAAGGAAAATGTACCATTTGAAATTATGGCTGGACTCTATCCTATCATCAGAGATGATTTAGATGTAGACAATGGCAAGGGGTTTGAAATATCGCTTGATACAATTCATAATCCCTCGCTGCCCACACTTGAACCCGGGAGACTTCACTGGGATTTTTCTTTTACAGACCTTCCAGAAAAACACCTTGTCAGCTGGCGACCTCCATCACACGAAAAGGAAGAGGAGTAATTCTGCCTATTTATCGAGATAATTTCTTATGAAAAGCTGGCGATAATAACTCAGCGACTTCATCCTCTGCCTCACGATAATCATCAACTTCATCCAGGGCTACCCTTACTCCAGTGATGGCTGCAATTTGATCTCGACTACTAAGAAATCCTCCAAGTGGACCCACAATTTCAGCAATTTTCTCTTTATCCATACTGTCACTAATTAATCCAACTTCCCAATTGGAAAGTAATAACTTTAATCTTTCCATAAGTATTTTTACTACTTCATTCAGGAGCTTCCCACGTTCATTATGTTCTTTATCGGCACTTTTTAGGTATACTTGGGAAATGTGATCTAATCTGTTACATAAGCCTAAAAATTCCCATAAACGATCTATATCACTTAGGTCGCCTTGTTCCCACATTGCGTGAATTTGTTTCTGAGAGGGTTTTCCGTACCACCATGAACCCAGACGAGTTTTTGGTGCGGTACAATAATCGCAATACCATACTAAGAATTTGTCTTTACTGAGAGCCTTTGCTAAGGCCCATGTTGTATTTTGGATTGCTTGTTCCTGACCGAGACGAGCACGTATGCATCTACGCATAAGGTCTCGTAACACTTTTTCTGAAAGATGGGTTAGGCCACCCTTATCCAAATACTCAAAAAATTGTTCTTTGATCGTTGTTCGTTTTTTTTCTATAGATTCTTGGCTTTCTTCCTTAGTGTGAGCTATTCGTGAATTTGCCTCTTCAACCAAATCGTCCCAATTCAAAGACGCTTTACCAGTTTGCTCTACAAGAGCGAATTGATCGATTTTTTTCATAAAAAATGATTAGAGGTAGAATTTTACATCTATTCCTTTAAATGTCAATTGTTTGGCCCCTATAAAAATAGGGGCCTGCAATGAGCCAGTCACTTCGTTCCGGTTCACTGCATAAACCATACCTATCTACTATAGGCAATGAGATAATCTAGGCCGTGCCATAGACCTGAGCGAATTGGTAACTTGGCAGTGAACTATTCGCTACGCTCAAGTTCACCGCATAAACCACTATTTATCCTATACCAGAAAGAAACATTTTATGGCCGTGCCAAATACCCGAGCGAAGCGAGTGGTTTTTGGACCAAACAACACCGGTGGTTACGCTGTTTTTCGTTTTCCTGTTGTCTTTGAGAAAAGACACTATATCGATAGGAGTAAAGGCTATGATCAACATATCCTTGAAACAACCTTAAAAGAAGTGCTGCGGCTTTAGCAAGAGCACTTTTCCGACAACATCTCCTTCTAGAGCAATACGTGAGTTAGAACCTTGAAGCATTTTCCTGTAGAATAGAAAGAAGGCATTTTATGATTGAAAAGCTCCATTCCCAAGACATTTTTGAGACCTTATCTAGAGAGCCAGAAATACAAAAGTATTTTACGGTAGAGGAGCTTCGTGCCCTTGCTCCAGAATTAACCAAGGTGATTCATGAAGTATTAGAGGGTCGTGAAGTAAAAGACATCATCTTTGCTGAAGATGATAAGATGTTTTTTGATCTCAATAATAATACTCTCCACATTGGCCTAGGTATCATAAAACAGATGGCTAAGGTTTGGACAAACAAAGAAAAGATTCAGCAAACATTGCGCAGCGATGCCGCTCATGAGGCTGGCCATCGGGTCATCGACTTCAATCCCATCAAAGATCTCGGAATTCCTGCCGAGACCTGGAATCAATTAGGTATCAGCTCCTTGGCGAATGCGCTGATGGATTGTCGTAACGATGGTCGTATCATGGCTCATTATCCAGATCTCAAAGAAGATATGCAGGCCGGTATTGAATTTAATTTTATGCAAGGTGGTAGGCTCGATTGGCTAGGGGAGTTTGAAAAGAATCTTTTACTTCGTGGTTCCAATCCTTTATTTACTCAATTTGATAGTGAAGCAATGCGCATATGGGCGCAGGGAAATATACATGCTCTTGCAGATACGCGCGTAAAGAATATCCTTGATAAACACACCGATGACATCCGTTTTGTCTCTAGTGATTCTAGTTGTGTCCCCGCTAAAAATCCTTCTTTATTGGAAGCGAAAGCCAAAGCCAAGAAAACATATCAGAAAGTGGCGGCTATCTATAATGGTGAGTATCAAGAGTTGCTTAACCGTGACCGAGATAATCAAACTGTTCATCAAGCTTTATCGATGATTGGTCTGTATGAAAAAAAAGCAGAGATACCTGAACAGTTACAGAAATTACTAGAGGAGAAGTTGACCGATATACCGCCAGCTTTGCAGGAAGAATTAAGTAGTAAATTGGCATTACAAAAACAGGAACAAGAACGTTATGAAAAGACTAAAAATGAACCATTGTTTGCGATTAGTACGACAGGACTTGTAGAAATAAAAAAGCGAGGAGCTTTGGAAGATTTAGATAAAAGTGAGTGGCAAGGCCGAGCCAAACAACTCTTTGATATCCTTGGTCCAGCTATACGTGTCGAAGAACTAAGTGAAGAACTGCGTGAATTCTTGAAGAAACTTTTTGCCGAGATGCAGAATGTCATGGTAGAGCACATGCTCAGTGAATTTCTCAAGGCGCTTCTTGCTGATCCGGAAAAAGTACTCAAAGAGATCGAAGATGCATTTAGTGACAAGATTCGTCCTCATACTATTCCCAGTACCGTGCCCAATCACCAAGAAGTCGATACCATGCCACCACCTGTCCCAACACCACCGACCAAGTTGATTGTTCCCGGTGTGTCTACGGTGGTCAACCAAAAAGAATTGCTCTTTACCACTCCTCGGGAACTGGAAGCTACCGAGAAATGGTTGGATGACCATATCGATATGAATGAGCGCATACATGCGTGGCGGGAGGCTATCTATGCTGCGATTCGTGCCGAGCGTCGCAAAACAGCTAAACCCAAGCTGCGACTGCATGGACCGGAATTAGTCCGTGATGATATTCGAAAATCTCTGGAGCAAGAACGAAGCGGT
>MEWR01000023.1:116724-119457 GCA_001773455.1 Candidatus Abawacabacteria bacterium RBG_16_42_10
CTAATCTCTTCATCCTCAGCCAGATTTACTAGAAAGAGTATCAGTATATCTCTCTTATGGCGTACGCAGGCAGTATCTCTTGAAGAAGCCTTAAAACTGATACTCTTTCTAGTAAAGCTGGCTGAGGATGAAGAGATTAGTAAACATCTGGATCTAGAGATACTGGTCTCCCAAGAAATTCCTGATATTCATGCCGACAAAAAGACTCATATGCCTATCATCATCGCTTTTGATAATAATGCTTTTACCGATCATGATCAGATCATGCAAAACTTACTGGCTATCCAGAAGACAACTGAGCAAGGAGGCTCTCCCACCATTGTCCAGGATGCTGATGCTTTGAAACTCCAAAGAGATCGATTGCTCGCGCACAATCCTGGAGCCAAGAGAAAATTTGCTTTTGATCTCTGGGATGAAGCAGCAATACAAAATAATGTCGAAAACCCCATGAATGCAGTCAAAAAGCAGATTACAAAAACTCAAGAAGCACTTCAGGGCCATGCTTTCTGTTTCGTCTTGAAAGAACAGGGCGCTAGCAGAGACACACCCGGGAAATGGTATGGTGATGAGCATTATTTGCTTGAGAAGTCACCGGCGCAGCTCATCAAGTACTTAGACATCATTGTGCGAACCATGATACAATATTCTGATACGTATGCAGCGCATGTAAAAGAGCGTATCGCCCAAGAACTCGGTATCTACCTCGATTAGTTATATGACAGAAAATCTTACTAAATACCAAACATTCCTCGCTCAAGTCAAAAACAGCAGTCAGTATCATGACCAGCCAGAGTTTCGTGTAGTCGTAGACGAGGGTGAGCATATCCTGCTTAGTCCTCAGAGTTCTCAAGGTGCGATTTTGAGCGTAGTGAAAAGTATTCGCGTAGCTTTGGAAAAGATAGTTACTCCTTCTTCAAAAAAGCGAGGTACAGCCATGCCACCCACAGTTTTACCAGAACCTACTGATGGTATTCCTGAAGGGGGAGAGTTGATGCCACGTTTACAGCAAAGCTACGATGAAATGATAGAGACCATGAAGGTTTTTGAATTAACCACGAGTGCTGTACCTAGTAAGGAACAAGTGATAACCAAGATTCGAGCATTATCACCTGAATTAATAGCAGAAATAGCCAAATTTAAGAAACCGACGTTGTTGATCAATCCTGCCATTCCCCGAGTAAAAAAAATAGAAGCAATAAATAAGCACAAACTCTACCCCAAGCAAAACGATACCTACTGTGAACCAGGGCCTGATGATGCTTTGTGGGGACCAGAAATCACCAAATCTACGATAACGATTGTTGATGGTGCTCTGTCGATGCCTGTGCATCCGGAGGTAGATCAAGGCCTCAAAATTGTTGATAAGGCGAAGAAATATCAAGAAATATTTACTGGAAAAGGCATGAAGATGATTAGTGCTGATGAATATCTGATGCTCCAAATGATGAGTTTACATTACTACAAGAAGCGCACAGACCAAGGACTTTCTCATGAGGGTTCTGTCAAGCAAATGGTCGAAAACTGGGCGGATAGTGACCATCAGACTGTTACGCTTTTGAATATCGATCACTTAAAAGATCTTTCTCGGGTCCCTCGCGGTAACTTTAACTCTGAACAGGTCTACTTGAGCTGGTCCGATCCTTTCGATGTTTATGTCAATTTCCGTTCTCGTCCCTCGGTGTGGATCTCAGAATTTTGATCTTTGTTCCTTGTTCTTTTCTTTGATTCTTATCCTTGATCTTTTATGCCCACAACACTCTCTAAACTCACATTCTTCCTCGAACTGGCTACTTCAGGCCAACAGTTCCCACTGATTGTGTTGAGTGATGATAAAAAGGTTGTTCAGGAACAAGAAATTGTAGCGTTTATTCAAGAGAAAAAGAGTATGACCTTACAAAAAGCGAGTAGAGAGGAAATGCTCTCAAAAATTATGGCGCCGAAACCTGACCTGTTTGGTGAGAATGCTCCAGGTACCTACACGCTCATGCTTATAGATCTGCAGGCGGCCGATGTAGAGCATATGCTACCAATGATTGCCCAGATCCGTATGTCTGGGACATTCCAATGGGAAGGAAAAGAGGTGAGATTGGCTGATGCCGTGAAGTTTGTATTCATCATAACCAATGATACTTTGGGCAGATTACCTGAAGATAGCCAAGATACTTTGCTCGTGACCATGTCACCTGTTTACCGCTTTGATCTATGAAAAGACCATTAGAAATATCATCCGCTCCCGAGCGCGAGATCGTCAAATCTTACGGCAATAACATCCGTATCGAGCGAGAATTTAACGAGAAGTTAAACCGTGATGTGGAATATGTGGATGTCTTGGGCGTGCGAGTTCGTAGGCGTGACCAGCATGATACTTTCGGCGAAGAAAAAGCTGGTATGGTCCCGGTATTTCAAGGTTCTCCGGAAGTATTCAAAGACTTAAGTTTTGGTAAAGCCGAGACAGAATTACTCAAGGCAGCACTGATGCGCTATGCGATCGGTCATCACACGCTTTTTCTGGGTCCTCCTGGCTTTGGTAAATCCCGCATGCTTGAATTCATGGCCTATCTGCTCAATGTGCCTTTTGCCCGCGTGCAATGTGAAAAAGGCATGGATGTTAGCCAACAATTCTTATGGACCTATGTGCGCGACAATGGTTCTTGGAAAGGTCGACTTGGTCCCTTACCTCAGTCTATTCTTTCTGGAGGACTCTTACTCGTCGATGAATTACCCAATCTAGAG
>MEWR01000024.1:0-1354 GCA_001773455.1 Candidatus Abawacabacteria bacterium RBG_16_42_10
ACGAACCCTTCTTTACTCACAGAGTTGCTTGAAAGACAAATAATCACTACATCAGAGGTTTCAACAGCTTCTTCAATCTTTAATCGCCAATCTTGCCCAGGTAATAGTTTCTTCTCGTCGAGCCAAGGATCAATCCAGCCCTCAATAAATAGGCGCTGTGAGAGTTCACGCACTACAGGCTTGTCCTGGAGGCGTAGGAAAGAAAAACTTTGAGAGGGCGTTTGATTTCGGGCATAGTTGTTCTGAATATATCAGGAATTCATAAACTCTCTGATCTGGTTAAGCCAAGACAAAACATCACCGCTTGAGTCTCTTTCTGCCAACATATCAGGGTTCATGAACCTAATCACTTCTGAATTCAAGCGAATCTTAGCCCGCCTCATCTTATCTTCTTTCTTTTTCTCTAAAACTGTATCCCAAGGTTTGTCGGATTCGCTGGCTTCATGAACTGCTTTTGCCACCAATAATGGAACATCATCATAATCGCCAAATGAGATTTCAACTTTTTCTATCACTGACTTGATAGCAAGAGGGTGCAAATAATTTTCTATTTCCTTTTTATTAGTTAAGACAGCTTTACAATTTTCTCTCTTATTAATATCATCAACGATCTTTTGATTTCTTGAAGGAGTTGGGTGTTCATCTTCACGGTCAAATAGGTAGAATTCTGGTCTATTTAGCGAAACTAACCTGGATGTCCATAAAGCCAGATTAGAACCGCCAACAGGGAAGAAGATGATTTTGCCTTCCTGCTCTAATTGCTCAAGATTTAGGATATCAATGCCATTTGCTAGAAGCATTTTTGACATTTCGATTAAGAAGTTTATATCATTTCCGCCCTCAACCCCAACAAAGACCTTCACATCATGATCGGGCAAGACTCCAAGAGACTTCGTTACCAGTGGATACACCGAATCACCCTGATGAACTTTTCTTTTGCCGTGTTCTTCTATAGAAATGTAACGCAAATAGTCGGCAGGGATTAAACGCGCCAAAACGGGTGTGTGGGTAGAGACAATTACTTGACATCCTGGAGTTTCAGAAAGTTGAGAAACTGCACGCATTAACATCTTTTGATTATTCGGATGTTGATTAGTTTCGGGTTCTTCTATTACATAGATAAGATTTGAGACCCCTTTATCACGCGCGGCTTGCTCCGCTTTAGCACGAAAGAAATTCAACAATATTAATCGTCTTATACCGCTACCTCTCTTATTGACTGGAATATCCTCATCACCAGTAAGACTTATTTTGAACACATTGTCCCAGTTCGATCTAAATTGCGGCTTAAGCTCCTTTGCAAGAGAAGGATCCATCTCTCGGATTTTTTCAACAGTCTGATTTGCTAATTTCT
>MEWR01000024.1:1413-1712 GCA_001773455.1 Candidatus Abawacabacteria bacterium RBG_16_42_10
TTTCATTGGGTCTTGTGCTTCTTCATCTTGGTCTGTACTGACTCTATCAACTTTAAACAAGGCAAAACTTGGAAGATATCCGCCTAGCTGTTCCCATATCTTTTTCGTGTTACTTTGGTCTTCAGCAAGTGGAATTTCTACTCGGGCTAACTTAAGATCTTTAACTGACTGCCATAATCGTTGTCGAATAGAGGTATTTACTCTTTCATCGACTGGTTTCAAATCCACACTTAGTTCCTTCGCCCTTGCCTTCAATTGCTGATTCTTGAGAGAAAGCAAATCATTCAAACCCTCTACGG
>MEWR01000024.1:1798-4480 GCA_001773455.1 Candidatus Abawacabacteria bacterium RBG_16_42_10
ATTTCCCATGTTCATTGAGAAGATATTCTTTTGACAACGATGTAGGATAATCTGCATCAAGAATTAATTGTTCTGGCAATTCATCAAACTCACAAATGATTTTTACATTTTCCTTATCCCCATTTTTTGATGCATCATCAGCATCCATACTGGCTTCGCCAAAGAAAATAGCCAAAGCATCAAAAATAGCAGACTTTCCCGCATCATTTCTGCCAACGAGAACTGTAAGGCTGTCAAAATCAATTGCTGTTTCTTCTACATAGCATCGAAAATTGCTGATTCGAACGCGGGCTAATCTCATAAATCCTCCGCTACTTACTACCTTTCATTTCAGCCTATATTTTACGCCTATTTACTCTCGCGCACAGCCTTGCGGATTTCCATTTCCCAATCCTGACCTGGGATGAGCTTTTCCTTGTCCAGCCAAGCATCTACACCGCCCCGAATTAGGCGCAGATATAGATCGCGTACAGTTGCCGCATCACTGTGGGCGTGGCAGAGAAAGACTTTGAGGGGACGTTTCGTTTCGGGCATTTGGTTTCCCGCCGAGATGGGTTAATGAAATTATACAACCGAAACACTGAGAAACGATTCTGCTTCGAGGGGCATTTGTCTACGCCTTTGCCGCGCCCCGACAATCACGAAATTGGACATTTTTCTGTTGACAAAATTGTTCTATTTAGTAGTATACTAAAAGCAGTATTCGCCCCAGCGTTGTCTCTGTCCGACGTTGGGAAATGTATCCGCAGGCCACTCGAAAGGGTGGCCTTTGTTCTAAAAAGGGAGACGAGATGAACACAACTCGAATAGCAATTTTCATTGACGGCGGTTATTTTGACATAACCAATCGTGACGAGTGTGGTGGCGGGAAAATTGACTATGCCAAACTCGCCATAAAATTGGCGGGCGGCATAGAAATCTTAAGAACATATTACTACAACTGCCTTCCATATCAACAATCTACTCCAACAGAAGAAGAGGCAAAACGCTTCTCGCAGGCGCAAAAATTTCATGCCGCCCTGAGATCTTTGTCACGCTTTGAGGTTCGAGAAGGAATGTTAGTTTACAGAGGCAACAATGAAAAGGGTAAACCAATTTATGTGCAAAAAGGCATAGACATTCAGATTGGCGTAGATTTGGTCTTACTCAGCGCAAAACAACAGATTAGCCACGCTGTTGTCATTGCTGGTGACAGCGACCTAATACCTGCTCTAACAGTAGCCAAAAACGAAGGGGTCTTGATTCATTTGTATCATGGCTCTGCGCCGCACAGAAAACTTGTTGAGGTTGCCGACGAAAGAACTCGAATTACTTCCGAGTTTCTCGCTGATGTTTTATATACTGGTTCGTAGTGTAGAGCTTGCGAAAAAAATTGAAAGCAGGCGAAGCAACGACGCCCCGCAAAAGAGCGTCGTTATTTTTTACTGCTACACCTTTCACGCGGCTGGGGAGGTTGATTCTGTTTCGAGGGGCATGCGTCCACGCCGTCTTCCCTGGCACTGCCCGTGATTTGCTAAGCAAATCACGGGCAGTGTGGTCAGGCGGGTCCCTTCGGGGAATGCGCGCACGGGGTCACGGTCCGCATGTGCGTGGCAGAGGCGGTGCCCTGAGCCTGTCGAAGGGAAGACTTTGAGGGGGCGTTTTTCGGTAGTCATTTTTTTGAACTGCGAAGCACGCGAAGAGCGCTAAGATTCTTGATGAAGGACGGAGTTAAAGTAACTTTTCCAGTTCAGGGATCAAGGGCGGCAAGTCGTTTTGAATGGTGTCCCACATCAATTTTTCATCAACTTTAAAGTAAACATGCACAATACGATTCCGCATGGCTCGCATAAGAGTCCACGGAATCGTCGTATATTTTTCTTCGATTTCTTCGGGTATTTGATTTGCCGCTTCGCCAATAATGATGAAATTCATCTCAACCGCGCGGATGGCTTTGTCGTCTTCACGAAAGGATTCAAAATCCATGCCGCGTGTGAATTTCTGGATTTCGGCTATCGCATCCAAAATATCTCGAATGCAGTCCTGCCAGCCTCTAGGCGACACGGATCAACTCCCCCATTACACGATCTTTCATATAAGGTTTCAGGCTGTCAGGAGTCCCAAGATCAACGGGGCAACCGAGTAATTTTTCAAGGTAGTCTTGCAGTGCGAACAAGCCAAAATAACCGACAGGACGGTTGAACTCCACGAGCAAATCCACGTCACTGGATGCAGTGGCTTCATTCCTTGCCACCGAACCAAACAGCAACAGCGATTTGACACCAAATTGCTTGGTCAGTTCAGCATTTTTTTGTTTCAAGATTTGGAGAACAATTTCCTGTTTCATGGCAAATATTATACGTCAATTGTCTTTCACACAGCCTTGCGGATCTCCAATTCCCAGTCCTGCCCTGGGAGGAGCTTTTCTTTGTCGAACCATGCGTCCACGTCGTCTTCCCTGGCACTGCCCGCCAGGGCAAGTGTGGTCAGGCGGGTCCCTTCGGGGAGGGCGCGGACGGGGTCACGGTCCGCGTCCCACAGGGGGATGATATGTGCGTGGCAGAGAAAGACTTTCAACGGACGTTTTTTATCAGGCATAAGATTTCCCACCGAATTTGGGATAACAAAATTATACAACTAAAAACAAACGTCGTACCATGCCAGCCGCGTTGCAAAATTCAGGTTCAAACTGTGCCATTGTGG
>MEWR01000024.1:4644-5798 GCA_001773455.1 Candidatus Abawacabacteria bacterium RBG_16_42_10
TGAGATGCCAGTCAACACGAATTTGGCGAGAGCGTAAATATCCAAACACAAAGAATACAAAGGTTTGTTGATTTTTCCCGACTTTGAAACTATACAACCAAAAGCGAACGGCGCATCCGTGAGTGGACGCGCCCTTTTGTCTATTTTTTCTTTTTATGAGTCGCCCGTTTTTCGCGAATCCGCTTGAGGACGGTATCCATATCCTGATCGTCCAGCCATTTGTGACGGTCTTTGGAATAGTCGCCGTGTCCTGTTTCGAATTGCTGTAGGAAGCGAACCATCCCAACAATCCCAAGTTCACGCGCCAGCGCTTCCATGCCAGCGATGCGGATTTGTTCAAGAGACATCGTTTGTCCGTTCATCATCATATCATCTCCTCTACCCATACCAGACGGTTCTCTACTCGTATGCGTAAACGTTTCGAAAGTCGTTTTGCCAGTTTTAGCAGGCGGTCATCAGTTGATAAAAAAACATCCGCTTTTGCGCTCTCCGCGCAGGCGATATGCAAAGCGTCAAACAATTGAAAGCCTGCTGCCTGCAATTCCTTTGCTCGCCGTTCTTCTCTTGCGCCAATCTCGACATTTTCCTGGATGAAACCTGACAGTAATTTTGCACGACTCAATTTTTGTGTATCGAGTGTCTGCTCAATTTCGTCAGTCAAAACATCACTACCAGCCCAACTCCATTCGCTTCTTTCGATGCGCGATAAGACGGCTAAAACCGCTTCTGACTCAAGACGAACCCTTTCTTGAGTCTGGTCATCAAATGGACGATTGAGACAGCACGTATCAAGATAGATTTTGGTCATGATGATTTTCAAAGCTAATTATACCGCCCAAAGTCCAAACGGATTATTTTCACACAGCCTTGCGAATTTTCCGTTCCCAAACTAGGGTATCATCGGCGGCGAGTCAGGTCCAGGCGCGAGACCGATCATGCAGGAATGGGTCACTGATATTCGAGATCAATATAATCCCAGGCAATACCCTCCTTTGAATGCGTACACGCAATTCGCGTGGGGAGAGAATTGACGGATTTCATAGGCGGTAGTACTCCAGTACCAGCTTGTGCTATACTTACCTCCCACGGAGAATCCATGATTGACCCTACCCAACTCCCAATACTCCTCAAAGCCATAGATTTCGTTTTCGATG
>MEWR01000025.1:0-1455 GCA_001773455.1 Candidatus Abawacabacteria bacterium RBG_16_42_10
AGCACATGGCTGACACTTTACCGACAGTTAAATCCTGACAAAAGTTGGAAAAGTACCGACAGGCAAGTCCTGACATTCGTGTCGGTTGAAAGGACAAGGATGGAGTAGAGAATTTCTCATTTACAGTAGCCCCGTGTGGAAACCGTCAACCATTTCCTACGGAGGCTACTATGAAAGACGAATTCTCAGATCGCCATCAAGCAATCAGACTGCGTTTGACAGGTCAATCTGTGGAAGTGATCTGCCAAACTCTCGAACGTTCTCGTGAATGGTTTCATACTTGGTGGCGGCGGTATCAAGCAATGGGAGCAGCAGGTCTCTATGATTTGACTCGTGCGCGCCAGGCGACTTCGCTGATTTCAGCAGAGTTGGAGAGAACCATTCTCACGATCCGCAAACGGCTTGAGTCATCCTATCATCCTCAGACGCGCTATGCTTTGATCGGAGCCAGCGCCATTCAAGCCGAATTGAAAGCCTTGCATATCCGTTCTGTTCCATGCGCCAGAACCATCGAACGCGTGTTGCAGAGAAACGGCGTGACCTTGCCCAGAGTGCATCTGGCACGTTTCCTGCCTGCGCATGTGTATCCTACACCACAAGCGCAAGACTCCAATCAATTACACGAGGTTGATTTGGTCGGTCCGATTTACTTGAAAGGGCAGAAGCAGCGCTATTACATTTTCGTCTGCAAAGACGTTTTTGACGGTGCAGTCTGCCTAAAATTGGGTCGTTCACGCAAAATCGAGGCAGTTTTGGAGTTTTTGGGCGAGTGTTGGAAGACCCTCGGACGTCCGAAGCAGGTGCAATTTGATAACGCTCGCGAGTACCTCGGCTGGGGACCCGCCGCGCGCTATCTGTCACGGATGATCCGCTTGTGCTTGCGATTTGAGGTCGAGCCGATCTTCATTCCGCCAGCCCGACCTCAGTACAATGGAAGCGTGGAGAACTTCAACGGCTGGTTCCAACCACGTTTGTTCCAGCGTCATTTTACTCAAGTAAGCGCTCTCAAACGTGAGTTGCAACGATTGCAGGAGACGGTGAACTCGCAACATGTCCAGCGCAGATTAGGCGGGTTGACGCCCGAACAATATCGGCGACGCAAGAAACTTCAGAAATTGCCGCCGCGTTTCGTTGTGCCAACTGACGCTTTACCTGTCGCGGCTGGGCGTGTGACCTTCATTCGTCAAGTGACCATTCACGGCAAGATCCATTTGCTCAGCCAAGCTTTCAGCGTTGGCAAACGATTGAAAGGTCAGTATGTTAAGGTTGTCTTGGATACGCAGCGTGCACAATTGACTGTCTATGTCAAAGGGCGCATCTTCACACGCTGGGCGTATCCTTTCTTGAAGCACTAACCGACATCCATCCCCCATTCCTGTCGGTTTCCACATACTTTTTTGTCAGCACTTGCCTGTCGGTACTTCGGAACTTTTTTTGGTCAGGGATGTGCTGTCG
>MEWR01000025.1:1588-1894 GCA_001773455.1 Candidatus Abawacabacteria bacterium RBG_16_42_10
TTTCATCATGCGAATATCCTAATTACTATCACAATTTCCTTGCAAAACAGCTTGATAAGGGTGCAATTGTTTTGACAACAAATTTCGATAATCTTATTGAACATGCGTGTTTAAGAGAGAAGATAGAATATGATTTGATTGTAAACGAGAAAGATTTCCATGATTTCCTTACATACCCTGAGAAATATCACCATCCATTGATTAAGTTACACGGCGGAATTGACCTAATTAAGAACAACGGTATTGTAGAAAAAGGAGTTCATAATATTGGTGCAACAATTCGACAAGTTGGAAAACACTTTATAG
>MEWR01000025.1:1918-4031 GCA_001773455.1 Candidatus Abawacabacteria bacterium RBG_16_42_10
ATGAGACATTGTCATACATCCTATCTAAACGTCACCTTATTGTAATTGGCTATTCTGGCGCTGATGATTTTGATATATTGCCTGCAATCAACTCTAATCCAAAAACAATAGTTACTTATAAAGATGATGATATCGAATTAGATTACCAAGAAGATACATTAACAATTAAAAAGGGTATTTTTTGGGTAAACCATACGCAAGAACATGGGATCAGTGAAATATATAGTCAAGATTCAGACTTTTCAAACAAACGTAGAACGAAATCGGGAATATTATTGGAGCCCCATGTCAGACTATTTCAAGATCTGAGTAACAAAGTAGATAGTTCGAAATTGCTTTTTATAGAAGGTAACACATGTAGTATTTTCCAGATATCAATTTCATCGGAAAGTAACGGCTTACAAAAATATGATTGGCTGGAATCCTTTGCCGATTGGCAGGATAAATATTTAAAAGACGATTTAGAAAAAAAGGGGTTTATAGCTTTATGCTTATACTATTCTCATCGTTATGCAAGTAAAACAAAACAATTCATAAAGGAAGTACTAGATAACAAGATAAATTTGAGCGATGAAAAATCCATTCGCCTTCAAGTTGTTTTGGGTGATATTCACGTAGAATTAGGTGAGTATACTCATGCTACAAATTTGTTTAAAAACATTGTTTCATCAACACTTGATTTACCAGATTATAAAGCTTCTTCATACTACCAACTAGCTCGAATTTATACAAATACTGGCGAAATTAATGCGGCTCTTCAATGTTTAGTTCACGCACAAAAAATTTTGCAAGAGACGGGAAATTGGAGTCTTAGTGCAGCAGTATTGTATGAATTTGGAAGAATTTACATTGAACTTGGGATGATAAGTTATGCAATGCATAATTTTATAGAATCTTTGAAGATCACAGAACCTTTAGGTCTTGTTGTTGAAAGTGCAATGACATATTATGAATTGGGATGTGCTTATCATAAGTTAAACCAAAATGAGGATGCAATAAAAGTCATGAATATAGCAATTGACCGCTTCTCGTTAACAAATTATCCCGATGGTTTAGCTACGGTATATCATGGATTAGGTACAATTTTTGAATCTGACAACAATCTGAACCAAGCGGTAGTTTATTATAAAAAAGCAATTTCATGGGGTCAGAATGGAGGTCATAAAATTAACCTAGCTCACTCGTTGAACAATCTTGGTTCGATATATGCAGTAATTGAAGATTATGAGGTCGCACAGGAAATGTTGCTGAATTCACTTCAGATAGAGCAAGAAATCGGTGATACAAAAGGTAGCGCATACACATATTCTAATTTGGGCGGTCTATTCTATGAAATGGGAAGAATTACAGATTCAGTCAACTGTTTGGAAAAAGCCATGAAACTTTTTCAAGACATCAACGAAGATAAAGCTGTAGAAGAGACTAGACGTTTGCTGAATATTGCAAAATCAAAATTATATTCGGCGTAGTAGTCGAACAGGAAATCCGAGTCGCTCAACCTAAATAAATTAGGAGATAACCATGAATACTGATACTTTTTTTTCCAAACTAAATGAATGTTTGATACCACGGGACAACTCATTATATGTAGATGGGTGGTCTATGAAAAAACTCATAAAAGAAGATCCTAATACTGCAAAATCTGTAGCATGGTTATTACTACTGGAAATTAAAAACAAAATCGAATCTGGTTCTCAAAGCGATATAGATAAATTAACTTTTTTGTTGGGCTCAACATTTTTTATGGCAATTTCTGAAGAAATATCGGATAATACTTTTATTAAAGAATATGAAATAATTATGAAAGATTTTATAAATAAATAGTTAATCCATTTATTGCATAAAAATGTAGAACAACTTTAGTATAGAGGTGGGGTTATAAGCACCTAACACAGCGTGCACGCGGACGGCTGGATTCGCACCGCCATATTGGCTTTATCGTGACTTGGGGTTTTGTCCGTTTCGTGGGCGAGTCCGCGTCCCTCCAGCCGCCGGTAACGCGAGCCGTTAGAAAGCACGTTTTTTTCTTGAAGTGGGTTCGTGGGCAAATAGGCTTGTCGTAAAAATGGTGTCGCGTTGCCGTTGCTCGCAATCGGGCTTTCCCTGCAATGGT
>MEWR01000025.1:4040-7601 GCA_001773455.1 Candidatus Abawacabacteria bacterium RBG_16_42_10
GTTTTGTCTGTGGTGCGGTGTTTTCGTCAGGGTTCTGAGCTTATCGGTCTTGTTTCTAAATGAGTCATCTTGCTCGTCAGCGGTGTCGCTCATAAGCTGGTGTGATCGTCATGGCGCTTTCGTTGGCGGTGGTCGAAATCGGTTATGGCATCTTGCTCGCGGTCGTGTCATAATATCAGCAGGTGTTTTGGCGGCGGAGTCTTGCCAGCAGGCTTTCGAGCCGCGCGCCCAGGCTTTTTTCTCGCCTGCAAGTTGGTTCCGTTAAGGCGTGCTTTCTAACAATGCGTGCAGCTGACGGTGGGGATTCGCCGCGTTTTTCAAGCATTTTTCTAGCTTTGGGCTTTTTCCGTTTCGACGGCGAGTCCCCGCTCCGCCCCACCGCAGCTAACGCAAACCGTTCGGCGGCTGGTAGTTAACATATTGGGAAAAATAATGTTCTCACTCTAAATACGAGAATGATGTAAGCATATGAAAAAATTAGTTGACCTTTCAAACGAAGAAGCAAGAACGCATTTTCTTAAAGGAAGCAGTTACTTCAATAGTGACATGCCAAATTACATCAGTTTTGAACCGATTTTGACTGATGTTGCGACAGTGTTAGGTGATAAGAACTTTGCGGCATTCAAATCTTCAAATCCCAATGATTTTTCAGGGGTAAATTACAGTTTTTTAGCAAACAAAGACGGGAAATTTGCTTGGCGACCATTTGAATTGATTCATCCAGCAATTTATGTCTCTTTAGTAAACGTGATCTGTGATTCTACTAACTGGATGAGTATTCAAAAACGATTTTTTGAATTTGAAGGCGGCGCAGTTGACTGTTGCAGTGCTCCTGTTATGTCTACCGACAATCAAAAAGATATTGCAACTCAAATAAACAGTTGGTGGCAAAAAATTGAGCAACAGTCTTTAGAATGTTCTTTAGAATTTAGCCATGTTCTTCATACTGATGTTGTGGATTGCTATGGGTCTCTCTATACACATAGCATTTCTTGGGCAATTCATGGTTTAGAAGAAGCAAAGCGCAATAAAAAGAATGACTCTTTTTTAGGAAACAAGATTGATATGCACATCCAATCAAGTCGGTATGGGCAAACTAATGGCATTTCTCAAGGTTCGGTTTTAATGGATTTCATAGCAGAAATCGTTCTTGGATATGTGGACGAACAAATCAATTCTGTGCTAGGCAACCCAACTGATTTTCGCATCCTCAGATACCGCGACGATTACAGAATATTTGCAAACAGCGATGATAGAGTTGAAGAGATATTAAAAGTGGTCAGTGACAAATTAATGTCAGTAGGCATGAAATTAGGGGTATCAAAAACACTTTTAAGTAGGAATGTTGTGGAAGGGTCTATCAAACCAGATAAATTGGCTGGAATTGATTTGCAAGATTTAGGGGACGCAAATGCACAGACTATGCAAAAGCAACTGCTTAGGCTTCATTCTTTTGGACTACGATTCCCTAACAGTGGAGCACTCAGACGCTTGGTTAGTGAGTTTCACACCAAAATTTCTAACCAGACGGAAAAGCCAGACGACCTTGAAGTACAAGTAGCCATCGCAACAGACATTGGATTTGTTTCTCCGTCCACTTTCCCAGGAATCGCTGGTATTCTAAGTCACTTAATCTCGCTTGCTTCAAGTGAAGAAAAGCCCCGCTTATGGCAAAAGGTACGAAATAAAATGAGTCGTGTACCATATAATGGCTATCTTGAAATATGGCTTCAACGAGTAATACAGCCAAAAGCAATTGGCATACCTTTTTCTAGTGACGAACCGATTTGTAAAATTGTAAATGGCGAATCCCTCGAATTATGGGAAAACGGATGGATAGCAAGCCATGACCTCAAAAACGCACTCAACACACCAAAGATTATTGTAAAATCGGTGTCGGACGCAGAAGAAGTTATACAACCTGAAGAAGTCGAACTGTTCAAGCTGAAGGCTTGGGCATACTAGGTTTAAAGAGAAATGGAAAACGCAAAATCAAAACCATCACTCAAAAACGCCGCCGAACAAAGCGTGCAGCCGACAAGTGGGATTCTGTGCATTTTACAAGCCTGTTTCTGGCTTCGGGTTTATACTGCTCTCAAGCCGAGTCTCGTCCCGCCCACTTGCGGCTAACGCAAACCGTTGGGTGGCTGTCAAATTGAGGATATTGAAACACAGAAAGGTGGTGAAAACCATGAACAGCGAAAAGGGAGAGGCAGTCTGGGCTATATTATGTTTGGTTTTCGGTTTAGTAGCAACTGTAGTTTTTACTTCATCCTTAGCCATTCAACTGGGTTGGTCGAGATGGATCGTGTTCATTCTATTGTTTTTGGACGTCGCATTGGTGCTTAATTTACCATTGAGTATCAAAGATCATTATGCAATGTTCAGGCTTCAACATAGTGCTTTTCCCAGCTTTGGCGGATCTCCACTGGGTCTTTTGGTTATGGTTTTAGCTTTTGATATAGCGCCAATATTGTTATTTCTGTGGTTCGCCTCCTTTATTTTCTAAAGTTTGGTAAACAGTAGGAAATCTAAGTTTCCACAACATTCTTGAGAAGGAGTATAAGATGTCAGATGAAACTAAAAAATGTCCTTATTGTGCTGAAACCATTAAGGCGGAGGCAATTGTCTGTCGATATTGCGGACGCGACCTAGACGTCCCTTTTTCTCGACCATCAGCCGATTCGATTAAGAAGCCAAAGACCGAAAAGGCTGCTGAAAGTGAAGAAACAATGTTCCTGGAATTAGGTGATGTAAAAATCACGAATTTGAGAGCAGTAATAGGAACAAAAACCTATACAATGCCCAATGTTACATCGGTCAGTATGCAAGAGTATGAACCAAACAAAAGACCAGGGACTACGTTGGCAGTAATTGGGGAATAGCACTTGGCATGACCATAATGATGAATTTTATAGATGGGGGGATATGTTTTGTGGGCGGGTTGATTCTTCTTATTTGGGGCATAGCCTCTGCGAATAACGCAAAACCAACATTTGCAGTACGAATAGGAACGGCAGGAGGAGAATCAAATGTTCTGGAATCATCAGATAGTGAGCATATTCAAAAAATAGTTGATGCGATGAATAAAGCAATTGTTTATCGGTAAAAGCCACCCAACAATGCGTGCAGTGGATTTGTGGGATTCTGCCGCATTTTCAAGCATTTTTCTGGCTTCGAGTTTTCTCTGCTCCCAAGCATTATCCACACCCGCCCACAAACCACTAACGCAAACCGTTAGGCGTTTAGCGAAATCCATCGGAAGGCCAGATCTGTACGTCATTGAGTCGAACAAACCGTAGTTACATTCTAGCCTTTCGCTAGACTGAATGGGAACACGCTATAGGAAATTTGAGAGTAGACGATTAGAAGAGGCATAAATATGTCAAATCATCCAACAAACACACCAAAGAGGTAAGGACAATGGGTAAGAGAAATTATCTTATCGAGGGAGTCTCCGGCACGGGCAAAACCTCGGTATGTCACGAGCTGCGCCGACGCGGTTACGCAACCCTAAATAGTGATCGAGACCTGCGCCAACACACAGACCCAACGACTGGC
>MEWR01000026.1:0-8349 GCA_001773455.1 Candidatus Abawacabacteria bacterium RBG_16_42_10
ACCACCAGAGAAAAAACTTTATCCTTTGGTTTTGTTCCTTCTATCAATCTCCCTAAAAAGCACACTTTTTTGACCATTAAACCCATCTCGAGTGGAGCAGGTGCGGCCCTGAACTTGCTTCAGGGGAGAGATCTTTGGATGGGATCAAACCAAGATTCGACTTGAACTCAACCAAAGATTCCTCGGCTACGCTCGGAATGACGGGAAGTGCTGTTCGGATGTGTCTGATTTATGGTATAATTTCTTGATAAAAAATCCCCCCAAATGTTGATATTGTCCCCTAAGAATGGTCTTAAAGTAAAAGCCTTGGCATGTGTTTTGGCGATTCTGGCGCAAGGAATGTTGCTCCATGGAAATTTCTGGAATACGACCACTGAGAAAATGCTTTTTGTTGCAGCTGAAGCAAGTACCATTACCGATCCATTTACACAACTGACACTTACTGTACCTGCAAATCAAAGCGGTGCTGTTTACACTTCTGCAATTCAAGAAGTGAAGGCTTTTTATGGAATGCAGATGACTTGGGAAGAACAATTAAAAATTGGAAGTGGAGATGGAGGAGAAGATGGAAATGGAGATGAAGATGGAGGAAAAGATGGAGATGAAGGAGAAGATGAAGGGAAAGGGGAAGATCCGGCCGTGATGTTTCTTGTAAGAACCGAGAAAAGTGACTGGCAAGAAGTTGTGGAAGATGTTGATGCGGAGCCGGGAGTTTCCCTGCCTATATTTACTGAACTTTCACGTTCTTTTGAGTTGAAGGCTGTGCTCCAAAACAGAGATGAGCAAGTTCCTGAAATATCAAACATACAAGTACATTTACTAAATCCCGGCGAAGAGACTCAAGTTGTGCCGATGGTCTCGGCGGATGAACAGATAATTACACGTAAAATGTGGGGAGCAGATGAATCTTTAAGGCTTCGGGAAACAAGAGATCGTATCCGCACTGAAAATGCTGCAAAGGAAGCGGTGAAGAAACCAACTGAAACACCAGCAAGCCCAAAGCCAGTAGAGCCCAAAAAAGAAAGTGTTGCCACCAAGCAACCCACAGAGGCTGAAGAATATGGCGCAAATTGTGTAAACCTTGAGGCAAAATACCCTGAAGAATTCAAAATCACGAAAGTTATTTCCAAAAATCCCGATGGCAAAGAATATACATGGCCGATTGCCATTGCGCCGAAGCTCAAGAAACTTGTCATTCATCACACGGATATTGATGTGAAGGATTATGATCAAAATGGCGCCATCGATGACGCTGATTATCGGGCCGCTGTAAAATCAATTTATTATTTCCATACCATATCTCGCGATTGGGGAGATATCGGATACAATTATCTGATCGATCCAAATGGTCATGTCTACGAGGGAAGAGCCGGTGGTGATCTGGCGGTGGCAGCTCATACGCTTTGTAAAAACAATGGTGCTTTGGGAATTGCATTGCTTGGTAATTTTCAAAATGCCGTGCCGACAGCAAAAGCTCTTATGGCCCTACAAAGTCTTGTGAATGCCAAAAGCAAGGAATACAAACTCGATCCTAATGCTTCCAGTATGTTTTATGGAAGTTACTTACCCAATGTGATCGGACATCGAAATGTTCGCAAAACGAGTTGTCCTGGGGACAGACTCTATGAACTGATGCAAAATCTTCGCGATGGCAATTTGGCCGATACTACAAAATTGGTTTTCCCAAAGTCTTACGAAAAAGTCATCTTTGACAACAAAGCAGCAGCTCCCATCAAGGAGACAGAAAAACTGTATAAAGCTGAAGTGGTTTCACAGCCGGAAACGGTACAGGCAAATGTCGGCGATATAGTCACTTTGAATATAAAATTCAAAAATACCGGTAGTACCGTATGGAATGCTAACACGATCGTGAAACCGATAAGCTTGGAAAATGGGCTCACCATGGTGAAAGAAGCAAGGCAGAACCAAAATGTTGTTAGCCCCGGGGATACGGCGACCTTTCTCCCTCAGATGGCTATAGGAGAGACGTTAGCCGGGAAAAAAGTGACCGTTGAATTCTACGTCGTCGCGAATGATTTGATGAGTTTGTCTGCATATCGGGCCAAGGTAATGCTCACTATTTCGGTCGCCGTACAATCGAAAGATGACATTAGTCTAAACAATATGAACGCATTTGCCTCTCAGGTACGACGTTCTGCAGAAAGTCTTACCAAGTTTATTTCACAGGAGATTGGTGGTCCGCCGAAGGCGGACAGTGCAGAGTTCAGAGTGCAGAGTGCAGAATTAGGAACTCAAGAACCAAACAAAAAAGACTCAATTCGAATCAAATTGAGTGTCGGGGAGCCGAATGCGGTTGCGGAAGTAAATGGAGATTACAGTGTGATTATTGATAACAAAAAGGTTGCTTCTTTCGCGCAGGATACTCGGATCAATATCATTCCTGATGAGAGTGGGTTATTGGTAAAAGCTGGGAAGAATATGTACCGAGGATTGGTCGTACGAGTAGAACCAACAAGTGAAAATAGTTTGGTAACGCTTGTCAATTTCAGACATGTTCCCGAGTGGAACAAAAATCTCAATGACAATATCTATCGTGGAAATATTGAGTGGCGTATAGTTAACAGCAAATTAACGACTATCAATGAATTACCGGTAGAGGATTATCTCAAAGGGCTGGCAGAGGTGTCTGATTCGGCACCATTTGAAAAGCAAAAAGCCATGGCGATTATCGCTCGCTCCTATGCACTGTATTATATGACCAGGGACGTGAAGTTTCCGGGAATGCCCTATGATCTTGATGACGATCCAAACAAATCTCAGAAGTATTTGGGATATGGTTATGAAAAAAGATCACCCCGCTTTGCGGAGGCTGTTACGACCACCAAGGGTCTTGTGGTCATCTATAATAGTGAGCTGGTAAAAACGCCGTATTTTAATCAAAGCGATGGCCGAACCCGAAGTGCTGAGGAAGTATGGGGATGGACGAATACGCCCTATCTCATTTCAGTGCCGGATCCACTGTGCAAGACTACCGAGAGAAAGCTCATCGGTCATGGAGTAGGACTCTCGGGCTGTGGTGCCGAAGCAGCAGCAAAACGTGGTTATACAGCTGTTGAAATCTTAGGCTACTACTACCCAGGAACGAAGATAAGAAAGTTCTAAATTCTAAAGCCTGCCCTGAGCGGCAGTCGAAGGGTTCTAAATTCTAAGTTGAACTCATAACTCAGCACTCTGAACTCATTATTTGACAAGGGCTGGCTCTTGTTGCTTGGTGGTAACTTCGCTTTCTTCATGGAGATAGACAGCAAAAGAAGAAACCGAGTCTCCTTTGTCGAGTCTCATGATGATCACTCCTTGTGTTGCTCTGCCGATCGAAGGAATACTCTTCACGGGCAAACGAATAATTTGGCCTTGAGAGGATGTGACCATAATATCTGACTCCATATCACCTTTGCTGATAAATGCTGCTCCGACAAGGTTGCCGGTTTTTGTCGTTACTTTGGAAATGCGCACTCCGCTGCCCCCGCGCTTTTGAGCAGAAAATTCTTTTTTATTCGTTTTCTTGCCATAGCCATGGCTACCGAGGACAAAAATAGCACCGTCTTGATCATCAGGGATCTTGAGGAGTTGCACGACAGTGTCTTTGTCCTTGAGACGAATACCACGCACACCCTGGCTGGCGCGTCCCATGGGACGAACGTCTTTTTCATGGAAAAGTACACTTTGGCCCTTTTCAGTCACCAAAATCAGATCATCATTGCCGGTGGTGGGTTCTACCCATGATAGCTGCTCACTTCCTTTTAATTTAATAGCTATCAGTCCGGATGCGCGCACATTGGAAAAATCAGCGATTTCAGTTTTTTTCACAGTACCACCGGTCGTGGCCATGAAATAGTATTTTTGTGTCTTGTCATTTTTTTCCACGGGCAAAATAATCGTAATCTTTTCTTCAGGTTGCAATTGGAGGAGGTTCACAATTGCTTGTCCTTTCGCTGTGCGAGAAGCGAGAGGAATTTCCCATGCTTTGAGTCTGAATACGCGACCTTTTGTAGTGAAGAAAAATAATTCAGTATGGGTGGTGGTAGTCAAAATATGGTCAACACTATCTTCCTCTTTTGTCGTAATGCCGGTAATCCCCTTGCCTCCACGATGTTGTGAACGATAATTTGTTGGGGACAAACGCTTGATATAATTGCCCTTGGTGAGAGTAACAACCATTGGTTCATCGGGGATGAGGTCTTCCTCAGAGAAGCCTTTGAGTGAGCGCTTCATTAATTTCGTTCGGCGAACATCACTGTATTTTTCTTTGATTTCTGCCAATTCGGTTTTGACGATTTTGGTGATCTTAGCCGGACTAGCGAGAATGCTTTCTAATTCCTTAATAAGAGCAAGTTTCTTCTGGTATTCATCTTGGATTTTCTTGCGCTCTAAGCCGGAAAGTTGTTGTAATTTCATCTCCAAAATAGCCTGAGCCTGACGTTCGCTCAATTTAAACTTCTGTTGCAATGAAAGACTTGCCTCTTCTTTGGTGGAAGCTTTTTTGATCGTAGAGATAATTTCATCAATATGGTCGAGAGCTTTGTTTAAGCCCTCCAAAATATGAGCGCGGTCTTTGGCCACACGTAATTCGTACTCTGTTCTACGGATAATAACAGCGCGTCTATGGCCAATGAAGGCTTCCAGTAAACCTTTCAATGTCATGAGTCTTGGTTGTAAACCGTCGACCAAAGCAATCATGTTCATGTGAAAGTCCAACTGTAATTGAGTGTACTCGAAGAGTTGGTTGAGAATCTTTTTAGCAAAAGCGTCTTTTTTGAGCTCAATGACAATGCGAATTTTATCATCTGATTCATCGCGAAGATCAGAGATACCGACAATTTTTTTGTCATTGACCAGGTCAGCAATCTTTTCGATCAGTACGGCTTTGTTTACCTGATAAGGAATTTCAGTGATGATAATGTCAAATCGACCATTCTTCTTTTCTTCGATCTCAGCAACACCCCGTACAGTGAAAGATCCTCTTCCCGTCAGGTACCCTTCACGTAAACTTTCACCGCCATAAATTACACCAGCAGTAGGAAGGTCAGGTCCGGGAATTTTCTCCATCAACTCTTCAATGGTACAGTCTGGTTTATCAATGATCAGATTTATACCGTCGATAACCTCACCCAAATTGTGAGGGGGGATTTTTGTAGCCAAACCAACAGCAATACCTTCTGAACCATTGAGCAAGAGGTTGGGGATGCGGGTGGGAAGAACTGCAGGCTCATTTTCAGTAGCGTCATAATTGGGACGGAAGTCGACAGTTTCTTTCTCAATATCGCTACCCAATTGCTCGGCAAGAGATGTCATACGAGCCTCTGTGTAACGATAAGCAGCAGCGGAATCGCCATCTATTGAGCCGTAATTACCTTGACCATCTACAAGCGGATACCGAAGTGAAAATGGCTGAGCCATACGCACCATGGTACTATAAATTGACTGATCGCCATGAGGATGAAAGCGACTGATCACATCACCGACGATCTTGGCTGATTTGCGATACTTAGCAGTGGAGCGAAGTCCTGTATCATGCATCGCATAAATGATTCTTCTTTGTACGGGTTTTAGACCATCGCGGGCATCAGGAAGAGCACGAGACACGATGACTGACATGGCGTATTTGAGATAGCTTTCTTGCATCTCAACTACCAATTCTCGGGGGGTTACTTGCCCGATTTCCATACTACCAAGGAGATTTTCGTTGTTTTCCATAAATAAAGACGCTTAATGTGGCGTTAGCTGCAAGAGAATACCACAAATCTCGGACGATTTCCAAGGTCTTTTTGTATACAAAACACCGAAGAATCGATGTTGTCTAGGGTATCCGACGATGACTTGCCACATGCATGGTCTCTATTTAGCGATGACAAATTTGCCGTCCTTTACCACTTTCTTCACCAGAGCGATATTCACTTCACCATCACTGTCGAATTTGTACGTACCGGCTACTCCCTCAAAGAGAGGCATGTTATAGAGATATTGTTTGATCTTTTCGCCATCATTTCCCACTGCTACGATCGCATTGTAGACAATGTTTATTGCATCATATTTGGTGGCGGAATACGTTAAGTTATTGATGCTTTTTGCTTTTGCCTCATCCATAAAACTTTTCACAATCGGACGCTCTTCGTCGAGAGCAACATCATAAAACATCACTTCTTCAGTAGCACTTTTACCTTGTTCAAAAAACTCGGTTCCATTCACGGCATTGCTAGCATATGTTGGTAATTTGATACCCAGTTCAGCAGCCTGTTTCACTATTAAACCGTCCCCAGCCGGGGTTTGGGCGTTCACAATGAGGGCTTTTGCATCACTGCTTTTTACCTTACCCAAGATGGTTTTGAAATCCGTGGTACCGGGATTGAATGTCTCGTCAACGGCCACTAGGATGCCCATTTCTTTGGCAAACTTTAAAGCATCTTTTTTGAATCCTTGTGCAAAGTCACTGTTTTCACTGATGATCGCAAAGCTTGTCGGTGCTGTTTCAGACAGATAATTCTCCTTGATGTCTTCGATGGTTTGTTTGGCAGCCACTTCATCAGATGGCCAGTTGCGGAATACATAATCTCCGGCATCTTTGATGGCTGGACTGCTAGAACCGGAACTGAAAAGCACAACCTTGTTTTGATTGGCAGTAGGCGCCATTGCCAAAGTCTCTCCACTACAGAGGCCTCCGAGAACCACTTGTACTTTGTCGCTGGTGACCAGTTTATTTATTGCGCTTACGGCATTTTGACCGTTACAGATACCATCCTCATATCTCACTTCGAGTTTTCTACCATTGAGCATGGAATTTTTCGTTGCTAAAAACATCTCCATTGCTGATTGTTCATCTTTTCCGAGTGAGGCAGCATCTCCGGTAAGCGGACCGACATAACCGATAATAATATCTTTTGAAACTGTTTCAGGTTGTTTCGTGGTATTTGAGTCTGTAGGAGTACCGGATATTGATGCTGTTTCTCCACAAGCGGTGAGGATGAAAATCAGGCCGACTAAGAGGCTTTTTGATGCAAATTTGCTCATAAGATTCTTTGTTAAAAACGTTCAATTTGAACGTGGCAAATATAAACTTGTGGTATGGTAAAAGCAACAACTTTTCAGTGCAGAGTGCAGAGCGCTGAATTCTGAGTTATAACTCTACATTCTGCACTCAGAACTCTGAACTTCTTATGCTTTCATTACATAAACACCGATTGGTTTTTGTCGTTACGGGTTTGATCATCGTACTCGATCAAATCAGTAAATATTTGGTGGTCAGTAACAATTTATTCTATACACTCAATTCCGGAATAGCTTTTAGTATACCTTTGGCAAATATCGCGGCATTTGTGATAGGTGTTGTCATCGTCATGGTGCTTTTTTTCTATGGTGACAAACTTGTCGATGGCCAGTCGAAAATCCACGCTGCTGCACTTGGCTTCGTCATGGGTGGTTCGATAGGAAATCTTCTTGACCGCCTACGACTTGATGCGGTTATTGATTTTATCAAACTACCTTATTGGCCAGCATTTAATGTGGCTGATGGCGCGATTGTGGTGGGAATTTTTTTGTTTTTGTTTTGTTACACCCCCCAAGCCTAACCCTCCCCTACCCTCCCTTGTCAGGGAGGGGGGACTTTGGGTTGCGATGAAAGAAAACTCACGCGGGCTTCAATGTGTTTTCCGAGATCGGCGCAGACAGCTTCCAAATCAAACATCACTTCATCATTGGTATAACGAAGAACCAAGATACCATATCCATTTAATGTACTTGTTCGGCAAGCATCATATTCTTTTTGATCGTCGTGAATGCGACCGTCAATTTCAATAACAAGCAAGAGTTTGGCACAGTAGAAGTCAGCAATAAAACTGTCGACATTATTTGCTCGGCTTTCGTTGGTTTTCTTCTATTTTCCCGTGCCCTCTCGGTATGCTTAACGCGATAAGGCAGATATTTGAAGCTCATACATTGGAGTTAACTTACTCAAATGTACCAAGTAAATAATGAAATTTTTATTTCGACACCCAAGTTCCTCCCTGATAAGGGAGGGAAGGGAGGGTTTGAGCTCAAACAAAACAACAAACAAAATTCTCCTATTTGTCCTTACTTCCACGCGCATATATAATGACAGTATAAGATAAGATATTGACATAAATCTGTAGTGTGTTATCATGATGCTCTTGTCTCAATAATTTTACTTATGAAAAAGCCTGTCTTGTCTCAATTGGAAGCATCAAAAAGCCCTCGAGTTGGCGTATTGGCCTCTCTACGCAATCGTGCACGCAAAATACTGGGCATAGCCGGTTTTGCTGCTCTTTCTAGTGTAGCAGGCTGTGCCATCAATACCGACATCGACTGGCAGCAATA
>MEWR01000026.1:8389-9057 GCA_001773455.1 Candidatus Abawacabacteria bacterium RBG_16_42_10
AGAGATAGTGGGGATGGTAGGGATGGGGATGTGAGGGATAGTGGCACAGAGTGTGCAGCGAGAGGGACACTTCTTGTCAGCCAAGACAATGTCGCCAATCTTGCTGATACCAGAGTTTCTACTGACATGACAATTCCATTTACAGGAAATTGTAATAGTCTTGCAGGGACACGCTTGGCAGTTACTATTATCGTTGATGGAATTGCATCCCCATTTGACCAAATAGCACCTATCACAGCGATAGATGGATCCTCTTCAATAATTACTTCCTCTCTTGATTTAACAGCAATTCCCGCTGAAGCGCGAGTCACATCTATAGAGGTAAATGTTGTTGCTACAGTAGCAAGGGGCAGTTTTATTGCTGATTTTATTGCACCGATTCTTGCAGACACTCAAATGGGTTCCCTGCCTGTAGGGGGACCTTATCAATTTAGAGCCACTATTAATTCATCGAGTGGATCAGATTTTTCTTCAGGGACACTAGAAGTGCGTTATTTAAGAGATAGTGACGAGACCCCTTTTAGGCTTCCCGGAAATATTGGCACATCGTGTACTACTCTCGCTGCTGCTGTTGATTGTGGTAGTTTACCAAGAGATGATGTCGGAAGAACCCAAGGGTGTGGAGTAAATACTTCAGTGAGTACCACTCCTGTGGTGACGCTTGGATG
>MEWR01000026.1:9074-11975 GCA_001773455.1 Candidatus Abawacabacteria bacterium RBG_16_42_10
CCCTTGGAGCGCAGGGGTGAATACTTTGTTTACTGGGAATGTAGCCGATGCAGATTCTGTTCGTAGTGAGGTCGTTGGTAGTGGTCAGTACTTCAAGGTTGGTTTAATAGCTTTTGATAGGGCTGGGAATTCAGCTGTGCGAGTGTTGAGAGTGTCGAGAGACTAGGTTTTTGTGCCGAAGTTTGGATGCCTCCAAAAGCTGGGGTATTAGGTAGCTGATGGCGCAAGGAGAGAGGAGTTTTTAAGATAAGTAAAGGGAGAAGTAAAGATTTCTGGAGAGGAAAATCTGATGCAAAATTCACTCACATATTCTGGTAATGTACCAGGAGTGCAATGATGATACATTCTGCGGATAAAAGTACGCAAATTACCAAACATGCCTTCAATTTCTGAAGTAAGTTCAAACTCCCAGCGACGATGAATATCTTTTTTATGGGTAAGAGGCCAAAAGGCATCAATACCACGGTAAATACCACCACCATCGGTTTGGAGTCTACTGTTAGGTTCAATAAACTGATAAATAAACTGGCAGGCTTCGGTTTTATTGACGGAAGATTTGGGAAGAATCCTAAAAGCAATTCTTGAAGAGCCAATTTGTTTAGCCATAATAAGAGAAGTGTTCTTAAAGTAAGCTTCATCCATTTGGACAGTGCCGCCCAGGATGGCTTCCAGTTGTGGTAGATGCACACGGAACTGACGGAACCAATGGCGGATAGTTTTGTCATTTACATGACAAAGTTTTTGAGTTTGCAGAACAGGGACAGCTTGAGTCCAACACCAAAGAAGAGCCCAGAAAGTGCGCAGATTAAGTTTCATGTCTTTGAGCCAGGTATGAGAAAGAAGCGAGAAGCGCCTCCGACACTTCATACACCAATAACGCTTCTGCGCTGCACGATTAACATGTCGAGAATGGCATACGGGGCAGAACATATTCTTGCCAAAGATACTGCGTCTGAGATAGGTTCTTATTTGCGCTTCTGAAGGAATTTGTTTGAGTAATGCAATCATGAGACAGGAGGTTAAGTGCTAAATGCACCCTAGTCCTGCGCCATCAGATGGTGAATGCCCAAAAGCTGAGGGTTGTCTTCGGTTCTTTTTGTGGTATAATGATATGAGTGTTTTATAAAAACATGAAAACAAAAAAACAAAAAAACTTTTCTGGGTGGTTAACGGTATCTCTTATATTGGTCCTGTCTTTTGGATCCATATTGCCTGTGTTAAACATTGTTGATGTTTATGCAGCTCCTGAAGAAATCTTAGTAGATAGAGGTGATGATGTTGGTGGAGTTGGTGCTTGTGATAATTTAGCTTCAGGGACTGACGATTGCACGTTGCGACAGGCTATAGCCTTCGCAAATAGTAACGATGCAGATACTATAATTCGTTTTGCCTCCGATATTCCTAGCGATGAAATAGTGCTTATTGATTTATTTTCTGGTTTGGATAATCTTCCCGTTATTGACAATGATTTTTCAGTTACCATCGATGGCGAAAATCAAGTTACGATTACTCAGGATGATACTAGCGTGATGGATGCTTCTGCCACATATGACCGTCTGTTTCAAGTTGGTACTCCTGGGATGAACTCAGCTAATAACGTCATCAAGAACCTAAGGATAGAAGACTTCATAAATGGCATTGTGATTTTTGGTGACAATAATTCTGTTCAGCATGTTACTTTGCGTGGAGTAGATGGAGAATCTGTGTGTGATAATACAAATACTACTGCCCAAGCGGGTATTTCTATTTTCCCTCGAGGTGCTACATCACCATCTGGTAACGCTATTATCGACAATGATATTCAGTGCTTCCAGAAAGGTATTGTAGCTCAGAAAGTTGAAGGAACAACGATAGTAATCAATAGCATTCGAAATAATAATGCAATGACTGATGGTACCGGTCCTTATGCTGGTACAGACATGCATCCATGTTTTACCGCTGGCATTGAACTTCAGGGTACTTCGTCTGGTACTGGGAGCACTAATAATATTCTCAACAATCAAATTCATACGAATGGATCATTGCGTCCTGTAAGTGGGAATTGTTCAACACAACTAACAGATCTTTCTGAACCATATGCTTTCGCCAGCGCTGGTATTATTTTAGATTCTGGTGCTGATAGATTTTATGTTATAGGTAACCAATTGAGTCATAATGTGTCTGATGGTATTAGCTTGCTCAATTCTAGTGCCAATCTTATTCAGGGGAATAATATTATTGAAGAAAACGGTACAGTAACACCAACAAGTGGTGATGTGACCGCTGATATAGGTAATGGCATTGCACTTCGATGTGTCATCGATAGTGAAGGATCAAAGAATAATTTCATCTATCGTAATGAGATTTCTCGCAATGCTGACAATGGAATTTTCATTGGTAAGCACTGTGAGTCTCAGTTATCAAGTAACATTGATAATGCGATTATCGAAAACAGCATTTTTGAGAACGGTCGTAATCCAGGGACTCCTCCTTTGGCTGCAGATGATAACGATGATGGTATAGGGATTGATTTGCAGGTAGATGGAGAACTCACTGCATTTGCATATAGCAATAACAATCAGAATATCAGTGTAAATGATGCTAATGATCCGGACAGTGGAGGGAATAATGTACAGAATTTCCCTGTTATCACTGATGCAGATTACAATCCCGGCACAGGAGACTGGACAGTAGTAGGTACTGTTACTCCAGCAGACGGAACCTTGGTTGAACTTTTCCAAGTTGGTTGTACTGACCCCAATAGTCTTCCTACTTGTGACGTAGATGACAATAATAGTAGCGGACTTGGTTTTGGATCGGGTAAAACTTTTCTTGGTAGAACATTAAGCGTCTCAGGTGACTGGGAAATTACAGTTCCACTCAGCGCGGGCTTTAGCGGAGGGCTTCTTACGAGTACGGCAA
>MEWR01000026.1:11996-45908 GCA_001773455.1 Candidatus Abawacabacteria bacterium RBG_16_42_10
GGCATCTTCTGCTGATCCAGATTTACAAGATACTCTTGGTAATCTTCGTGTCTGCAGTACCTCCGAATTCAGCGAAAACTTTCCGGCTCAATCGTCACAAAACACTTCTTTTGTTTTCAATAAAATTGTAGCGCCTTCCACTGTGGCGCAAGGAGGAATTGTTAGTGTTAATTTAACTCTCACCAATCTCACCAACACACAACTTAGCCCTGGTGAATTCGCTCTTAATGATGATCTGGCGCTATCTGGGCTGACCTTCAATTCTGGAACTTGCACTTGGTCAGTGTCTGATCCGGCTACGAGTGGAACATGTACGTATGCTGGCATCGCACTCACACTGAATTCATTCACAGCTCTTTATCCTGACGGCACCTTAACTGTGCAATTTGGAGCAACTGCCAACACATTGGATTCTCAAACAAATACTGCTTATTTTTCTCACCCCTCAGATAACATTATCATAGTTGCCAGTGATCATTTCACTGTCACTTCTGGAAGTGGCACATGTTCACTTCCTGACACTGATCCTGTTGCAGATTTTACAATAGACGGTGCGTCACACGGACTTAATTTTACTACCACCCCTGGTATAAAGATCTTTGCTAGTATCGATCCCACTGCGGGCAATGCACCCTTGGGAAATGAGTGGTCTATTGATGGTGTTTTAGATAGCCAAAATGGCCCGACAGCATCTTTCAATCTCACTCCTGGTACTCATACCATTATCCATGGAGCTACTGACTGTGATGGCGACAAGGACACAGATCTGGTTATTATCACTGTTACTTCTACAACTGGTACAGCTGGTTTGACTCTCAGTAAGAGCATTCTTCCCAGTACCAATTTACATACCGGAGATCCTGTGACTGTGACTATTCACGCAACAAATCCAATTTCGAGCGCAGTGGTCTTGAATAACATTGTACTCAAAGATGTGTTTACCGCTTTAAATCAAAGTGTGACGAGTTGTCGTTTTGAAAAGAATGCTTTACCTGGAGGAGGATCTGCGACATGTACGGTAGCTCCTGATGGTAGTATGACATTCGCCGTCTCAGGTGGCTTACAGCCTTCTGATGTTTTGTATATTCAATACACCACGACAGTGACAGGTGGACCGGGTACCTATACCAATCCTGTTTCTTATGTTATTTCCAATCCGGTTGTCACTCCTGCACCTGCTCCGGCCAGTGCCCAATTTACCGTGGTCAGTGGTACTTCTACGGGTTCCTGTCCAGGTACTGCAAATGTAGAAGCTGAGTTTACGATCAATGGCGAACCGACACCGAGTACGATGAACAAGTCTGCGGGCACCTATACATTTACAAATGATGATACGAGTGGAGATAGTCCTGTGACATATCTCTGGTCGATCAATGGTGTGAGTCAGCCTGAAAATAATAATTCTTTCACACGTACGCTAGCGCCCGGAACGAGTACGATTACCCTGATGAAGTCTGATTGTAACGGTAGTATGGATAGCGATACGCTGATTCTCACGATCAGTGGAGGCAGTGGTGTTGGTACAGGTGGTACATTTGAAGTCACGAAGACGGTAGAAAATCCAAAGACGCTCTATGCTGTCGATGGTGGATCTACTGATAGCGTCATTTATCGAATTACCATCAAGAACAATGAAGCACTTGCTAGAACATATACTTTGGAAGATGATATTCCGACCACATACAAAGATACTGCCAATGTCTTGGATCTTGCAGGTGGTACCAATGCTACCGTGCCGGGCTTGGTAAAAGTAACAAATATTTCTTTACTCCCAGGAGAGACCAAGACCGTTCGTTATAGTGTCAATTTCAAGTCTGCCAATGATTTTCCTCTGAATCTCTATAGCTTGGATCACAATGCTGATCCTCTGGATGATAGCGATTTCTATGCTGATGATGTGAAGGATGAAGATATCGAAAGTGATAATAATGACTTCACTGATGAAGATGAAATTACCGATGCGCCGGATGGACAGTTTGTCTCTCTCGGTGAGGATGGCTCAATCATCGTGGATGTAGGCAGCAAGAAAGTAATCGTCGATGGTGACGGTGATGATTTCGGTCTCTTTACTATCGACAATCATGCGAAGGACTATGACCGTGAAGATGAAGATGTGAAAGTCTTTGTGTCTCAAGACGGTGTTAATTATAAGAAAGTGTCCGGTACGGAGACATTTGATCTCGGGGACGCTGATATGCCTTGGGCTCGTTATGTGAAGATCGAAGACAATACCAGTACTTCAGTGACTCAAAGTGGCGCTGCCGGTGTCGATCTCGACGCGGTCTGTTTATTTAATCTCGGTGTAGCAGTTACTAATAGTGTCAATGTAACTATGGCCAATGCTGTCGGTAGTGCTTCAAACACTATTTACGTGGATGTCACTGAGGCTTTCGATGATCCATTGTCCAAGAGTGATTGTCGTGAGAGTGGAACAACTCCCGTAACAACTGAAACAAAGGAAACCCGTACGGTAGAATTGCCTCCTCCTCCACAGCCATATACTCCAGCTCCCGCATATTTCCCACCATCAATGCCAGTATTACCAAAGACAGGAACTGAAACTGCAGCGTTACCAATGATCGTTACCGGACTGATTGGCATGATTGCCTGGATAGCGAGACGAAAGAAATAATTGTGAATCGAGAATTGTGAATTATAAATTAAAACGCCCGCTCAGTTACAGAGTAGGCGTTTTTGCTTTGAGTTCTAACTTAGAACTTTGAACTTAGAATTTAGAACTCTAGAGCGCAGCTCGTAGAGTAGCCTCATCCATGCGGCCCCATGCGGCTACTCGGCTCAGTGGTGCACGAGCAGTAGCGATACTTACGGGATCTCCGGTATGAGTACGATCGCGGTAACGGCGGGATTCCATAATGAGATGGTCTCCTTCGACTCGTATGGTGATGACGTCTCGTGGAAAGCTGATACCCTGTAAGCGACGGAATTCGCTGGTAAGAGGGCTGACATAATGCATCTCAAAAAGATGCGCAATGCGTCCTGCACGATTGAAATTTCCATCATGATCAATGCCATGATGACGTAGGAAATCAATCATCGTACCCTCACGGCCACGACGTGCAATGCGAGATTCGGCCATGCTGAATGATTCGGATTGTGTGGGTGTAGACGGCACAAGATCATGTGCCGGTACAGGTGTAGGAGTAGATGAAGATGAAGGGGAAGATGGAGATGAAGGAATGGAAGGATGCACAAGATCTTGCGGCTCGGCATGTGGTGTATGACGGCGGACATTGTCATTGATGCCTAAGATACCAATGAACAAACCTGCCCAGGCAGTTTTGCGTATCCATCCACCTTGGAAGAAAGAATGTTTCTTCTGGGGTGTGCGAACGATAACTGTCTTCTCATCAGGAGAAGAGATTTCAGCACCGGTAGGTTGTTTCTTGAACCATGAGCTGACAGTTTTGAATTTTTCGCCGAGCCACCACTTCGCACGAGTAGCATATTTGGGTGCAGATTCTGCCAATGAACTGATGCCTGCCCACAGAGTCTTGAAACTTGATTTCACTTTTTGAGTAAAAGACACTTTTGGCACGGGAGGAATGAATGACTCACGATCTTTGCGTAAAGTACTTAGAATATTCTGAAGCGTGTTTTTATCAAATGCATGTCCGGAGATAGCATCATTGTTACTGTGGATGCGGAAGTCTGACACAGTGCGGAACCAGCTTTTTTTCATTGAACCAAAGACTTCAAAAGTCTCGGACACTTCGCCCACGCGTGCGGTCACAACAACTTTTCCTTGCTCGATAGTACTCTCGATAAAGACCCATGCATCAGGATTAGCCTTTGTAGCATTGAAACGATTTTGAAAATCGGTAGCAATCTTTTGTACGTGAGAAAGAAGGACAAAAGCTTCAGGCGCGGGAGGCTCTTTGCTGATATACCCATCTGGATTTTCAGCAATCTTCAGCAATGTAGTTTCCAGTCTCTTGAGAGTCCTTTTGTCCAATGTAGCGCCGAGGAATTTGCTCAGTACCGGTGTCTTTTCTGTGTTATGTGGGAAAGAAAGATCGGTGATTGTCTGATGATATGTATTAAATTCTAAAGCAAACACTTGTCCACTCACTTCAAGTTCACAAGCCATTTCTGAGCCTGTGCCAGAGGTCGTGTATTGACCGTTTTTGACGGTGATTGTCGTGGGAAGAGTATTTCTGAAGTCACTGAATATTCGATCATTACTATCACGTAGTCCAGTTTCAACCCCATTTTGGCCCGCTTTTTTGGCTTGCTTCCACAGAGCATCAATCAGGAGGAAGGTTTTTGGTTGATACGGGTAATGTACCAGAGTATCAACAGCGACAGATAATGCGTCCCAGTTTTTTGAGCTATCTATTTGTGAGAGGATAGTCTTTAGGTGTTCATGGTCGCCTTCATGTTCGGTGTTTGCAATAATGTAAGGAAGTGTTGAGCAGTACAGTTCATAATTGCTTGTAAAAAGCTGTTCTTGTATGTCTTCCTCTTTTTTCGGTGTGCCATGAAAGAAACCATCTTCCAAGGCAGACATTGTAGCTTCGGCTTGTTCACGCTTACGGACAGCGCTGTGAAAAGTACCAATGCCGGTTAATATTTTAGCTCCGCTTTCACTGTCGGCATGTAACACTTTTCCTGCGTCAGTTGATGTTTCGTCTCCATGTTTGGTTTCTTGAACGTGGTTGGTATTAGCGGGGACTTCAAAAAGTACCGGATCAATAATAATTGGTTCTTCAAAATGAAGGAGTATGTGTTGATCCACTACTGTGGATTCACTTGGGAGCAAAGTGACGATCTCATCATCCTCTGCTTCGACTGGATTGTTATGGTCCAATAATAGAGGAACATCCTCCTTTGCGAGAATATTTTCAATGTCCTGACGTGCAGGAGTCGGATTTAAAATAATATCGGCAAAATCTGAAATTTTCGTATGAGAAAACTGCGGCGCGGGATTCTTTGGAATACGTACAGATTCTGTGCGAACAGCGTCGCCTGAGTAGGGCTTCGTATGTCTTGTGGACTGAGGCTTGTTACTCATTCTGTGTCCCGGTGCTCGAAGTGTTTGCTTTTGTGGTCGTAGGGTAATTATTTTGTTGATACCCTGTACCAAATGTCTTGGTCTATTGTTCATAATAGGTATATAAATTTTAGGTTAAACGATATTATATATCTTTACGTGCACATGTCAATAGTAGAATTCGTCTGTTGTATCGTGTTTCTGTCTTTCTTGACGCTACAGTTTTGGCACTCTATAATCCCGAGTGCTAGTTTTGTATTAACCCCCTTTCTATGGCCAAAACCGTATCTATTCCCTTAAAACCGCTTCGTGACCACATCGTTGTCCGTGCATTAGGTCGTGAAGAAGTTACTGCCGCGGGTATCCTACTACCTGACACTGCCAGCAAAGAAAAGCCACAAGAAGGAGAAGTCATTGCCTGTGGTCCCGGAAAAATGTCTGATGATGGGAAAGTACTTCCACTGACTGTGAAAGTGGGTCAAAAAGTGCTTTTTTCCAAATATTCTCCGACTGAAGTAGAAGTAGAAGGCAATGAATATTTGATTCTTCGTGAAGACGATGTGTTGGCGATACTAGAATAAGTTCTAAATTCTAAGTTCAAAGTTCTAAGTTAAAATTTTAAATTAAATTTTTATGCCTAAACAAATTCAATTTAGCACTGATGCACGTACCAAATTGCTTGCCGGTGCCGAGAAACTCGCCAATGCCGTGCGTATTACTATGGGTCCCAAGGGAAGAAATGTTGTGTTGGATAAAAAATATGGCGCGCCAACGATTACCAATGATGGTGTCACTATTGCCAAAGAAATTGAACTTCCCGATCATTTTGAAAATATGGGTGCACAATTGGTGAAAGAAGTAGCTACCAAGACGAATGATGTGGCGGGTGACGGTACTACTACAGCGACTGTGTTGGCTTTTGAACTGATCAAAAGAGGACTTCCCTCTGTGCGTGAAGGTGCTAACCCTGTCTCTATTAAGAACGGTATGGATAAAGCGCTAAAAGCGGTTGTTGATCATCTTCATAAGGTAGCCAAGAAAATAACCACTCAAGAAGAAATTGCTCAGGTTGGTGCCATATCTGCTGCTGATCTGGAAGTGGGTAAGCTTATTGCTGATGTGGTAGAGAAAGTAGGTAAGGATGGGGTTATTACTGTAGAAGCAAGTCAGACACTTGGTCTTTCTCATGAGTATGTCGAAGGTATGCAATTTGATAATGGATTTATTTCACAGTACATGGTGAGTGATGCTACTCGCATGGAAGCAGTTATGGAAAATCCGGTTATTCTTATCACCGACAAAAAAATCAGCAGCATTCAAGATATTCTTCCGGTGTTGGAACAGGCAGCGCAAGCAGGTAAAAAGAATTTTGTGATCATTGCCGAAGATGTTGATGGTGAGGCACTAGCAACTCTCATTGTGAATAAGCTCCGTGGAACATTTCAGTCCCTCGCTATCAAAGCTCCTGGTTTTGGGGATCGCCGTAAAGCTATGCTTCAAGATATTGCCACACTTACCGGTGGTAAAGTAATTTCCGAAGAGGTTGGTTTGAAATTAAGTGGCGCACAACTGGAAGATCTTGGCCATGCTACCAAGGTAATTGCTACAAAGGATAAAACTATTATCGTCGGTGGAAAAGGTCATGCTGATGATGTGAAGAAACGTATTGAGCAAATCAAAGTGGAGATCAAAAACACGACATCTGAATATGATCGAGAAAAAGCACAAGAACGTTTGGCAAAATTAGCTGGTGGTGTTGCGGTGATTCGAGTGGGTGCAGCCACCGAGGTGGAGCTAACCGAAAAGAAACATCGAGTAGAGGATGCTGTCTCTGCCACGCGTGCTGCCATCGAAGAGGGTATTGTACCCGGGGGTGGGGTGGCTCTCATTAGTGCCAGAGATGCTCTTGAGAAATTGAAAGTAAAGGATGAAAATGAACAAACAGGTATTAAGATTGTGCTCGAGACGCTCGATGCTCCATTAAAACAAATCATCGAAAACGCTGGTAAGGATTACACTACTGTTCTAACGAAGCTTTTAATCGAAATCAGCAAGAAGGGTGACAAGAATAATCTTGGCTATGATGCCGCGAAAGATGACATTGTTGATATGTTTGAAGCAGGGATTGTCGATCCGACAAAGGTAACTCGCTCAGCATTACAAAATGCTGTTTCGATAGCTTCTTTGTTTCTAACTACTGGAGCTGCCATCACAGATATACCGGAAGAAAAACCTGCTATGCCAATGGGCGGTGGGGGTATGGGAATGGGAGGAATGGATATGTAGGAAGCGCATATGTAAGGGCGCGATTAATCGCGCCCTACATCTACAGGGCACTCGCGCTGTCTTGTATGCCTTTTAGCATGCTGATGATTGCGAAAAAGACAGCTACTCCGCCAATATAGTATCCCGCTGTGATAATGTCGGGACTTTGTTGGTATACACCCAGAAGAAGCATAGCAACAAACACGACTTCGAGACCCATTTTGAGTTTGCCATACGCATTGGCGCCTTTGATCTTACTTTCCCATACCATATAAAAAATAATATTGAGTACAATCATCATTGCTTCCAGAAAAATGATCATATAGAGCGTCCAATGAGCAAGCGTTGCAGCCAAGAAATAGAGCACGCTACCGATAAGGAGTTTGTCAGCTAGTGGGTCTAAGAGGGTTCCGATGTGGGTGACTTGATTGGTATTTCGAGCAAGAGCTCCATCCCATAGATCTGTGAGAGCGGTGATAATAAAAAGTGCCAAGATACTATAATTCCAAAAATCAGAGGCGTTCGTTTCTGTGAGAAATAGTGCCCACAGTATTGCTGTGCCTATGAAACGTGCAATTGTCAGTACATTTGGTGTGATGCCGAAAAAAAGCCAAATTTTGTCGAAACTTTTGGCCATGAGACGGTCACAGTGCTTTTGAAATTGGTACACACCATTACTGATCCACTGCATCATATTTAAATTCTATAAATATTTTATATGGTTTTAATGTGCTACTTTGTGAGTAAGGGTATTTCCAGACTAGTATCTTCATAGCTTTATTTACAAGCAATGAAGATCTTACTCATCGAAGATAATATTGAATTGGCATACTTAGTAAAGGGGAAATTGGCCCAATTTCGTATGCATGTCGATATGGCGCATACGGGCGAAGAGGGACTAAGAATGAGTAAACTGGCATACTACGATATCGTGATTGTTGATTTGCTCTTGGACATTGTGCTCAATGGGTTGGAGTTGATTCGACTGATACGCAAATTTGATACGACGATACCGATTATCGTGATCAGTGGTTTATGTGATGTCGAGACAAAGCTGGCCGGTTTTCATGCGGGAGCTGATGATTATCTTCCAAAACCTCTGGACTTCAATGAATTGTCCGCGCGAATTATACGACTTTATTCACGGATAAATCGTCCTTATTTTAATCAAGTTTGTTATCGAGGCATCACCTATGATGTACAAAAACGTTGCGTGTCTTTTGAAGATCGTAAGGTGTATTTGAAAAACAAAGAATCAATGCTGTTTGAGTATTTTATGCAACATCCTAACAGGATTATTTCCAGGCAAGAGCTTATCGCTGCAGTGTGGCATCTCAATATGAATCCCGATACAAATATCGTGGATGTATCTGTACGCAATCTTCGTCAAAGAATCGATCGCCAATTGGGACGAAAAACCATTCACAGCATTTATGGAGAAGGCTACCGTTTTAGTTTGTAAGACTTATTCTTGCGATCAGTGGCGTATGCATTGGTCGTAAATTCTCGAATGACTTGTATTTTTACTTCGCCGGAGCGTACTGCATTACTGGCTTGTACGGCAGTGACAATATGATCGGCGACACTTTTGGCTTTTTCATCATTTACTTTTTCAGGGTCGACGAAGGCGCGAATTTCTCTACCTGCTTGGATGATGAATGCTTTTTCCACACCTTCTTGACTAAGTGCAGCGGTCTCCAATGCTTGCATGCGGGCTATATAATCTTCGAGGGATTCATGGTGACGGGCACCCGGTCTGGCAGCGGAAATGGCATCGGCAAGTTGAGCAATTTTCGCTTCTACAGAACGATATGGCTCAGCCTCATGGTGTGCATATATAGCATGGACGATATCCGGATGAAGATGAAAATCAAGAGCGATATCGCGACCGATCACATCATGAGCGCCTGCGACATCGGCGTCGACGCCTTTACCGATATCATGGAGTAAACCACCGACCATAGATATGTATGGATCACAGCCGATTTCTTCGGCAAACATGCGAGCAAGTATAGCCACCTCGATTGAATGACGGTAAATATTCTGTCCAAAACTCGTACGATAATCCAAGCGACCGACTAGCTTCATCAGTTCAGGAGGAAAATCTTTGATGCCGAGGATGATGCAAGCCTTTTTGCCCAATTTCATCATGCGCGCTTCCGTATAGCGTTTGGTATCTTCGATTGCTTCTTCCAAAGTCATCTTTCTATTCTTTTTCATGCGTTCAAGAGCCCCCTTGATGAGATATCTTCGCCATAAGTCATAGCCAAAAACACGTACGTCTTTTTCGACGAGTTCTAGCTTGAGCTCAGGACCCAAAGAGGTTTGTAAATGGATGATTTTGCTCATGTGTTCATCCCCGACTATACGTTCGAAGTCTCGATCATTAAATTCTATTTCGATAAGAGTTGGATCTCTTGTGCTTTCGCCCACATAGCGCTGATTGACCACGTTCATAATAGCTTTGGCTTTTTCTTCGACCGCATCACTCAAGTTGTAGAGGAGTTTCTCATAATGTTTTTCTTGCACCGTCATTTCTTCAGTAATGATATTTTCACTCAATTGAGCCAATCCTTCAGTTTGGGAGAGTTTCGCAATCTTTTCGAGTGCGTTTAGTTGACTGTCTTTTGCATCTTTCAATTGTTGCAATGCTTTGTTTACGACAGTTTTTTTGTCTGTGAGGAGACTTTGCTTTTCTTTGAGATGTTCCTTTAGAGGAAGTAATGTCTTTTCTCTTTCTGCTATATGCTCGGCAGCTTCTGCAAGTAAATCTTCCTCATGTAGTGCTTGTTTTTCGAGCCATTCTTTTTTTTCTGCATGTTCAGCCTCGGCGCGCTGCCGAATGATATCGGCACGAATTCTTGCTTGTTTGATGAGGAGATCATGGCCTTGCTTATCTTCCGAAAGACTTTTTCTCGCAAGCAAACTGTTTCCTATCCAGACAAGTCCCGCTCCGATGATGATGCTGCCTAAGCCAATGAGAATTTCCATGAAAAAAGCTAATAAAACAATGTAACTATATAGGGGAAAGTGCAAATTGGAAATATCACTGGGCGCTCGGCATGACTGATCGGTTCTATTTTGTTATTATCCATCATGTATGACACATGCATTTCCTCGTTATTTCACCATCGGTGTTCTTATTGTCCTGGCTCTTGCCATATTACTGTGGCCGAGAAGTGTTGAGAGCGCTCCGACCATTGTATTTGCTACCAAGTCGGGCGAAGTGAAATTTGCTTTGGAAATAGCCGATAGTCCGGAAGAACAGGAAAAAGGCCTTATGAATCGAGAAAAGATAGAAGACACCTATGGAATGCTGTTTATTTTTCCTCGAGAGGAGCGTGTAAGCTTTTGGATGAAAAATACGCTCATACCACTGGATATGATCTTTATGGATGAAGATCTGAAGATCGTCCACATTGCCCAAAATGCCGAGCCTTGCATCAGCAAAGATGACTCCCAGTGCCCACTCTACTCAGCGCCAAGTTCAGCTAAATATGTTCTCGAAATTAGGGGGAATTTGTCGAAAGAGAAACAGATTCAAGTAGGGAATCGAGCACAACTGCACCTGTAGAAGTTTGCGGGTTTCCGTCTTCTTTCTTGATTTCTTTACTGCCATTGAGTTTCTTGGTTTCGCTTAAAACATTGTCTACCACTTGTAGTTCGGGAACACTGGCCACGATGGTTTCAGGTGTCGTAGCGGGTTCGACGGTCGGCCCTGTAGCGGGTGGACCAGGCACGATGGCTTCACTGGATCCGAGACTGATCTCGGGCTTCGACAATTCTTCCAAAGAAATGTCTTTTGCCTCTGCGGCAATTTTGATGCCTTCCGCTTTTACCTCCTTGAGCGTATCTACTTGTTCTTCGCTGCTACTGATAATTTGTTCGGTGATGATCCTTTTCTCATCACTATTGGTGATTTGTTCGGCTGCAACAACAGCTTGTTCATTGTTGCTTTTGATGGCAATGACGGTAGCTGAGTCGATTTTTTTATTGTTTTCAATAATCTTTTTTACTTCACGTGTGCGCTTTTGTGCCAGATCAAGATGTATTTGAGCTTTTTCAGTCGGTGTCTGGGCAACAGCCAAAACCCAAGCTTCCAAAGTTTGTTTTACGGGATAGAGGAAATTGAAAGCCGTAACCTCATCGCTGTGATAAGCGTAGATGCTTGTAAAACCGACTGAACTGGCTGCCAGTACTGCTACAAAACTCACGGCAAAACGTCTACCGATGAGGGAGAAGACGCTTTTTCCCGCATGTAATTGCATCCCCATAAATTTCCACCACAGACGAGCACGAAGGCGCGTCTTAGCTAGAAAAGGAGCTTTCTGGCGTGATAATTCCCTGAAGTTGTGTTCGAGTGACATTTTGGACATGCAGTGGAGAAAAGATTGTGGCGATTTTCTGTTTTAGTGTATGGATAGCGCGATGGATGATCACTCTGATATTGATCTCGGTTTTGTCCAGTACTTTAGCAATTTCTTGATTGTTGAGTTCTGCGAAAAATTTGAGTTGGAGAATTTCTTGTTGTGCTTCCGGGAGTTGTTCCATGGCACAGAGGACAAGGGCGGTGTCGTCACTGATTCGTAAGTTTCTGGCTATGGTTTCAGGAGCAACAAGGAGCTGCGTAACATCCTCGATATCGACTTCGACTTTTCGAATGCGGTAAAAGTCGATGATATGATTGCGCGCTATGGTAAAGATCCAGTTTTTGAATGCTGATTTTTCTTCTTGGTAGGTGTGGAATTTTTCCAGGGCTTTGAGGAATACTTCCGAAGCGAGGTCGAAAGCAAGGTCTTTGTTTCTGCCGGTACGGAAGTAAGTATAGCGGTACACTTGATCGAAATACTCCTCGTAGTATCCTGCAAAGCGCTGATAATCTTTGTGAGATATGTTCACTTGACCAAGACGTTAATTAGTACGAAATTAATAGCCTATTGTTACAGGGTGGAATCTAAAAAACATGATACTCATGCACGGTCTTATATTCAACTAATTCTGACTTACTGAACCATAAATCCACTTCATATTTGGCATCTTTTTCATCGCCGGAGGCATGACAGACATTGTAAACTACTTTTGCTTGTTTATCGGCATGTGTGTAGCTGATATGGCTATAATCTCCACGAATAGTTCCGGGAGGAGCGGCTTTGGGTTCGGTAGGACCGACTAATTTACGAACGACACTGATAGCTTCTACGCCTTCTAAGACCATCACCACAACAGGTGAAGAAGAAATCATTTCCACAGCCAAGTCTCGAGTTTTCTTGCCGCGGCGAATTTCCAAGTCTTCAGTGTAATGTTTTCTGGCAAATTCGGTGTCAATATGAACCATTTTAAGCCCAATAAGCTTGAGGCCAGCACGTTCAAATCGATGAATTACTTCACCAACAAGGCCACGCTGTACACCATCGGGTTTCATAAGCACGAATGTTCTTTCCATAACAGGGGGATAAATGTAGACGGTACTATACTAATGATCATTGCTGAGGATTTCAATCGTAATGTCAAAGGAAGGTTACTATTACTTCCTCATCCTCTTCCTATTTGCTAATTTCAGATATACTATTTACTCTCTCATATTCCTTGTATTGACAAATATTCAGATATAATCCATAATACACATCTTGTCTTACTTTATAAAAACGTATGAATTCTCAAAAACTTGATAGAAAAGCCCTAAAGATAGAAAAATCCAACGGATTTGGATCGAATGTCCTTCGCTGGACGCGCCAAGCTCTTCTGGCCGCCGGTTTGCATGTAGCAGCATTTACAGGTGCGAATCTGGCAATAGAAGCGGGCAGAGAAATGACTGACAGTAATGTGGCACATGCTCAAACAGATCCTCGTGAAGCTGAGTCTCGCCGTTTATTTATCGAAGGAACAGCAGCTTTTAGAGGAGGGGATTTCGTCACTGCGCGAGCGGATTTTCTCGAAAGTGAGCGTATAGGTCGTGAATTGCGTTCTGTAGCTTCACCTGAAATGAGCTGGAATATTGCTCTCTGTGATATGCGTATTGCAGGTTTCGAATTTGTCAGTTCAGATACCGCCATCTCAGAGACACGTCCAATTAATGCTCGAAATGAGAGTCGTGTTGAAGCCGTTTTAGGGTTTTCTACCATTGCACAGATGCGTCCGGTAAGAGATAATTTGGTTGATGCAAGGGATCGTATGCGAGCTCTGGTCACAACATATAATGCACAATTACAAGAAATCGATGCTTCGCCTGAACCTGCCAATGCTCGTGAACGGAGAGAAAGGGCAGAGCGAAGAAGTGGAGTAGTGGCTAGTTTGCGATTAGCAAGAGAAGCTGCTGCTTTTGCAGAGAGATATTTAGGGCGCATCGAGTCACGTTATCATGAGCTTGAAAGTGTAGTTCCATCTACCGGCGACGGTCATACTGATGGTACTTCAGGGCGAGGTACCGGAGATGGACGTGTGGTGGTCGTCGAAGGACGTGAGTATGTCGAGCATCGTGAAGATGTTTGGTTCACCACTCCTCGGGCAATATCTTTGGTCTCTGGTATTACAGGTGTGGCCGCTATGGCTGTGGGTGGTTCGGGTTATTTGCTTAATGTTAGTGATGGTCAAACGAACTTATCACAGTGTCGCCAGTTACAGACGAGCGGAATGCCTTGTCCTGAAAGTTTGGAAAGATCATTTTATGGTGCCAGTGATAGGGCTGAGATTTTTGCTTACACCTTCTGGGCTGGAGCAGCTGTTACTGCCGTATCGACAGTGCTCATTTTGGCTTTACCTACAGAAACTCGGGTTACCAGAGAACCACGAACAACAAGTTCTGTTCGTCCACGTGCATCGTTATTTGGGATACCAGATTTAACTGTTACTCCTGTTATTTCTGATACTGTGACCGGACTTACTATCGGTGGTCGATTCTAATCAAGAGTCGGTAACAAGATTTTGCCGAAAATTTATAGCCTCCTTGAGGTGAAGGGACAACACTACCTTTTTTCCGTCTAAATCAGCGATTGTGCGACTAACCTTGAGTAAACGAACGAGGCCACGTGGTGAAAGTTGCATGGCTTCTGTGATCGTTGTCATCAGTTCTAAAGCCTCTTTTGAGATTTGTAGTATTTCTGATGCGGTGTTTAATGTTAATTTTAAATTAGCATTGGTTTTTCCTTGCCGTTTTATTTGTAGTTCATGAGCTTTGCTGACTAAGGTTTTGATTTGCGAAGAAGACTCCGCAACTGACGCTTTCTGCCAGAGCTTTTTTAGTGGCAGTCTGGGTACATAACTAAATAAGTCGATACGATCAAGAATTGGTCCTGATAGCTTGCGATGATATCTGTCTTTTGCGAAGGAACTGCACGTACATATTTGTTCGCCCGCAGTTGCGGGACCATACTGCGCCCCCTTTGGAGCTTCGTGTGGCAGGCCAGCAAAACCGCATGCGCAGGGATTCATAGCAGCGATCAATTGAAATTCTGCGGGGAAAACTGCTTTGCTTTGTGTGCGTGAAATGGTGATACGTTTTTCTTCCAAAGGTTCTCGCAAACTTTCTAAAACATCGCGGCGATATTCACTGAATTCATCGAGAAACAAGACTCCATGATGAGCAAGAGTGATTTCACCGGGAGTGGGATGTATGCCTCCGCCGATGATGGCATTGGCAGAAGAACTGTGATGAGGGGACCTGAATGGACGGGTAAATGTTTGTTCGGAAATACGTTCGCCACTTATCGAATGAATACTCACAATATCGAGCATTTCTTCAAAATTCAGTGGCGGTAAAATGCCAAGGAGTGCTTTCGCAAGCAGGCTTTTGCCGGTGCCTGGGGGACCGGTGAGGAGGACATTGTGGCCGCCGGCTGCAGCGATGGTAAGAGCGCGTTTGGCATGAATATTGCCGAGTATGTCACGGAAGTCGGCCCCGAGGGGGCAAGGGGCATGTAGAGGGGCATGATTAATCATGCCCGTATCTTTCATCGGTGTTATAGCTTTAGCGCTTTGAATGCCTCCAAGCTGATTGATGGAATGTATCTTCAGGCGGTCCGCAACCAGGCTTGCCTCAAAAGTGTTTTCGGCTGGGATATACGCGTGGGTAAAACCCTGTTTGTGTGCCTGTAAAAGCATGGCCAAAACTCCTGGAACTGAACGAATCTGTCCATCGAGGCCGAGTTCGCCCAGAAAGAGTGTTTTGTCCCTATGGGGCAGGGTGATTTGTTTCGTGAAAAGTAAGATACCGACTGCCATGGCCAGATCGAGACCGCTACCCTCCTTGCGCATTTGTGCGGGAGCGAGATTGATCGTGATAGCTTTTTTACTCCAACGAAAGCCGCTATTGCTGATAGCAAATTGTATGCGGCGTTTGGCTTCTTGTACGGCCGTGTCGCCCAGGCCGACGATGAAGAATTTATTCAGCTGGCTGTAAATTTCTGTTTCGACGGTGATAATTTTGCCTTCGATGCCGGAAATGCATGCAGAATACGTAAGAATAGCCATGACAATTGGTATGTCTGGGTATTATAGATGACCAATTATGAAATAAATTATTTGCAATTCTAAATTCTAAGTTCTAAATTCTAAGTTTAACTCTGAAAATCTATTTTCTGTCCTCGAGTCTTCAATTCAGGACAAACTAAAAAAGAGGCATTAGCGCAGGCATAACCTTTTGCATGGCCTCTCATGGTGACACTTAGATATTAATACAAGTGGGGCGTGGAAATCAAGTAAAAATAAAAAAGATCAATTCGTTGTAGTGAACCCAGAGGTCTTTATTTTTGAATTACTTGAAAATCAATCAATTGTATGCCGGTTGGTAAACTGTATGATTTCATTTCGGCTTCGAATGAACGTACTTGTTCTTCGGTGAGTTCGCCTTGGAGGACCAATGTTCCGTCACTCGTGATTTGGTCATCGCTTGTTAATTTCCAATACGGGGCATTGTCGATCATGAGGGCAAAATTGCTGAGATCTTTATGTGATTTCGCGAAATCAAGAAGCATTTGTCTTCCTTCATTGTTGAACGTAATAACCAAACGATAATCTTTGGTCTCAGTCGTACTTCCAGATCCCGTGGTCTCCTCTGTCGGAGTGCTTTTGACTTGTGGCTTGATGTCATGGATTTTATTGCCGATGTGAAGTACGGGTACATAGCCTGATTCAGGAGTGAGTGGCTTCAAAAAACGGACGATATCTTGGTATTTTACAAAAGGAACAGATTCTTTCTTCGTGACCAAAATAAAATGCCAGCCGAATTCTGTTTCGACGGGTCCGACTACTTGATTCAACTCTGCCGAGAATGCAGCATCTTCAAATGCCCTGCTCATGACTCCTCTCGGGAAATTTCCAAGACTGCCGCCTTTGCCGCTATTACTAGCATCATCAGATAATTCTCTGGCTTTGGCACTGAAATTTTTGGGAGTGATCGTGTCTTTGATTTCATTCATGAATTTTTCTGCCTGAGACTTGGTGCGGTGAAGATAAGGATTTTGAGCCTTCGATCCGATATATGAGATGAGGATATGCTGGGCGGTGATTTCTTCATGTTCTTTTCTGTCCAAGACCTTGGCAAACCACAACATGTTTGATGTTGTGACTAATTTCGTAATAGAGCCGGTGCCGGTAGCAAATAATGTATCGGCAATTTCTCTTTGCAGTCCTTTGCCTGTCTGAAAATCATGGACAGACTTGTCGATAAGGTTGGTATTTTCGCTATATGTCGTCACTACATCATCGAAACTGTCGGGACTTTCTTTCGCTTCTTCATATGCCCGATTCATACTGTCTTTTTGGCCTTCATTGTATGTTTTCTTTCGAGTGATTTCTTCACCGGTAAAATTCTTACGCTTTTCGCCGATGGATAATTGATTGATTTCGGTCATTTTTTCTGCAATCACCGGAGTAAGTTCCGAAGTGTCTCCCGTCAGCACCAGTGTGTTATCAACGACTTCAGAATTGATGCTTCGTAATTTTTTTACTTTTGCTCGGTAATCAATAATGGGCTTGATGTCTTGCATAGACATGTCTTGATTCGCAGTCGTAGCGATAATCTGATAGGTCGCCTTCACCTGTTCTGTGGGCGCTTTTTGGTCATTACTAAGAGAGCACCCGGAGAGGGAGAGAGCGGTGATTGTTATTACAAGAACTGTGGAGGGAATGTGTTTTTGTTTTGTCATAAATAATGAGGGTTCATCTCATTATACTAGGAAGCATACCAATTAACAATTACTTCCCGCTGATGATGTGCCAGGTGTGCTCAGCCAATACGCTAAAAACTCCATTGATGATGTCAGCTCTGTTTTGCTTACCAAAGACAAGCGGATATTTCACAATGACCAATGCCAAAAGATCAATCAGATCTCTCGTGGCCAAAGTATCTCTAAAGAATTCAGCAAGATATTTTTTGAAAACAATATCTACACCGGGTGCATCAAGACTTTCCGGTGTCGGTTTGGGAAGTTCTATGTAAATATGTGTTGTGAGGTCATTTAATGTGTCCGGAGTCAGTGCTTGAAGACATTTGCCCATGAGGAGATTACATTGCATGCGAAGATCTCGTGACAATTTTCGAAGCTCGAGTGCTGATTGTACCTCTTCTCGCATGAGTCGTCGTTCTTCAGAATTGAAGTAATTTTCAAAGTCATGCATGAGGATGTCTTTTGTCCCGGGAAGAAGTGTTCCGGATTCGATACATGATTTGATTTGCTCGCGTGTATGTTGAATGTTTTCTGCCGGATTTGTTTTCAGGTTTTGGCTCATATCTCCCAGAAGATATTCACACAAAACATTCACCGCTTCGTCTAAGAATTGTTGTTGTGTCTCCGGCACGAGAAGCGAATGGATCGCCTGAACCGCTATTTGCGTGAAACCTCGTGGACGCTGGGAGAATACTTTCCTGAGAGCTGTTTCCGCCTGCTCACTACCCGCCGAACCGGGCGCGGGGGAGGTGGTTTTGTCCTTGGGGGCGGGAAGGGTGATAATGTCTTTTGAATTTCCCATACTGTCGTAAAAGGAGTGATTATAACGATGTTTTGTCATACTGCAAAGGTCTATCGCGTGTCTATTTGCGCACCGAATAGGTTGTTGACTATTAATGTTTCTATTGTTTTGTAGTATACTTTAATGAAGTAACAAAAACAAACAAGAAACAATGACGTTTGCCTCTCTCACAACGCGTTGGTGCGGGCAATGCTTGCCTTTTTTGAAAGTACTCTTTGTGGCAGGGGTTTTTGTGATGGTATCGTTGCATACAATCCCGAAAACCCAAGCACAAGCCCAAGTCTCTTGCAGTTCTGAGATTGTAGATACACTGACAGGGACACCCCCGCGAGGAGCAGATCAAAATTTGCATGATGAAGATGATAAGGTGGAAAGCAGTTTCCAAGATGGTTTTGACGAGCAAACACCTTCACCAACGGTAGATTTCAATGACAATAAATTTTCTCATACTGCTCGACTTGGCGGTGGTCTTTTCGGTGCCGGTTTCGAACCGAGTGGAGTGAATATTCTCGTTGATGACCCCGATGCCGCTTTGGATTCGGGCAGTGATGGTAGTGGATATGTAGATCTGCTTGAATTTGATTTGACTGGCAACAGCTATGCCGGAGTATTTGATGTACAAGTGACCTGTGATACGAACAATGGCTATGATCTCCATATCGCAGATACCTTCAATATGGATCCTACGTCTAAAAAAGTTGGTTACGATACTCATGATATTGCTATCTTTGGACAGGTCCCCAAGACAAATCTCAATAAGAGAGAGGGACTTTTTCGTATAGCTCCTGGAAGTCTTCGTGACATTACTGATTTCGATCTTATCAGTGGATTTGAAACACAAACTATCAAGCATGAATACATCATGGATTTACCCAATGAAGAAGATTGTGGGACGATGACTGTGGATGATTATGATGGAGACTGCGCGCCTGCAAGCTTGGATCCATTTGCTACTTTTGCAACAGAACGACTAAGAACATGGCCATATGCCGCCAGCACCCCTCCCAATGATGATGATTTTGGGATTATAGGTTTTACCCTGCTCTGTGATGAAAATGGTGACACCGGAGCTGCAACTGCGGGCACAGGGAAAATCAACCCATTTACGCGAGGACTCCTGAACCCCGGGACGGGAGAGAATCATCGTTTTAGGGAAGATGGTCCCAATGATGATGACTGTGATGATCCGCCCACGAGTCCGGAAGAGTATTATGCCGCTATGCCTAGTTTGATAAATGTTGGTGATTATGATGGCATTGCCGGTACTGATCCCAGCACGTACAGCGCGATCTTGAGTGCCGATAACTGGGTCGGATATTCCGGTGTGATCACGGGCAATCCGCCGTTTACTGTGGACAATTATTTTGAACTACGTGCGCAGGTGCCGAATAATCAAATTGCCGGGACATATGCAGGTACCATGATACTTTCTTGTTTGCCCAACATGACGGCCAACAATGAGGCTGATTTTGATGGGGATGGAATTGGCGATGAAACTGTTGTTCCCGAAATTAATTTTCAAACTGCAAGTGATAGTAATTCGGAAGACATAACTCCGCTCTATGTTCCTGTTACTCTATCTGTGGCACAAGGTGTCTCGATAAGTGTCGACTTTGCATTTACCGGTGGTACTGCCGATGGTGGGACTGATTATACAACTGCTTACCTGGGCGGTGGTACTGTCACTTTTTCACCTTTTACCACCACTGTTTATATTCCTACGGATTCTATCACTATTGTAGATGATCTTGATCCTGAAACTGATGAAACGATTGAGATTACTCTATCAAATCCTACCTCGCCCGCAGTACTTGGTGGTGTCACTGTGTATACATACACCATAGTAGATAATGACAGTGGTGGAGGAGGAGATTGTCTCGGGCCCGGATTTAACTGGACGAGCGGTTTTAACTTCAGTTGTGATTTTACAATTCCGTCTGCCGGTGGAACTCATAGCATCACCTTTACTACGGATTTCTTCTGTACCGAGGATGGTACATCTATTACCCTTGTAGGAGCTGATACAAACACACTGTATACTGATTCTTGTGGTGGAGGAGGTACACTGAGTGATAGTACGACATATAATGTTGGCCCATTTACGGACACTGCAGCAAGTCCTCCTGATGCAACACTCATCTTTACCGATGGGTTTGGTGACGGTGGATTTACTGGAGTGACGTGGACGTATACACCGTAGGGATGGTGATGGAGGATTTATTAATATCTTGTGGACATACGCGCTCTAATGATGGAGATGGATACAGTGGATAGGATAAGGAGAAGGAAATAGGGCTTCTGTTTTGTTTGTTTTTGTCAAAAGATTTATTTCATTTTTCAAGTGATATGATTCAATATCACAATACTTTTATGTTTGATTTTCAAAAGCTTATCGTTTATCAAAAGGCGAAACAGTTTTATCATGAAGCCCTTATTCACGTAATCTGGAATAATCGAGTCGATCTTGGCATGAAGGATCAATTGCGAAGAGCAGCAAGAAGTATCGCTCACAATATTGCTGAAGGGGCTGGGAAATACACGAAGCCAGATAAGAGGCGTTACTATGTATGTGCAAAGGCATCGGTATATGAGTGTTTTGCAGCGCTAGAACTCATAGAAATGGAAATGCTAATTTCAAAAACAGTTATGGACAATTTCCACAACCAATTGGTAGAGTTGAGCAAGATGTTGACTGGTCTTATCAAATCACAAAGCTGAGGTGTGTCTCAAACAAAACAAAAAAAGAAACCCTCTATACTATTCCTTATCCTATCCACTACATATACCCCACTCTACAAGAGTAGACATATTATATTTATATGTTATAATAATAGTGTTCACAAAAATAAATACACATGAAAATCGGCTTCCCGCAAAGGTTGCCCCCACCTACAAATCGAAGTTATCAAAGCTTCAAAGCACAAATGAATCGCTTAATGAGGATTCTTTTGATTGCCATGATGCTTGTTCTTTCTCTGCCCTACTCTCTGATGAGTCAGGTCAATGCACAGGTCACGACCAGCCAAGATCGTACTGTGGTGACTCTTGATGTGACTGCAAGCTGTAGTACTTCTATCATTGATACGCTCAGTACCAATGATGGTCCACGTGGTGATGACCAGCCCCTCCATGATGATGATGATACGTTGGCAAGTGCGTTCCAAGATGGTTTTGACGAGCAAACACCCACACCCACAGTAGATTTTAGTGATAATGAATTTTCCACCACTGCACGAACGACCGGTGGTCTTTCCGGTTCCGGTTTCGAGCCTAGTGGAGTAAATATTCTTGTTGATGATCCGAATGCGCCCACAGGAGATGGTGATAATGGCTCTGGTTACGTAGATCTGGAACTTTTTGATACGACCGGCAATTCGTATGCCGCCGTATTTAATGATCAAATCACTTGTGACACAGTGAATGGTTATGATTTGCATATTGGTGATACATTCAATATGGATCCTACGTCTAACAAGGTAAATTATGATGTTCGTGATATTGCTATTGATGATCAAACATACAAGCCGAACTTAAACAAACGTGAAGGTTTATTTCGCATAGCACCCAACAGTGATCGTGATATTATTGAACTTGATCTTCCTTTTGGTTTTGAAACGAATTACATCAAGCATGAATATGTTATGGACTTACCTGCAGTGAAGGGTTGTCCCGTAGTAGGAGTAAGTATACCCAACGACGATTATGCAGGTGATTGCGTGCATGCAAGCTTAGATCCATTTACTGCTCTGGCCACAGAGCGGCTGAGGACATGGCCATATGCCGTGAGTACTCCTCCCGATGATAATGATTTTGGTACCGTTGGTTTTACACTGCTCTGTGATCAAAATGGAGGTCCTGGTGCAGCAGTTGCCGGTACAGGGAAAATTAATCCTTTTACCAGAGGTTTGGCTCTCCCGGGAACCAGTCAAAATCGTCGATTCAGAGAAGATGGAGGTAATGTTGATTGTCATGATGCTTCTCAAGCTCCAGAAGAATATTATGCCGCCATTCCCAGTTTGCTAAGCGGTGCTGATTATGACGGCATTTCCGGCACTGATCCGGGTACGTATGGAGCGATTCTGAGTGCAAACAACTGGGTAGGCTATTCTGGTTTTATTACCGCGAGCGTTCCCGCTGTCGTGGATAATTATTTCGAAGTACGTGCCCAGGTACCAAATAATCAAATAGCAGGTACGTATGCCGGTACGATCATTCTCTCTTGTCTGCCGAATCTCACTGCTGACAATAAAGCTGACTTTGATGGCGATCCAAGTACTGTCGATGATCCGGATCCGATCAGTTTCTTGACTGCCACGAGTAGTGGAGATGAAGGTGTCACTCCGGTCAATATTCCTGTGAGCTTAAGTGAAGTGCAAGCCGTGTCGGTAACTGCTGATTATACTATTACCGGTGGCACAGCTGTCAATGGTGTTGATTATATCTTGCCTGTGACAGGTACTATTACATTCAATCCCGGTGAACAATTAACATATATACCGGCCATCATCATCACTGATGATAACGATATCGAAGGCGATGAAACTATTGAAATTACCCTTTCAAATCCCCAGCCGCCATTTATTTACTTGGGAGATATCATCGTTCATACCTATACCATACTCGACAATGACTTCGGTGGTGGCATCGGTGGTGGCGCTGAAATGACCTGTTTTGGTCCATACAACTGGACCAGTGGATTCAACTTCAGCCAAGACTGTGGCGTGACTGCCGGTGGCTCACATGCTCTGACATTCTCTACCGATAGCTTCTGTGATTCTGACAACAACTTCGTCACACTTCTCGGCGCTGATGGTACTGTACTCTACTCTGACAGCTGTAGCGGTGGTCTCGATAACAATACGATCTACAATGTAGGACCGCTGTCCGAGGACACAACGGGTGATGCAACACTTGTCCTGTCTGATGGATTTGGCGATGGAGGAATACTGAATATTCTTTGGACATACCAACCTTAACGGAAGATGAAGATGGAGATGAAGATGAAGGGGAAGAGGAAGAAATAACTCAAAATTAATCCTTATGAAAACAAAAACTAAAATTAACCCAATTTCTATGTTTACCCGTAAAAAATTAGCAGCATTTGCAATTGCAAATTTGCTTGCTTTGCCTCTCATGAGCGGGCTTGTGCATGCTCAGGTAACTACGAGTCAAGATCGTACTGTGGTAACACTCGATGTTACCAATGAATGTACTGTTCGGATTATGGATACTCCATATTCGGCCTTCTTTTATCTTGGGCAGGATCAGGATTATCACACCCAAGGTGACTTAGTGGCAAATGAAACTCCCCAAGACGGTTTTGATCAAGTCACTCCTTCACCGACAAGGGATTTTTCTGATAATGACTTTTCAAATCTGACATTAGATGCACCTTTCAGTCTTACCAGCAGCAATATCGTTGTTGATGATCCTACAAATGGTAATGATGAAGGTATCGGTCAGGGTTACGGTTATGTTGACCTTGAGCCTTTTGACCTACCAGGAAATCAATACGCTGCTCAGTTTAATGCAGAAGTTGACTGTGATACGGTCAATGGTTATGACTTACATATTGCCGATACATTCAATCTAGAAACCACCATTGCTGGTGTTGCTACTGTAGATTATTGTGCAAATGATATCTATAACAGCTTTGGCCCTTGTGATCCGTCTTATACTAGTTACAACGTGGCAAGACGGGAAGGTTTGTTTCGTATAGCTCCCGATAGTCTTCGTGATTTGGATCAAGCCACAGCCAGTACGGCAGAGATTAAGCACGAGTATATTATGGACTTGCCCACAGATAATAACTTTTCTTGTACTGCTACGATGACGGACGACAATAATACTGGTAAGTGTCCACCTGCAGGTTTGGACCCGTTTGGTTTTGAAAGACTTCGTCCGTGGCCATATACTATCGGAACCCCTCCTGCTGATACTAATTTCGGTACAGTCGGCTTTACTATTCTTTGTGATGAAGATGGTGGTGATTCAACTGCGGCTTTTTGGCCAACTGGTCATGGAAGAATCGATCCATTTACTCGTGGTATTGCAGCACCTGATCCTGACGCAAGGTTTCGATATGACACTACCTTCGATGAAAGCTGTGATGATGCAGATGCTCCAGACGAGCCAGAGGAGCGTTATGCAGCTATTCCAAGTTTGGTAGATGGAGAAGATTATATGGGTATTACTGGTACTGATCCCGGTACTTATGCAGCTATTTTGTCTGCTGATAACTGGGTAGGTTACTCTGGTACTATCGATCCGGCCAACCTTAACAGTGATGCTGATAACTTCTTTGAAGTGCGTTCCGCTGTACCGAACAATCAGATTGCCGGTACCTACGCTGGCACGATTATTCTTTCTTGCTTACCAAACCTGACAGCTGAACCGGAATTGGATTTTGATGGTCCATTCGGTACTCCTGCATGGACTGGCGATGATACAACTAATTAATCGCTAAGAGCTGAGATAATAATACAAAGAGTTTTGTCTGTGTAATTCCTCTGTACCTTAACAATTCGGCAATAAATCCTTTCTCATGAGAGGAGATGGAACACCATGGACCACAAACCACTCGACCTAAAGGTCTTGGGTTTATGGCACGTATCCCCGTTCTTTCTCCTCCCGTGAGGGAGGTATCCTTAAGCAAAAACTTAGGGACGCGCGTTCCCCGTGAAAATGGTGCATACATTTACATCCTTCTTAGATGCCAAAAGCTTCTAAGAACCCGAACTTTATCCTGAACTCGTTTCAGGATCTTCAAACGATAGACACGGTTTATCGTTTTCTCAACACTCATTGCCTATGCTTTGAGTTAAAATCATTTTTCTTTCATCTTTTGGTTTAATATGTAAAAGATTTAGTCTGATCGCTAAATATCAAATGATCATTGTGAGTTTTAATACTAATATAAATATTAACTTTTTTCTTATGTCTTTACGACGTAAATTAGCAGCATTTGCTATCGCAAACTTATTGGCTTTGCCATTGATGAGCGGTATTGTGAGTGCTCAGATAACTACCAATCAAGATCGTACTGTAGTGACTCTTGATGTTGCCAACCTTTGTGAGACTGGCATTGAGGATACACTTCCCTCTGGTGTTACTCGTGATTCTGTGGATGCCGCAGATCGCAATGCTCATGATGAAGATGATATTATTCCAAGTGGACTTGGAGATGGTTTCGATCAAGTTCCTCCTTCACCAACCATTGATGGCACCGACTCATCAGATTCAGGTTTCTCAAATCTCACTATTGGTACATTCGATGCGTCAAGCAGCAATATCGTTGTTGATGACCCTGACTACACAGATCTGGGTGTTGACGACGGTCATGGTTATGTAGATCTTACAGAATTTGATCCAGAGGGTAATGGTTATGCTGCAGTATTCAATGCTTTGGTTAAGTGTGACACAACCAATGGTTATGACTTGCATATTGCTGATACATTCAATCTAGAAACTACTGCTTCTGGTGTTGCTCCTGTAGATTATAATAGTAATGATATCATTTTTGATGGCAATGGTGATACTAGAATTGTAAGACGTGAAGGTTTGTTCCGTATTGCACCCGATAGCGATCGTGATGTTGATGCTAATCTTGATGGTTTTAACGCAGTGAAGCATGAGTATATCCTTGATTTGCCAAGTGAGGAAATTACAATCGGTACACAATGTGATGATATGACAAACGATGATCTCTCAGGTGGTGACGGTTCTTCTTGTGAACCTGTTAGTCTTGATCCGTTTGGTATTCACCTTTTGCGTCAATGGCCATATGCATTTGATACACCTCCGGCTGACACAAATTTTGGCACTGTAGGTTTTACCTTGCTCTGTGATCAGGGAGGAGGTGTAGGCACAGTTACTAGTGGTGCTGGTAGAATCAATCCATACACTCGGGGGATTTCTGTTTCAGTCGGTCCAGCCTTAGGTGAGCTTTCTGATGTTTTCCTATATGAAGATGGAAATGATGATTGTGACGATGTACAGATCTCTCCAGAAGAATATTATGCTGCAATTCCTAGTTTAGTAGATGATGAAGATTATCAGGGTATTTCTGGTGATGATCCAGGAACCTATGCGGCCATTTTGTCTGCAAATAACTGGGTAGGTTATTCAGGGACTATTTTACCTGCTAACTTAAACACTGCTTCAGATAATTTCTTTGAAGTACGTGCCTCTGTACCAAACAATCAAATGGCTGGTACTTATGCTGGTACAATTATCCTGTCATGTTTGCCTAATTTGACTCTCGAACCTGAATTAGACTTTGACGGTCCATTCGGTACTCCTGCTTGGTCTAGTGATGATACGACTACTCCATAATCTTAGTTGTAGTGTGCTAGGAACTTTTATGTTTCGCTCAAAGGCCTTTTCCTTCGGGAAGGGGCCTTTTTGAAATGCTTGAATTTATGTATAATGAAATGATTGATTTAAAACTCTCATGCAAAACAAATCCCCTCTCCGTCTCTCTCTGTGTGCTTTGGTGTTGATGATGCTTTTTGGCTTAGCGCCTAGTGCATCCGCCTCTATTACGGTTGGACCTACCATTAAAATATTTACGGAAAAAGAAGGTGCAGCTCCTGGGGCAGTGGTGAAAGGAAAAGTAATTGTGACCAATGGTAATAATGCTCTGCAATTTATACAGCTCTCAGTCGCTGATGTGTATTATGATGAGCATAACATCCCGATTGTTATAGAGGGGGGGGCTGAGATTCCTAACAAAGTATCGCTGCGAACTTGGATTAAGCTCAATATCTCAGAAGGTCCGGTAACATTTAAGCCCAATGAAACAAAAGAAATTTCTTATGAAATCCGTATTCCTGAGGATGCTACGCCAGGATCACATATGGGAGCAATCTATGCCCTAGGGATCGCTGATCCTCGTGACAAAAATGGTGAAGCCCTCACGGTGAGAACGCGTATGGGTGCTGGAGTTTTGGTAGAAATCCCGGGTGACATCATAAAAAGCGGTGAAGTCATGAGCTTCGATGTGGGTATTGGTAGTGGAGATGCTCGCTCGGCTTCTCTTGATCCCCAAAGATTTTTTGGTTTCCCTCCGATCAATTTTGATGCTGCCTATAAAAACACGGGAAATACGTTTTACCAACCTGGTATGCGACTAGAGTTATTCAACTGGTGGGGACGAAAAGTCGATGAGTTTGTCTCGAGAGGCTTGCGTGTGTTTCCCGGGAACACTTTACATTTTAATGGAGAAATTACGAAAGGTAGTTGGTTATGGTTCGGTCCATACAAAGCTGTGCTTCATACTCAAGACGGTGATGGCAATGTCATGCCAGATAGGGAAGTGACATTTTGGTTTATTCCTTGGCTACCAATTTTGGCTCTGTTGGTTCTGCTGATTGTACTTTTCTGGCTAGGTAAAAAATATACTGTCTATCGTCGTGAAAAATTAAAGAAACATATTGAGCAAACGATAAAAGAGTCGGAAAGACCTAAAGATCATTCTTAACGACAACTGAGGGTGCGCATATGGAGAGCTCCATCAGGCATCATATAAATGACTCTGCCTGTCGTGAGGCCGGTACTGAGAACAACCGGGCGGAAATTAGCAAAAGCACTTCTTTCTATAGCCTGATTGTCAGCTACACTTCCGGCTGTACCAGAAAAAAGTGCAATATCAAATTCACTGGCATTGTTCCAGGCAACAAATTGTCCAGATGAATGAAGGGATGAAGCGGACGCTGCACCCGCAATGCTGGTTGCGACCCATGGAGCCAGGATTGTTCCACTTGTAGATAGTCTGGTTGTAGCAAGGTTATTCCCACTCTCTATCCAATCAACACGATACTCAGCAGTTCCTGCTGCTATGCTTCCATACAACCGAACAGATGGGCTGACTGATGCTGGTGCGGTGGAAGCAATGATAGTTGCTGAGCTAGTAGCAGGGGTGCCATCGGAGGGTAAAATTCGCACATAAATCTCATCATTGCCAGTTACATTGTCCTGAAAACTTGTTAAAAAATTACCTGAACCGGAAGTCGCAATACGTGGTGAGGCCGCTCTGGTCGTTGGCATAAGTGGTTCAACAAGAACGTATGTTCTTACTAATACGCCGGCGTTGCTAGTAATAGCAACGTATGCCTGGTAAGGGAGTGGTCCTGAGATTTGGGCATAGGTTACCCCAAAAACATTATTTGCTCCGTTATATGCAGCTTGATATGGGGCAAGGTTGGTCGAAGCAGAGACAATATTTTCAGTTGAGATACGATTTCCAGAAAGGGTATTAAGTCTAATGGCTACCAAATCTCCAGGCACAGAGCGTACGTAGACAAGTACGCATGAATCAGAGAAGCCGCTGCACCCAATGGTAACGTTATTACCAATTTCCATGGTGGCTAGATCTGGATTTACGTCTCTGGTAGGAACACTTGCTGTCATTCCATCCGGGGAGATTGAAGTGTAGTAGAGATGCCCGCCTGCCAGGTGGGCGACAGCGATATTTCCAGCTCGAGTAAGGGCTGTGCTAAAAGGCGCACTGCTGCCGGGACTTGGAGTCACTGGCAGTACGATATCAGGGCCAATCATCATACTGGTATTACAAGGTGGCATAAATGGCCCTGCATCTGGCACATCGCCGGCATCTGGGCCTCCATCAATTGGTCCCGTATCCACACCCGTATCTCTCGGCCCAGTATCGACAATATCACCTGCATCTCGTACGTCGCCACTGTCAGATATTGCCGCATCCATGCCTGTATCTATACGAGCATCCATGATATCACCACTATCGATCACACTTGTGTCTGGTCCGGCATCCGGCACAACAGGAACATCCATGGGAGCGTCTATCGGCAACACATCTGCATCAATCATTCCTGTATCAATTCCAGTATCGGCTTGAGCATCCATGTGCCCATCTGGTGCGTCGAGTGAACTGTCCATGTGAGCATCTCTTATTTCTGCTCCGGCGTCTTGATTTTCTTGAAAGCGATTTTGGAAAGGAATACAACCTGTCTGGCCCATGCTATTACTCATCAATATGACGAAGAGTAATTTTCTCAATGTGCTATTGTTTTTGAATAGTGGTGCCAGGCGAAGAGAAAGTCGCATAAAAAACCTTAGTATGTAGAGGTGCTATCCTACAACATTTTAGGGTGGGAAGAAAGGGCCTTGTATTACTGTACCGGGGTAAAGTCAGATACTTTCAAGACAAGAGTATCTTCGCCTATGGTCTCGTCTTGCTTTTTTAATTCGACAATAATTTGTTCAAAAGGTTGTGGATTTTTTTCGAATAAAGCCAGTTTCAAGATCAGTGCGTAATCATGGCGGAGAGCTAGCTTATACTCCTTGTCACCCATATAGGTAAATATCACTTTTGTATGTTTCTGCGGATCAAAGCTTGTTGCAGCTTGTCGTAATTCTTGCAAATTGCGAGCTACCGGTTGAATGAGTAGATTGTCATATCCCTGCAGAGCAAAAATCATGCTGGCAATAGTGATTACAATGAAGGTGCTGTACTGAATAGTATCTCGGGTAGAATTCTTTTTCACCATTCTTACAAAAGATTGCAGTGCCACGATAGCTATCACCGTTACGACTCCGCTGAGTGCGAGCAGGGTGCGATAATTAGCGAGATTCTCATCAATAATGAGGTTGGATGAATAGCTCAGTAATATGAAAAGTAAAATGAAGATGAAGTTGATAGGTATATCTTTTTTTTGTTTCTGTTGAATGAAATGCAGGATCAATCCCACAATAATTATAGCTGCAACAGTAGTTGCCACAGTACCACTTGGTGGTAAGTAAATGAGGTTAAATGCTTTGAGTAGTGGCCTCGTAATGAACCAACTAAGTTTCTCTACCGGATCTTCAAGAAATGCGGCTCGGGCGAGCGCTGGAGTATTAAATAGGAATAAATATATTTTAAAGGTGATAAAGTGAGCTATAGCTCCTAGACCACTCATGATGAGAAAAAACAATGTTTGTGAAAACTTCTTCGCGCCTGTGTTATAAAAAAAGAAAATAGTAATAAATACGGCGGTGAACGTAGCTGAGGTGGGGTGAATGTTATAAGCAAAGACCAAAAGAACAACTGCTAACACATTCCACAGCCACTTCTTTAACTTTGTCGCTGTGAGTGATTTCTCCATGGACAGGAATGCGAAGTAAGCGATAACTGCAGCCCAAGGGGCGAGGAATAGTACCGCCCAACTGGCATACTCTTGAAATGCTGGCATGATAGTGATGAGCAGTGCGAAAATGGCTGAAAGAAAAATATTTTCTCCATATTTCTTGAATGTGTGGAAGAGACAAATTGCCAAAGCAAAAATGCCAAGCAAACCAATGAGTCTGATGATCCACATATCGTCGATATTTCCTATCCATGCTAGGGCAGGGGCAACGAGTGCGTTAAATAGTCTTGCCTGGGCTATGGCCTGTACGGTGAATTTGTCTGAGTGAATAAGCCCTTCATAGAGATATTCATAGTCATCAGGAAGGAGATATTTATTGGTAAGTACCGGTAGGTATACAAAGAGTTGGCCGACGAAAATGATGAGGTAGCTCAATATATTTTGCCACAATGGAATTGGAGAAATCGTATTAAGATGGTTGTGAATTTTCATATTAATCGTTGTGCATGAGGAGAGTTTTTGCACTAATAACAAAGGAGTTTGCTTGCCGGGGTGATTTGTCTGGCTGTACAAGGACTTTCATTCCTGTTTTATATCGGTCGTTTTCGAATAATATTGATTCGATCATAGGAATGTGAAAGAACACCTGCGTATCGAAAGCAATTTTTTCCGTATTGTTAGAATATGTCACAATAACATTATTATGAAGATCTGAATTGAAACTTTTTAACTTGTCCCGGAACAACTCTAACCCTCCCTCGGTTCTTTGAATAATAAGTTCAGTTAAGCTTATATTAGCAAATAGTAAGCAGGAGATAGTTATAAGTATAAAAAGAGTGTAAGAAGCAATGTTTTTGAATTTTCCTAACAAACCTACTATCTCTCTTATTGCAGCAAAAAACATTACAGCCAACACACCTGTTAGTGCTAATAAAGTTCTATAATTAGCAAGGTTTTCATCAATTATTAGATTGGAGGAATAACTAAAAAGTAACAGAATAGTGAGTATCACGAAATTTATAAGAATATCTTTTTGTTTGTTGTGCAGGAAAATTGTAGTAAGTCCTACAATGATTGTGAGTCCAACAAGAACGGCGACCCAAATATTTGCTGGTAAATATATAAGGTTAATTGATTTATAAAATGGTCTGGTGATAAACCAACTCAATTTTTCAAAAGGATCATCAATTAAAGTTGTACGCGCAATCGCTTGAGTGTTGAGTAAAAACAGGTAAATCTTAAAAATAGTAAAATTAGCAACAGCACCGAGACCGCTGATCAATAGGAAAAATAATGTATGGAGAAATCTCTTTTCTGCTTTTGTGTAAAGGAAAAAAATGGTGATAAATACAGCGATGAATGTTGCAGATGTCGGGTGAATATTATATGCAAAAACCATCAAAAAAATCGCAATGGTACTCCAAAGAAATCTGTGCCATTTTATCTTCATCAATGCTCTTTCTATGCTTAAAAAAGCTGCATATGCCACAACTGCACCCCAAGGTGCCAAGTAGAGAACTGCCCAACTGGCATACTCTTGAAATGCGGGCATGATAGTGATGAGCAGCGCAAAAAGAGCGGAAAGAAATATCTTTTCGCCATATTTTCTGAATGTGTGAAAGATACAAATCGCCAAAGCAAAAATGCCAAGCAAGCCGATGAGTCTGATGATCCACATGTCATCAATCCTGCCAATCCAAGCAAAAGAAGGTGCTACAAGAATATTAAAGAGTCGCCCTTGACCAATAGCTTGTATTGTAAATTTGTCTGAGTTTGTCACCCCAGCCATAAAATAGTCATAATCATCCGGGACCAAGTACCTATGCGTAAGTACTGGTAGATATACAAAAAGCTGACCGCAAAAAATGATTAAGTAACTAGCAATATAGTGCCAAAGTGGCAACCTTGTTGTTTTGATTTTTTCTTCCGTATCTGCCTTTCTCATGCTCCGCGGGTCAAAACAAATATTCCCACGAGAATAATAATTGCTCCGAAAACTTTATTCGCAGTGAGTGCTTCTTTGAAAATCAGATTGCCAAAGATAAATACCAATAGAAATGTCAGTGCCATGAAGAATGGGCTCACAAAGCTCAGCTCCATTTTTTCAAAAATCTTGATGGAAAGGAAAAAGGCTACAAAGTACAGTGCCAGCCCTATCCAGATCAGTGGTGATGTCAGAATAAAAATCAGAGACTGCTGATTGAAACCAATGCTAAATGATTTGGCAATTGTTGCCTGCTTGAGACTTGCTTGAGCGAGACTGTTACAGAGAGCCGCGATGACGACAAGGATAATATTGGTAAGCATGGAGAGGTTTAGTCTGATTCATGATCCACGGTACTCTCTACCAAGTAAATAGGTCGTTTCTTGTTTTCTATGAACAAAAGCCCAAGATATTGTCCAATCATACCAATGATGAAGAACTGCATAGCAAACAGCATGCTTATCATTACTACAATTGTTGTATAGCCGGGTATGGTAAAGCCGAGAATTTTCATCACGACACTGTAGAGACCGATGGCAATACTAAGACCGGCAATAATAGCGCCGAGAGTCGTGCCCAGTTGCAGTGGAATTGTAGAAAAAGAACTTATGGCATGCATGGAGAGTTTCCAGAGTTTCCAGAAAGAATATTTACTGGTGCCGGCGGCTCGTCTGGGAGCGATATACGGCAAGGTTGTTTTTTTGAAGCCGATGATTTGAATGAAACCGCGCAAGAAACGAGATCTTTCCCTGAATTCGTTTTTCAGCAAGTCTGCAATCCTTCGTGAAATCAGGAAAAAATCGGAAGCGTGTGGGGTGATATGGCCGGAAGAAAGTTTATTCAGAACAGTATAAAAAAGCGAAGAAGCGAATTTGTGGAACCAGTTGGTGCCTTTATTTTCTACGCGAGTCATCGTGATGATTTCATTGCCGGCGGCAAAGGTCCCAAGAAGTTGAGGGATGTACTGTGGTGGATGCTGTAAGTCGACATCCATACATATGACAGCTGTTCCTTGGCTATGATCGATACCAGCGAGCATCGCAGCTTCATGGCCGAAATTTCTTGAGAAATGAATGACACGTACGCTTTTGTTTTTCTTCGCAATATCACGGAGTATGGATCTGCTTTCGTCAGTACTGCCATCATCGACAAAGAGCACCTCATATGTCTTGTGGAGCTTTTTTAAGACCTTTTCTGTTTCTTTCCAAAATAGCGGAAGAGCTTCTTCTTCATTGTAGACAGAGACGACGAGAGAAAATGACAGCGCTTTCTTTTGTTTTCGGAGGGACATTTTTTGTTTTGGGGTGTCATGTAATTATACCACAATGCAGTTCTAAGTTCTAAGTTCAAAATTCTAAGTTAGAACTCGATAAAGGAACCAGCATAGTGTCAGGAAGAAAATTTTGTTTCTGAGTGAGCTGGGATTAATATGGCAAACTAAAAAAGAGGCATATAGCGCAGGACGGGACCTTTTACGTAGCCTCTCATGGTGACATCCTTATGATACTACGAACATCATTTGGGAATCAAGAATATGAATTAACTCACAAAAAACCTGACCGAAGCGGTCAACGTTAACTCAT
>MEWR01000027.1:0-17323 GCA_001773455.1 Candidatus Abawacabacteria bacterium RBG_16_42_10
AAACTGGGTGCGGTTATACACAGGCTTGTTATCTTTTGACTTTTCTTTTAATATACCGGCACTTCTTTTGGAATAAGGAGTCCTTTTATCTTGGATCCTTAATCTTCATCTTAATCTTCATCTTAATTTATGGCTGACCTCACGAAACTACGTAATATTGGTATCTTTGCTCATATTGATGCTGGAAAGACCACTGTCTCCGAACGTATTCTCTTTTATACCGGGAAAAATTATAAGATCGGTGAAGTGCATGAGGGAGAAGCCACTATGGACTGGATGGAACAAGAGCGTGAACGTGGTATTACGATTACCGCTGCTGCAACCACTTGTAATTGGAAAGATCACCGCATCAACCTGATCGATACTCCTGGTCACGTGGATTTTACTGTGGAAGTGGAACGCTCACTTCGCGTCTTGGACGGTGGTGTAGCAGTGTTCGATGCTTCACAGGGTGTGGAGCCACAATCAGAAACAGTATGGCGCCAAGCTGAGAAATATCATGTACCTCGTATTGCCTTTGCTAACAAAATGGATAAAACTGGTGGCGATTTTTTCATGACTCTTGATTCTATTCATGGTCGTCTCAGTAAGAGTGCTGTTGCTATTCAATATCCCGTTGGAAAAGAAGGAGACTTTAAGGGGGTTGTTGATCTGATTGAAATGAAAGGCATTACTTTTGAAGGAGCTCATGGAGAGACAGTCGTCGAAATGCCTATTCCTGCTGAGATTATGGATGAAGTAAAAAAATTCCGCGCTACAATGATTGAGAAGATTGCTGAAACCGACGATGTATTGATGGGTAAATTCTTAGAAGGAGCTGAGCCTTCAGTCGATGAACTGAAAGCAGCTCTTCGTAAAGCGGTCATCTCTGAGAAAATTTTCCCGGTCATGTGTGGTACAGCACTACAAAACAAAGGAGTGCAATTGGTCTTGGATGCGGTACTGGCATATCTACCCTGTCCTCTCGACCTTCCTCCAATCCAAGCAAGTAATCCCGACACACATGCCGTAGTGGAAGTGAAGCCGGACGAAAAAGCTCCTTTTTGTGCTCTGGCGTTCAAAATCGCTACCGATCCTTTCGTAGGAAAACTGATATTCTTCCGTGTCTATCAAGGTACACTCAAATCAGGCAGTTATATTTACAATTCATCCACAGGGAATAAAGAACGTATAGGTCGTTTGGTACAGCTTCATGCTAATAGTCGTGAAGAAATTACCGAGGTAATAGCTGGAGATATTGCTGCAGCGATTGGTCTCAAAGACACTGTTACCGGTAACACTCTCTGTGACCCTGATCATCCTATTTTACTAGAATCAATCACTTTCCCCGAGCCTGTTATTCAAATTGCCATAGAGCCCAAAACCAAGGTAGATCAAGAGAGAATGGGTATTGCTTTAAATCGCCTAGCTGAAGAAGATCCTACTTTCAGAATTTCCACCAATGAAGAAACCAATCAGACGCTTATCGCTGGCATGGGAGAACTTCACCTGGAAATCATTGTCGATCGTATGAAGCGCGAATTCAAAGTAGAAGCAAATGTAGGTAAGCCACAAGTAGCGTACCGTGAAACGATTCAAAAGATCGTTGAACAAGAAGGAAAATATATCAAACAATCCGGTGGTCGCGGTCAATATGGTCATGTATACCTGCGCCTAGAACCGCGAGAGCCGGGACAAGGTTATGAATTCGAAAGTGAAATTAAAGGAGGTACTATTCCTTTGGAATATATTCCAGCGGTTGATAAAGGGATCAAAGAATCTATGAAAACCGGCGTACTTGCGGGTTACCCAATGGTAGACATTAAAGCTGTGGTATTTGATGGTTCGTACCATGAAGTGGATTCATCTGAAGTGGCTTTCAAAGTTGCTGCTTCTATGGCATTCAAAGATGGCTGTAAAAAAGCACAACCATGCCTCCTTGAACCAATCATGAATGTAGAAGTAGTGACTCCAGAAGATTTTATGGGCGATATCATGGGAAACCTGAACTCTCGTCGCGGTCGCATCGAGGATATGGAGAATCGAGGTATGGCAAAAGTTATTCGTGCCAAGGTGCCACTGGCAAACATGTTCGGCTATGCAACAGACATTCGCTCTATGAGCCAAGGACGCGCATCTTATAGTATGGAATTTTTTGCTTACGAAAAAGTACCACAGGCAGCGGCAGATGCGGTGATTAAAGAAAGAACAGGAGCCTAAGAAATGCAAAATGTAAAATGCAAAATTTAAAATTGGTCGCCAATAATTTTACATTTTAAACTTTACATTTTACATTCCAGTTTTCTCTTTGACAAAGACAATATTTTTGGCTAGAGTCATGACGCTTCAAGAAGAAGCAATTTGTTTCGTTTACCCAAAAAATTTACATATTAATTTACTTTTAAGCTTATGGCAGATGTTTTTCAACGCACGAAACCACACGTAAATGTGGGAACCATCGGTCACGTCGACCATGGAAAAACAACCTTAACCGCAGCTCTCACTGCAGTAGCGGCAAGTAAAGGTTGGGCTACCAAACGCGAATATTCCGATATCGCGAAGGGTGGAACAGTTCGCGACGCTTCCAAGATCGTTACTATTTCTACAGCGCATGTAGAGTACGAATCTGAAAAGCGCCACTATGCTCACGTCGACTGTCCTGGGCATGCTGATTATGTCAAAAACATGATTACCGGTGCCGCTCAAATGGACGGTGCTATCTTGGTAGTTTCTGCTGCCGATGGACCTATGCCCCAAACTCGCGAACATATTTTGCTCGCCAGTCAGGTAGGAGTGAAGAATATTGTAGTTTTCTTGAACAAAGTAGACTTGGTTGACGATCCTGAACTTTTGGATTTGATTGAGGTTGAAATCCGCGACTTACTCAAAAAGTATAAATATCCTGGCGATGAAATTCCTATTATTCGCGGTTCTGCTATCAAGGCATTACAAAATCCGACTGATGAGGCTGCTGCCAAGCCCATCCTCGATCTTCTTATAGCATTGGATACGTATATTCCCGAACCTGTTCGTATTTTGGACAAGCCGTTCTTGATGTCTGTTGAAGATGTATTCTCCATCAAAGGACGCGGAACCGTTGCTACCGGTAGAATTGAGCAGGGTGTTGTAAAGGTAAACGAAGAAGTTGAAATTGTCGGTCTCAAAGATACTCGAAAGACTGTGGTTACTGGTGTTGAGATGTTTAAGAAACTTCTCGACCAAGGTCAGGCTGGTGACAATGTAGGACTACTCCTCCGTGGTATTGAGCGTGAAGATATTGAACGAGGTCAGGTTTTGGCAAAGACTGGTTCTATCAAGCCACATACTGAATTTGATTCAGAAGTATACGTGCTTAGTAAAGATGAGGGTGGTCGTCATACTCCATTCTTCAAGGGTTACAAGCCACAATTTTATGTCCGAACGACAGATGTAACTGGTGAGATTGAATTGCCAGCAGGTGTGGAAATGGTTATGCCTGGTGATAATATCAAGATGAAAGTGACGTTGAGTGTACCTATCGCTATGGAAGACGGTTTACGGTTTGCTATCCGTGAAGGTGGTAGAACTGTTGGTGCCGGCGTGGTTATCAAGATCATTAAGTAATATCAGGCGTAAGGGTGGGTTTAAAACCCTCCCTTACCAAACCCTCCACCCCATGACAGCAGCTGGCGCTAAAATTCGCATCAAGATCAAAGCTTATGACCATCGTGTTATTGATGCTGCTGCTCGCGTGATCATTGAAACAACCGAGCGTACCGGTGCTTTGATAGCTGGACCTATTCCCCTACCAACCAAAATCCGCAAGTTTACTGTTTTAAAATCTACTTTTGTTCACAAAGATGCGCGGGATCAATTTGAAATCCGCACTCACAAAAGAATTATCGACATCACAGAAAGCACTTCGAAAACAATTGATGCTCTCAGCAACATCACCCTCCCTGCGGGAGTAGAAATCGAAGTGAAGATGTTAACTGCGTAAATTTCTTTACGCTTCATAACCTCTCTTAATTTATGAAAGGCATTCTCGGCAAAAAAATCGGTATGGCAAGCATGCCAGACTCTACAGGCCTTATCACTCCAGTTACACTGATCGAAGTGATGCCAAACACTGTTTTACAAGTAAAGAAAGTTGAGAAAGATGGCAAAAATGCATTGATTCTCGCTACCGGAAGCAGGAATAAAGTGAAGAAGAATCGTTACGCCAATTTCCGCTTTGTACGGGAGGTTCTTTTTGATTCTATTGATGGAATCGAGATCAATGCTCAAGTTGACCTCGATCGTTTTGAAGTGGGAGAAAAGGTTCATATTACCGGGATATCAAAAGGTAAAGGCTTTCAGGGTGTCATGAAACGTCACAATTTTGCTGGTAATCCCGATTCTCATGGACATGAAGATCATCGTGAACCTGGAGGCTTCGGTGGTCGTACTTGGCCAGGTCGAGTTGCCAAAGGAAGAAAATTACCTGGCCATATGGGGCTCGACACCGTGACACTCAAAAATCGTGCCATTATCAGCATTGATAAAGATATGCATATCCTCGCAGTACAAGGCCCTGTTCCTGGAAGTACTAATAGTTTCGTAAAACTTTGGCAATAATTATATGATCAAGATTCCCGTTTACAATCAGGAAGGAAAAGAATTGGAGAGCATCGCTTTACCAAACAATATCTTTGGCTTGAAGCAAAACTCCGGTTTGTTGCACTTGGCCTCTCAAATATATTTGGGCAATCAACGTAAAGGTACGGCAAAGGTAAAAACTCGAGCAGAGCGACGTGGTGGTGGTAAAAAACCATGGAAACAAAAGGGAACCGGCCGAGCACGCGCAGGTACTACACGAAGCCCTCTCTGGAGAAAAGGAGGTCGTGTTTTTGGTCCAACCGGAGAACAGAATTACCATCGGGAATTGCCTCATAAAACTCGCATCAAAGCCTTGCTTATGAGTTTATCATCCAAAGCCCAACAGCAAAAAATCATCGGTTTAAACAAGATTGATTTCCCCAAGATCAGTGCTAGAAGTTTTGATCAGATGTTAAAGAAACTTCCAGAGATGCGCTCTGCTTTGTTCGTATTGCCGGTCAAAGATAAAGTGGTTATTTTATCTGCACGTAATGTTTCCACTGTTACGACTCGCACTTATGACAATATCAATATTATGGATATTATGTCTCATGATTTTTTAGTTTTTCTCAAAGATGCATTGCCTCTGGTAGAAAAAAAGTGGGCAGAAATCTCACTCAAAGGGGTAATGACCGATGAAGAAGTCGATGTGGCTGTGAAGAAAAATATTGAGAAAGCAAAAGCTGAGACCACGATGCGAGCTCAGAGACAGGCCGAGAAACAAGCTAAGAAAAAGGCAAATCAAATATCAGCCGCTCCCAAGAAAACAACCCCCAAAGGGGGACCCGTTGGGTCCAAGGCTCCAAAAGCTGCTGCCAAGAAAGTTGAGGTAGTTAAAAAGGAAACAGCTGGTAAGTCGGTAAAAGTCAAAAAATCGCCAGTAAGGGCGGTCGCCTCAGGCGACCAGCCCCGACCAGCTCCGAAAAAGAAATCTTCTAAATAAAGTATATGAATCATTTATATTCCGTTCTAAAAAAACCGGTTATCAGCGAAAAAAGCGTTTCAAGTTCAAATGAGAATCACTATTACTTTTTTGTAGAAAAAGAAGTTAACAAAATAACAGTTGCAGAAGCTATCAAAGAAATATATGGTATCAAGCCTCTCAGTGTAAAGATCATTAATTTGCCCAAGAAAATGAGTGGAAAAGGACGAGTGAAGAGATTGGCCAAGAAAAAAGCGGTAGTTGTCCTCGCCAAAAAAGACAAGCTTGATATAGCTAAAATGAAATTCCTGTAAAATTTATGCCAATAAAGACTTTCAAACCTACAACTCCCGGACGCCGCCATGGCAACAAAGAAGACTTCTCTTCTCTGACCCGTAATTCTAAGCCTTTAAAAAGACTGACCATTCGATTGAAGGAGAATGCTGGTCGCAACAATCAAGGCAGAATCACGACAAGACATCGTGGAAGCGGTGCTCACAAAAGAATGTATCGTATTATTGATTTTGTAGGAAAGATGAATGTTCCTGGGACTGTGAAGACTATGGAATACGATCCCAACCGCAATACCCGCATCGCCATTGTACATTACCGTGATGGAGATAAACGTTATATTTTGGTACCCAACAAACTCAAAGTTGGTTTTGAAATACTGACAGCAAACAAAGCTCCCATTCAGCCGGGAAATAGAATGATGATCAAAAATATTCCCGAAGGCTTGGAAATATTCAACTTAGAAATTCGACCGGGTAGTGGTGGTAAGTTAGTTCGCACAGCCGGCAGTAAAGCTCAACTTGTTTCTCTAGAAGGAGAATACGCTCAGGTAAAAATGCCATCCGGCGAGATTCGCCTCTTCCATAAGGATTGTTTAGCTACCATTGGAACATTAGGAAATGCCGAGTTTATCAATCTCAAGATCGGTAAAGCTGGTCGTAATCGTTGGAAAGGTCGTCGTCCCAATGTTCGTGGTAAAGCTATGAATCCCCCAGATCATCCACATGGTGGAGGTGAGGGTCGTAATCCTATTGGTATGCCTCATGCCAAAACGCCTTGGGGCAAACCAGCTCTTGGATGGAAAACTCGTCGCAACAAACGTACCAATCGCTGGATATTACGCGACAGCCACGGTCTCGCTAAAAAAAGCTAAAACTATTCCTATTTACTATACACTTTATTACCATGTCACGAAGTTCTAAAAAAGGTCCCTACATCGACGAACGCTTGCTCAAAAAGATCCAAGCACTCAATCAAAACAACGACAAGAAATTGATCAAGACTTGGTCGAGAGACTCCTCTATTCATCCGGACATGGTGGGACACACGATTGCTGTGCACAATGGAAAGACTCATATCCCGGTATTTGTCACGGAAAATATGGTTGGACATAAGTTGGGTGAATTTTCTCCAACACGTATATTTCGAAGACATGGTGGTAAAATTACCGAAAGCAAAGAAACTGCAGCAGCTGCAGCCGCATAATTTGAAACTCCCTTATGAAAGCACACTACAAATCAATTCGTATCTCTCCGCATAAACTCTTGGTCATTGGTGGAATAGTCCAAAATCAAGACGTGAAATATGCGTTAAATTTTTTGAAGTATTTACCCAAAAAAGGGGCTAAGGTTATGTATAACTTGGTAAAATCCGCTGCCAGTAACGCAGAGAACAATTTCAAGATTCCACTTAAAAATCTCAAAATTTCTCGAGTCATTGTAAACAAAGGGCCTGTGATCAAGAGAGGTTTACCGGTCTCACGTGGTCGATGGCATCCTATCCTCAAGCGCACATCATATGTGTCGGTGGAATTAGCAATGAAAGAATAACTATTTTATTTTATGGGACAAAAAGTTCATCCATATTCATTCCGTTTACCAATGCTCCGTTATTGGAAATCCAATTGGTTTGCTTCTCGCCACAATGAATATGAGCAAAACGTACAAGAAGACATTAAGTTGAGGAAGTTTGTTAAGAGAAAATTAACAGATGCAGGTATTGCGAGCGTTGATATTCTTCGCAACAATCAAAGTATTTCTGTTATTATCCGCACTTCGAAGCCGGGTGTTGTCATCGGCAAGAGCGGGGCAAACATTGAACTTCTTCGTGAACAATTAAGAAAGATGATGAATAAGCCTATTGATGTAAAAATTTTTGAAGTTCGGAAGCCAGATCTCAATGCCACTCTTGTTGCACAAAATATCGGCAATCAAATTGAACGCCGCGTCGCATATCGTCGCGCTGTCAAAATGACAATCGAAAAAGTTCGCGAGGCGGGCGCTTTGGGAATCAAAGTATCAATTGGTGGTCGACTCAATGGCTCAGAAATCGCTCGTCGAGAAAGTTATAAAGAAGGGAATATTCCTCTGCATACACTACGTGCCGACATTGATTACGCAATATATCATGCTCAAACCACCTATGGAGTTATTGGAGTTAAGGTCTGGATTTTCCGAGGTTTAGTTTTTGATACCAGCCAAATACCTGAGAACATGGAACAGGAAGTAAAAAGCGGCAATACCGGCAAGCGCGTAGACATGAGCGGAGCTCCATCAGAAAGCACATAAACTTATATCTCGTAAGGGCGTGATTAATCACGCCCTTACGACACATTGACTATTAAATTACTATACATATAATAACCTGGCCTCACAGCCTAATATCACTCTTTTTCTCTCATGTTACAGCCCGTAAAGACTAAATATCGAAAATGGCATAAAGGTACTCTTGCCGGAAAAGCAAATAATAGTACCCGATTGAGCTTTGGCAAATATGGACTTAAAACCTTAGAGAGAGGCCGTATTACATCCAGACAACTTGAGGCTGCTCGTCAGGCAATGGCTCGTGCAATCAAACGTGGAGGAAAGATCTGGACTCGCATCTTCCCACACAAACCATTCACCAAAAAAGCCTTGGAAGTACCGATGGGATCAGGAAAAGGAAATGTTGAATTCTATGCAGCGATTGTTAAACCGGGTCATATTTTGTTTGAAATCGACGGCGTCAGTAAAGATCTTGCTTATGAAGCTTTCACCCTTGCCGGTCACAAACTCCCGGTAAAAAGCAAAATAGTTGAACACATTTAAACCTATGAAGAACTATAATATCACTGAATTACGGAATCTGGGCCCAGATGAATTGCAAAAAGAACTGACAAAGGGAAAGCAAGAAGTATTTCGTCTTTCATTTACCATCCGCACTGGCGCTGAAAAAAACACCAGCCTGATCAAAAAGGCGAAACTGTATGTTGCGCAAATCAATACTGTTATTAACTCCCAAGCAAAAATATGAGATTCAAGGAGGGTGTAGTTGTCAGCACCAAAATGAACAAAACGGTAAAGGTAGTCATCGAAAGATTGAAGGCTCATCCTAAATATAAGAAGCGCTATAAAGTTTCTACGAAATTATATGCGCACAATGAAAATCCTGATATCAAAGTAGGAGATAAAGTTACCGTGATGGAAGTGAGGCCAATGAGTAAGCTCAAACGATGGAAAGTCATTTCTGAAAAAGAGCAACGTGATCTCACCAAGGAAAAGGCGGCGGCAAAACAAGGAGCCAAGGTGGTAATAAACTTAAGAGAATACACTATTCAATACAAAAAGCGAAAGAAGAAGGTACGAAAAGAAGAATCTGCTAAACCAGCCGCCGAAGCCCCCGTTCCAGCCCCTGAAGAAACTCCCCCTACTGAAACTCCTGCTTCTCCTCCAAATCCCTAAAAATTGTTAATTTTCAATTGTTAATTGTTAATTATTTATATGATTCAACAAACAACTGTCGTAAATGTCGCAGACAATACTGGAGCCCGTACACTCATGTGTATCAAAGTGCTCGGTTCTACCAAAGCTCGTTATGCTCGCTTGGGAGATGTCATCGTTGGCGCTATTAAGGAAGCTATGCCCAACGGAACGGCAAAGGCACATGAAGTGGTTCGTGCCGTTGTGGTTCGTACCAAGAAAGAACAGCGTAGACCTGATGGTTCTTATGTCCGTTTTGATGATAATGCTGTGGTAATAGTCAGCGCTGATGGTGAACCACGTGGCACCCGCGTATTCGGTCCGATCGCTCGCGAATTACGTGATCGCGGATATATGAAAATTATATCTTTAGCCCCCGAAGTTGTTTAATCTCAATTTATGAAAATTAAGAAGAATGATCTCATTATCGTTATCGCTGGCAAAGACAAAGGCAAAACTGGCAAAGTTTTGGAAGCCATGCCTGACACCAAGAAAATTCTTGTCGAAGGTGTTAATATGGTCACCAAACATGTCAAAGCCAAAGATAAAGTTCCTGGTGGTATCATGAAAACCGAAAGACCTGTAGATGTTTCCAATGTGATGATTATCGATCCAGGATCCAATAAACCTTCCAGAATCGGTTACAAAATTGAAAAAGGCCAGAAAAAGGTACGCTATGCCAAAGTAAGTGGCGAAATACTTCCCTAAATGTTTATGAAATTACAAAAGACCTATTTTGAAAAAGTCGTTCCCCTACTCAAAAAAGAATTATCCGAGGATAATATCAATGCTTTGCCGAGACTCGAAAAAATCATTGTTAATGTCGGTATCGGCAGCATGCATACCAAACAAGGCATCAAAGATTTTTCTGGAATTGAGAAGAACATTGCAGCAATGACCGGACAAAGACCGGTGACAATCCAGGCTCGCAAATCTGTTTCAAATTTTAAATTACGCGAAGGTACACCAAATGGCATGAAAGTGACTCTTCGAGGTGAACGGATGTATGATTTCCTGAGTAAATTGATTAATATAGCTCTACCTCGCGTCCGTGATTTCCGTGGTGTAACTATTAAGAGCTTCGACCCAAAAGGAAACTATTCTATGGGCATGAAAGAAAATATCGTTTTTCCTGAAATCAAACTCGAAGAGGATGGTAAACAATTTGGCCTCGAAATAACCATTGTTATCAAAAACAGCGATCCTGAGAAATCTGCTCTCCTCCTTCGTCATTTCCGATTCCCATTCAAAGAAAAACCTCTAAATTAATTTTATGGCTCGCAAAGCACTTCTAGTAAAAACAGCTCGGATGAACATGAGGGTGGTCAATGCCAGACGCTCCGGTCGTAAGGCAAAGTTGTGGATTCGCGCGTACAATCGCTGCAAAAATTGCGGCCGCGGTAAAAGTTATCTGCGACTCTTTGGTCTATGTCGTATTTGTGTCCGAGAAATGGCTAACAAAGGTGAATTAGCGGGTGTTCGTAAATCTTCTTGGTAACCAAAAGTATATGCATAGTGATATCATTTCTGATCTCCTTACTCGAATTCGTAATGCCAGCCGCGCCGGTTTAAACACCGTTGAAGCTCGCTACAGCAATATCTGTCTTGCACTCTGTGATATCCTTGTGAAAGAAGGGTATGTTGAGAAAGCAAAAAAGGGCAAAGATGCCAATGGTTTTGAAAACATTACCATTACACTGTTGCCAAACATGAAAGATTTGCAGCTGAAGCGCATCAGTAAGCCCGGTCAGAGAATTTACGCCAATGCCAACAAAATTCCTCATGTGTTAAACGGTCTGGGCATTTCTATTGTCACTACATCAAAGGGACTTATGACAGGAACTGAAGCGAAAGTGGAGGGTCTTGGCGGCGAAATCCTGTGTGAAATCTGGTAATAATTTTGAATTTTACATTTTACATTTTACATTTCCATGTCCCGCATCGGCAAAAAACCACTTCCCATCCCACCTCTAGTACAAGTTCAAGTACAAGGTCAAAAAGTTACTGTAACTGGGCCAAAAGGTACCTTAAGCTTGAATGTACCCGAGAGTGTCAAAGTGGAAATAAAGGATAATCACGTTATCGTTGATCGAGCAAATGAAGAAAAAATGAGCAGCCTCATGCACGGGACCATGCGCACACAAATCAATAATATGGTCAAAGGTGTTCTGGAAGAATACAAAGAGGCATTGGAAATTCAAGGGGTGGGCTACCGTGCAAATCTTAAAGGTAAAAATCTCAATCTCAGTTTAGGATTCTCGCATCCTATTGAAATTTCCGCACCAGAAGGTATTGTGTTTTCCGTTCCCAGTGAAACACAAGTCGTCATCATGGGAGTAAGTAAAGACCTTGTTGGTGAGACTGCTGCCAAAATACGCAGTTTAAGAAAACCAGAGCCATATAAAGGCAAAGGTATCCGCTACACCGGTGAATACGTCGCTCGCAAAGAAGGCAAAAAAGCTGCTAAATAATTTTATGAACAAGAAACAATTACTACATTCTGCACGACGAGCTCGCGTCAAAGCAAAAATTGTCCGCAGCAATAAACCAAGATTGGTTGTATTTCGAAGTCTGAAATATATTTACGGACAATTGATCGACAATAACAGTCATAAGATATTGGCAAGTGCCAATGACATGAAGGGGCCAGCAAAAGGAACCAAAAGTGACCGTGCCAAAGAAGTCGGACGTCTTCTTGGTGAAAAAATCATCGCACAAAATATCAAAGTGATTGCTTTCGATCGTAATGGTTACCGATATCATGGCCGTGTTAAGGCTTTGGCTACTGGACTGCGAGACACCGGCTTACAGTTTTAATCAAAATTTTCTATGAAAAAGAATAATCCCCGCCCCCAGAGACAACGCAGTGAATTTGAAGAACAAGTGGTTCAAGTCGACCGTGTAACGCGTGTAGTTGCCGGTGGTCGAAGAATGCGTTTTCGAGCTACTGTTATTGTCGGTAACAAAAAAGGAAAAGTGGGCATGGGTATGGGCAAAGGAGATGAAGTAGTTATTGCAGTACGTAAAGCGGTAAATCAAGCAAAAAAAAATCTGATCAATGTAAATATGGTCAATGAAACTATCCCTCACCAGATCAGAAGCAAATATAAAAGCTCTCTTGTCCTCTTATTACCGGCACCAGTAGGTACGGGCGTTATTGCCGGTGGTGCAGTTCGCACCGTTGTAGAGCTGGCTGGTATCAACAATATTCTGAGTAAAGCTCATCGCTCTGGTAACAAAATCAATACTTCCCGTGCTACATTACAAGCGCTTTCAGCTCTGCGCCTTATTGTAAAGAAGGAACAGGCAAAGGCAGCGTAATTCACGATTTACAATTCTCAATTTCACAATTTATGTTAAACGCATTACACCCGGCCAAAGGAAGCCGCAAAAAACGTAGAAGACTAGGCAGAGGAGACAGTTCTGGCCATGGTAGTTTTTCTACACGAGGCTGTAAAGGTCAAAATTCCAGAGCTGGTACGAAATTTCGTCCTGGTTTCGAAGGTAATCAAACTCCCCTTGTACAAAGACTTCCTCAGTTACGTGGGTTCAATAATGTCAACAAAGTTTATTACCAAGTAGTAAATCTTGATGATTTAGCAAATATGAAAGAATCTAAGATCAGTATTGTTGAACTTAAGAAATCTCGATTAATCAGTTCTGCCAACAAGCCTGTAAAAGTCTTGGGCAAAGGGAAGATTACTCAGAAACTCGATCTTGAAGTCCATGCCATTTCTGCTACAGCAAAAGAAGCGATTGAAAAAGCCGGAGGAACTGTATCTCTTATTAAGAAAGCTAATCCATCATCATGAGTGGCATTTGGTTACATCTGAAACAAATTTTTCACAGCAAAGAACTTCGTAAACGGATTTTGTTTACTCTGTTTATTATAGCTCTTTTTCGTTTATTTGCTCATATTCCAGTACCGGGTGCCAATGTCGAGAATATTCGGAGCCTTATCGAAGGCAATGCTCTCCTTGGGTCTTTTAGCTTACTTACCGGAGGTGGTTTAGAGCAATTCTCGATCATGCTCATGGGTATCTCGCCGTACATTACTGCATCTATCATCATTCAATTGCTGACGGTCATTATTCCCAAACTAGAAAGCCTATCCAAAGAAGGCGACTCCGGACGTGAAAGGATCAATCGTTACACACGTATACTCACTGTTCCACTCGCCTTCCTCCAGGCATACGGCATGATTCGTTTGCTTGATCTCAGAGTTACCGATGAAACAACAAGGATTATTGCCGACACATCTTGGTCGAATATGATCTTTATCATGCTCATTATCACGGGAGGTTCTATGGTTGCGATGTGGCTAGGTGAATTGATTTCTGAGAAAGGTATTGGCAATGGTATTTCCATATTGATTTTTGCCAATATCCTCGCGGGCATACCTCAAATATTAGGTCCAGTCTTGGACTTGAGCCAAGCTGATCAAGCTTATTTAATCCCTCTCATTGGTATTATTGCATTCACCGTTATACTGACTATTATGATTGTGCTGATCACCGAAGCCCAAAGGTTAATTCCTATTACGCATGCTGGATTACAGGCACGCGGTCAAGCAGGAAGCTCACATCTCCCCATCCGTATCAATCAAGCTGGCATGATTCCTATCATTTTCGCTGTCTCTTTTATTTCTTTCCCGACACTCATTGCAAGTTTCTTCCAAAATGCTCGTAGCGAATGGCTTGCTGAAGCTTCCAAGTGGCTTGTCAACAGTTTCAATCCCAATAATACCATCTATCTTGTTGTTTACTTCCTTCTCGTTGTTGCTTTCACATTTTTCTACGTTTCTATCACATTCAATTCTGATCAGGTAGCTGAAAATCTCCAGAAACGCGGCAGTTATATTCCCGGCATTCGTCCAGGTTCTGAAACCTCCACATATCTTCGTTCTGTCTCCCAAAGAGTCACATTATTAGGCTCACTCTTCTTGGGTTTCGTAGCAGTCATGCCAATGTTCGCCCAATTCCTTGGCTCTCAATTACAAACCAGTGTACCTCTCCTCATATCTGGTGCCGGTCTCATCATTATCGTAGGTGTGGTTCTTGAAATCATCCGTCAAATCAATGCACAGCTGGTCATGCAAGACTACGAGAAACTCTATTAAAATCAGTAAATAGGATGAGGAGCAGGAAATAGGGTTTCTGTTTTTCTTTTTTAGAAAAACAAACTGGCACAAAAGCCCTATTCACTTTCCCTCATACTATTTGCTATATATACATTAGCCTCAAATCGATAACAATTTTACTGTCATGGACATCTTAGTCTTCGGTATACAGGGTGCTGGTAAAGGGACACAGGCAAAAGCTGTTTCACTTGCTTTGGGTTTGCCAATATATGAAGCAGGCGCAGAACTTCGCAGGCTTGCTGCAGAAAATACCCCTTTGGGCGAAGAGATTCGTAAAGTCATCTATACCGGACGTCTGGTTCCTCCGGGAATGGTACTTCTTCGTATCGCAGAATATCTTGAACATCCAGCCACAGTAGCCGGTGTCATTTATGATGGTGTACCAAGGTCATATGAACAAGCAATAGCCTTCGATGAAATGATGAAAGAAAAGAAAAGAGATAGTCTCGCTATCGATATCGAATTAAGTGAAGGAAAGGCCTTGGAACGACTGGAAAAAAGAAGAATCTGCAGTAAATGCCAAGCCATTTTCATGCCTGATTATGAAAGTGAAGTATGCAATATCTGTGGCGGTGTGCTGATTCATCGAGCTGATGACAATCCCGAAGCGATCAAAGTTCGATTTGCCAATTATCGCAAGGAAACCGTTCCGGTTATCGATTATTTTCGTAAACAAGGGAAATTACTGACTATCGATGGTGATCAATCAATACTTGATGTGACAAAAGATATTTTCAATCAACTCTCCCCTCTCTTGAAGCTCAAAAAACGTTTAAAAGATGAGGAAATAAGAGCCCTTCACAATATGAAATAGTATGATGATCAAAAGCGAACAAGAGATCTCCATCATGGCGGAAGCAGGAAAAAAACTTAAATTTGTCCTGACCGAACTACGAAAAGCAGTAAAACCCGGGATCACCACACTCGATCTCAATACTTTGGCCGAAAGATTGATTATCGAGCAAGGCGCCAAGGTGTCTTTCAAGGGCTATCAAGGTTATCCATTTACCCTTTGCACGTCAGTGAATGAAGAGGTTGTACACACTTTTCCCAGCGATAGAATTTTGGAGGAAGGCGATATTATCAGTTTAGATCTAGGGCTGATTTGGCAAGGCTGGCAATCCGACTCTGCTATTACCGTGGGTGTTGGAAAAATTGCCGAAGAAGCCGAGCGTTTACTTCGAATTACCGAAGAATCACTCTGGAAAGGTATAGCACAAGTAAAACCAGGAAATACCGTTGGCGATATAGGTGCTGCTGTCCAAGAACATGCGGAAAAAGCTGGCTATGGTGTCGTCCGTGCCCTGACCGGCCATGGCATTGGTACAAAGCTTCATGAACCTCCCGCAATTCCTAATTTTGGCAAAAAACATAAAGGTATGTCTCTCCAAGAAGGCATGGTGATAGCCGTAGAACCGATGATTACCATGGGACATTATAATGTAGATATCGACCCCAAACACTGGACAGTAAAGACCAAAGATGGCTCCTTGGCTGCTCATTTTGAACATACAATTGCAATCATCAAAAACGGCCACAAGGTATTAACCGCCTAATTTCAGTGCAGAGTTCAGAGCGCTGAGTGATGAGTTGAAGTTTCTGCACTCTGCACTTATAACTCTGAACTCAGCTAGTTTATGAGCCAGTAATTTTAATTGTTAATTGATAATCGTTAATTGTTAATTATATGCATTTTTTTCTCTTGCATAAAGATAGGAATTAATGTAGATTCTTAACGCTTTTAAAAGGCATCGCTTAATTTTCAATGGCAAAAGACGTAATACAGATAGAGGGAATCGTCGTAGAATCGCTTCCCAACGCCACATTCTACGTAGAAATAACTCTCCCTGGAAAACCAGGTGAGGAGGCTAAAAAGCACACAATTCTTGCGCATGTTTCCGGAAAAATTCGACAGAATTTTATCCGCATTCTCCCCGGCGATACCGTTTTAGTAGAAATAAGTCCTTATGATCTCTCAAAAGGACGCATCACCTTCCGCAAAAAATAAGTATGAAAGTCCGAGCTTCAGTAAAAAAAATTTGTCGTGATTGTCTCGTTGTTCGCCGTCGTGGTGTCGTGCGTATCATATGCAAGAAAAACAAGCGCCATAAACAACGTCAGGGCTAAAAATGAACAATTGAAAAATTATCAATTATCAATTTTACACTTTACATTTTACACTTTAAATTTTCATGTCAGTTCGTATCGCAGGTGTTACACTCAACGATAATAAGAATGTAGAAATTGCTTTACTCTCGATTTATGGAGTAGGTAGATCACTCAGTTATAAAATTCTCACTGATCTCAAAATTAATCCTTTTACCAAAGTCAAAAATCTTACCGAAAGAGAGTCCAATGCTATTCGTACCGCCGTATCAACTATTCCTGTAGAGGGAGACCTCCGTCGAACTGTTGGACAAAATATCAAGAGACTTCAAGAGATTGGATCTTATCGTGGAGATCGTCATAAGAAAAAATTACCCTTAAGAGGTCAAAGAACCAAGACAAACGCTCGTACCAAACGTGGCAAACGTGTCACTATGGGTAGTGGTAGAGTTGCGCTCACTAAGACCTAAATCATTATGACTAATAACGACCCTAAATCAACTGTAAAGGCGCAAGATCTTGCGCCCCAACTGAAAACCGCGTCTCAGGCAACTGATACTTCCAAGGGTAAACCAGCCCCGGCTGGCGCTACCGAAGAAGGCGGCGCTCCTGCAAAGAAGATCAAAAAACGTATTTTGCGAAATGTCCCCGAAGGCGAGATTCACATCAAGGCTTCATACAATAACACCTTGATAACTGCCTGTGATTTGGAGGGCAATGTTTTAGCCTGGTCTAGCTCTGGAGCGTCTGGTTTCAAAGGTTCTCGCAAGCCAACTCCTTATGCTTCTTCTGTTGCCGCTACGAACTTGG
>MEWR01000027.1:17344-40259 GCA_001773455.1 Candidatus Abawacabacteria bacterium RBG_16_42_10
CTTTTCTAAGGCCCGCATTTATATTAACGGCATTGGTAGTGGCCGTGAGCAATCAGTTCGTGCTTTACAAGCAAATGGTATATCGGTTATATCATTGCACGATGTGACTCCCGTCGCTCACAACGGCTGTCGTGCCAAAAAACCTCGTCGCGTATAATCTCCTTACATAATTATCATGAGAATATCTTCTGAAGCTAAATGTCGTCTCTGTCGCCGCGAAGGTCACAAACTCTTCCTCAAAGGAGCAAAGTGTCTGTCAGCAAAATGTCCGGTCAGCACGCGACCTTATGCCCCAGGGCAACATGGGAAAGGTGGCGGTTTTAAAAAAATATCAAACTTTGGCCGCCAACTTCGCTTTAAGCAAGAAACGAAACGTATTTACGGTCTCAACGAAGCTCAATTACAGAAATACTATGAAGCTGCATCACGCATGAAAGGTTCGACTGGTGATTATCTAGTAACCATGTTAGAAATGCGCCTGGATTCGATATTATATCGATCGGGGGCAGTGGATTCTCCAGCGCTCGCGCGCCAGATATCAAGTCACGGACATGTGGTGGTCAATGATCACATTATCAAGACCCCTTCCCGCATATTACAACCGGGAGATAAGTTTGCCATCAAACCGGGTAGCCAGAAGAAAAAGTTATTTACGGAAAGACAAGCTGTAAAAGTACAATTACCAAGTTGGTTAAAATTTGACATGAAAACTTTATCCGGAGAAATAGTAAGCTTGCCAACAAAAGAAGATCTAGAAAAGGTAAATGTTCAAAGTAAGGCTATAGTTGAGTTCTATTCCCGTTAATTTTCCATTTTTAATTTTTCATTTTACAGCATGATTAACTTCGAACTTACCAAAGTTACCACCCAGTCACTCGGAGACAATCGCAGTCTCATCACGATGACCCCATTACCTCCAGGGTATGGTATGACCATCGGTAATAGTTTGCGCCGAATAATTCTTTCTTCCGTTCCCGGCGCTGCTGTAACTGCAGTAAAGATCAAGGGCGTAACCCATGAATTCAGCACCATTTCCGGAGTCAAAGAGAGTGTTATTGATATCATCCTCAATCTCAAACTGCTTCGCGTCAAGAAAACATCCACTGGTCCAGCCGTCTTAGTACTAAAGGCCAATAAAGAAGGTAAAATTAAAGCGTCTCAGATCAAAACTCCTTCGGAAGTGAAAATTATTAATCCAGAACTGATCATTTGTACATTAGAAAAAGGACATTCTATTGAAATAGAAATGAAACTGGAAAACGGCATTGGATACTTGCCCGGTAGCAGTCGTGACAAACGCGAACTGGAATCAGAAATGATAGCTTTGGATGCGCTCTTCTCCCCCATCTCAAAAGTTCGTTATGAGGTAACCAATACTCGCGTCGGCCAAATGACTGATCTCGACCGTTTGGATATTGAAATCGCAACTGACGGTACCCTTTCTCCACAAGAAGTGGTAGGTATGAGTGCTCGTGTCATGCGCCAATATATGACTCTTTTTGACACCGAAGGCAGCAGCAAAAAAGAAAAAGCAGTAGAAAAAGCGCATGCAGAACCAAAACGTGAAAAGAAATATACTCCTATCGAAGCACTCAAGATCTCTCAACGTGCAGAGAATGCTCTTATCAACAACGGCATTGGATCCGTAGAGGAGCTCCTCACATATACCGAGAAACAGTTGACTAATCTCCGTGGTTTTGGCAAAAAGGGTATCACTGAAGTGGTGAAGGCTCTTCAAAAAATGGACCTCCATCTGAGCGAATAACCAATCCTTCATCTTACTTCCTTCATCTCCATCTATATTCTATGCGTCACTCTCGAAAACGAAATAAACTCAGTCGTCCCACCAAGGTAAGAAATGCACTTGTACGCAATATGGCAACTTCTTTGGTCCTCCATGACAAAATCACTACTACTGCAGCAAAAGCAAAAGTGCTCAAGCCTGTTATAGAAAAATTAGTCATGATCGTCAAAAAAGATGATAATGTTACTGCTATTCGCAAATTGAACGCATATTTTTACGATCAGGAAGCTACCAAAAGAATGATTGAGATTTTCAAGCCTCGTTTTGAAAAACGCAGTTCAGGTTTTGTCAGCATGAAGAAGAGACTTCCTCGACCAAGTGATGCTGCCCCTCAAATCGAAATCGGCTTCGTATCATAATTCCTACTGTATGAAAAAGACTTCTGTTATCAAATCACACACCATCACACCTACCTGGCATATTGTCGATGCTACAGACAAAGTATTGGGGCGTTTGGCAAGCCGAGTGGCTGCAGTGCTCCGCGGCAAACATCGACCTGAATTTACGCCTCATGCCTCTCATGGCGATTATGTGATTATTATCAACTGCGAAAAGATTCGTGTCACAGGAAAGAAACTCACTGACAAAATGTATTACAGTCATAGCCAGTATATGGGTAATCTGTATGAAACATCTTTAAAAGACATGTTAAGAACCCACCCAGAACGCGTATTGAAGAAAGCGATCGAAAGAATGCTTCCTAAAAATCGTCTCGCCAATGATATGATCAAGCGTCTGCGCGTCGTCGTTGGTGAAAAACATGAGTTTGAAGCTCAAAAACCAACACCTCTTACTCTTTAGTATTTATGGCTAAACTTCCCACCTATTTCTACGCTAACGGCTATCGCAAGACTGCTACTGCAAAGGTTCGCCTTTTCCCAAAAGGGAAAGGAGATATTGTTGTTAATGGAAAACCATTAAAAGACTATCTGAAAACTGGAGCTCAATTTCATGCAGTACTCGCACCTCTTAAGATTGTTGGCATGGAAAAAACAGTCGACCTTACTGTTGTAGTTGCTGGAGGCGGCATTATCGGTCAAGCGGAAGCTATACGTCATGGCATTGCTCGCGCTTTGACCAGTCTTGACCTTACACTTCGCCCCACTCTCAAAAAAGCTGGCTTCCTTACTCGCGATCCTCGTGAAAAAGAAAGAAAGAAACCAGGTCTCCACCGTGCTCGCCGAGCTCCACAGTGGAGTAAGCGTTAAACAATCAGCATTGCGTCTCCGAAGCTAAAGAAACGATACTTCTTGTCTATAGCTTCTTGATAGATTCGCTTGGCCTCATCAAGACCAACAATACTGGCAACCAAAATAAACAAACTGGATTTCGGGGTATGAAAGTTGGTAATCAGCATATCGACAGCCTGAAGTTTTTTACCAGGGTAGAGATAGAGATCTGTAACCCCATGTAGTTCATGGAAATTATTATTTTTAAATGCGGTTTCCAAAGTTCGAAGGCTGGTGGTACCTACAGCACAGATCTTCATTTTTCCTCCATCTTCATCTCCGCCTTCATTGAGGGCTCTCGCCACCTCTCCAGACAACTCCACATATTCCTCATGCATAGTGTGCTCTCTAATGTCCTCCGTCTGAACCGGTTTAAAAGTGCCTAAACCGACATGTAAAGTGACATAATGCAATGGATGAGACTTTGCTAGTTTCCGTAATAAAACGTCGGTAAAATGCAACCCAGCCGTAGGCGCAGCTGAGGATCCAATGGAATTGGCATACACGGTTTGATAATCACTTTTCTTCGCATGTGAACCAGCAAGATATGGCGGTAATGGCAACTGTCCATATTTTTCAAAAAATTCTTGCGGTTTTGTGTTATTCCATTCCAGCACACACACAGCATCGCCTTTACTAATAAGCTTCGCTTCCGAACCATCAGCAAAAATGACATGCTGGCCTTCACGCATTCGCTTGCCTGGCCGCATCAGTGTTTCCCAACGATGATTTCCCAGATCGCGAACAAACAATACTTCAATATTAGAAGTGCTTGTGCTTTCTTTTTTCCTGGCCATCGTACGCGCCAGAAAAACCTTAGAATTGTTCAAGACCAAAGCGAGATTCTTCGGTAATAGTTCCGGTAACTCATAAAAATAATGATGAGTAATACTTTGGTCAGCTCGGTTATACATTAATAATCGCGCGTGATCTCGAGGTTCGATTGGCTCTTTGGCAATTAACTCTTCTGGGACGTTGAAGTCGTAGCTGTCTAATTTGTATGAGGGAGAAATTTCTTGGCTATCTTTTCCCATGTGAATAAATCAAGTGTACTTGGGCGCGCCTGTGAGTCGACCCCAAGCTCGGTAAGCATATCGATCACCTCTTCGCGCGACAAGTGAACTTGCTGGCCAATGGTCTTTTGTACTTGTTTCCGAAGTCCTTGAAAACATGGCCTCAAGAAACGAAAGAAATCATCAGCATTGATACTGATGGGGCTTTTATGATGAGCAATAATTTGAATAATAGCGGATGTTACTTTTGGAGGAGGTGTGAAAGCGCCCCGGGAAACATCACGGATGATTTTTGCGGTACCATAGACTTGTACAGCGAGTGATAGGAGAGAATTATCTTTGCTTACAATTTTATCGGCAACTTCTTTTTGTACCAATAAGACTAATCTTTCAGGTTTATGAGAAAAAACATGCAAGAAAAGTCGCAAAATCGTTCCAGTCAAATAATAAGGGATATTGGCTATCACTTTGTATTTTTCTTGTGGTGGTTCAGCGTCGAGAATCGATCTTTTAACAATTTCTAGATTGGGATATTGGTGCTGGAGGTCCTCAAGTAGAGGGAAACACTCACGATCTATCTCATAGGCAATAACTTTCTTCGCTAACCGGACTAACTCTTTCGTAAGCACACCTTTACCGGCACCAATCTCAACTATTGTTTCATTTTGAGTAATTTCACCCGCCTCCAAGATCGCTTGCAACACCTTCTGATCATGAAGGAAATGCTGGCCAAACTGTTTTTTTGCTTTGATATGGGTCATCAGATATTACCGGAAACGACACTGCCACTTTGTGCTGCTCCTTGGATCTGAACCTCCCCCTCGATACTCTTGAGCAAATTTCGTGCAGCACGAGCGATAGAACCACTCTTGTCATATAAAATCGCCTGTTCATAAGAGCTTTTGGCTTGTACCAAGTTATTCTGGGCACGATAATAATTGCCCATATTCAGGTGCACTGCTGCAAGAGTAGCATCCAGGGACAATGCCCTATCGAGCGCTATTTTACCCTGTTCATAATTACCGAGAACTACATATGACCAACCGAGCAAATTGTACGCCATGGCTGAATCAGGATGTTTGAGCACGGCTTGGTTTGCCATAGCAAGCGCACGATTGGGATCACGCAATTTATCAATAAGTACCCATACCGGTCGAATATAAAGATCAATATATTTACTGCCGTCGGTAGTATTGATAGCCGCCTCATATTCAACAACAGCTTGTTCAAAATTCGCGAGAGCGACATAACTATCTGCCATTTTTTCATGCGGCTTAAACTGAGGCTTGTATCCCTTGTTCAAGGCCAACTGGAAAGAACCGATTGCTTTATTGTAATTCTGTTGATAGAAATGCGCGATACCAAGCCAGTAATATACTTCCGGACGATCATTGGGCAGAGATTTTGTAAAAATTGAAATTGCCTTCTCGTAATTTCCCTTGATAAGGTAGGCAGAACCCAACAATGTAGACACATCAATGTAATTCGGCACTTTGCTCAGCACATATTCCATCTTGCCTATAGCCAAATCGATTTCACCGATGACGAGAAATTGCTTAGCGACTAATGCCGCCAAGAATTCTTGACGACCATCTTGATACGTATCAAACACTGTATATGCATCGAGCACTTTCTGAGCATTTTGAGTTAATTTCACATCACTATTTGGCAATGTTCCAAGTGATTTTAAATAATTTTCCGAAGCCTGCCGTTCACCAAAATAGCTCCCCATAAGTCCCAAATAGTAGACAGTAATAGGATCACTTTGATTCGCCTTTGCAAATGCTTCTCGGGCCTCGATAAATTTCCCAGCAGCTAGAAAATCTTTTCCCTGACGGATAAAATTATCAGCGGTATCATTTCCGGGAGTAGTGTTTTCGGTAGCAATAATGACTTTTTCTTGAGTAGGTTTCGGTGTTGATACCGCTGCCCCAGTTGCGGTAGTTTGCGGCGTCAATTCAGGCAATTCATCAAGCGCAGGTGTCTCGGCAATCCCTGAATTATCTGGAATAGAAGTGGTGTTTTCAGGGAAGAAATAACTATATCCCATATAGCCGCCAGCACCCAAAAGGAGAACGATACCGAGGACCAACCAAATATTTTTCATAGTCGACTCATTTGCTCACACTGTACAATAAAAAGGGTTGGATTTAAAACCCAGCCCTTAGTTCTCGGCCTGCACTGAGTGCATCGAAGTGTTCTCATTTCAAAGTTAAGAATATCAACTTAGAATTTAGAATTTTGAACTTAGAAGTTTGTTATTATTTTCTCCTTCGAGCAAAGCTTACTCTAAATGTAAGTAAATATGCCGCCAGCAAACTGAGAAGCATTGCTGGGATTACACTCAATGGACCGACTTCATCCAAATCTTCTGGTGAAGTGACAGGTTGAGGAGTCGTTATTGGTGTAGCTGTTGGTCGAGTTGTAGGTGCTACTGTTGGAGACGGAGTAGCAGTTGCAGCAGAAGAAACAATTTGTGTTGTTGTAGAAACAGTAGGATCAGATTCCAAATGCGCAGAGATACTGATACTTCCCGCTTGTGTGCCGGCTGTGAGCATAGCGCTTACTTGACCGCTTGTATCAGTAGTAGCCATCAAAGGATCCAAAATAGCATTTCCTGTAATTCCAAATATTACTTTAGCTTGAGCTGCAGGATTGCCACTTGCATCTTTGACACTGACACGAACATTTGCCTTGTCTTTGCCATCTGCTTTGAGATTTACTTTATCGATCACCATTGAAATAGATGAACGACCATTGGTACTTGTTGTAGGAGTAGCTGTAGGGGTTTGCTGCGCAGTAACGGCTACTGTTCCGCTTACAGTAAAATCAGCATTGGTTACTTCACCCAAAATTTGTTCTTCATCGATAGCTCGGTAAACTTTGGTAGGTACGGGTGGTGTATCGGACGTCTCAAAACGAAGAGTCACAGGTGCAGCCTTGAGTGCTTTGAAATCAATCGTTGCTACTTTTCCCGGTTCACCGGAAGTCTTGTAATATTTACCTTCACTCAATGCGATCTTGGAATATTCAATGGTACCACCACGCGTATCCACAGGTGTTGTAGAAAGGAGCACTTCAAACAAATCACCATCTTTGATCTGTATACCGGCACGATCTCGGTCGCTATCTTGCACTTCCAAAGCGTCAGGTTCGTATTTGAGTTTGAAATCAACCTGACTCACTTCTACGCCCTTGGTATCAAGGAGTACTTGTACGCTAAAGGTTTCACCGACGGCAAAGTTTCCTGAGTCTGGTGACAGCATCAGTGTAGCTTTGACAGCACTGGTATCTTCAGTGGCTGCGGAAACACGAGTAGCCATAACCATGGTACTCATCAGCACAGTTGCCAAGGCAAGTACTGAAATAACCTTGCGCATGATAGTATGATTGCGTACTCGAGAAGTAGAAAGTGACATAAACATGTTGGTTAATTTTTGTTAAATATTTAGATTTAATTTTTGAGGGCATTGCTTTTTCTGAGCAACTATAGAAGTTGCGTTGTTTATCAGCAAATCATATCATTATATCAGACTTTGCATTCCGGTATCGTAAATCGTATTGTCTTACCCTTAAGATCATTTTCTAATATATTTGCATGAAAATCGCTGTAGCCATGTCCGGAGGCGTCGATTCATCGGTTACTGCCGCATTATTGCATCAGGAGAAATCGACTGACATTTTCGGTATATTCATGAAAAACTGGTCAGAGCAAGCAGAAGAAGACATGGGAAATTGCACCTGGATCAATGATCGTCGTGATGCTCTGGCAGTCGCTGCACACTTACATATGCCGTTAAAAACGGTCGACTTTGAAAAAGAATATCGCGACCAGGTACTTGAATATTTCTACCGCGAATATGCCGCCGGTCGAACCCCCAATCCCGACATACTCTGCAATAAACTCATTAAGTTCGATGCACTGCTAAAGTATGCTGAAAATCTCGGTGCCGAAAAAATCGCTACCGGTCATTATGCCCGCGTTAGCAAATTAAAAGACGGCCGTTTTCACTTACTCAAAGGCAAAGATAACAGTAAAGATCAAAGCTATTTTCTCTGTCAGCTGACACAAGGACAGCTATCTAAAACACTATTTCCTCTCGGAGAATTAACCAAAACTGAAGTTCGCAAACTAGCACAGAAATTCAATCTCCCTACTGCTGACAAGAAAGACAGCCAAGGTATTTGTTTCATCGGAAAAGTCCAACTCCAAGATTTTCTTCATGTCCGTTTAGCAACAAAACCGGGAGACGTCATCAACACAACAGGTACCATCATCGGCTCGCATACCGGTGCTTATGCGTATACAATTGGTCAACGTCACGGCTTTCGTATCGATAAAAAAACACCCGAAAGCAAACCCTGGTTCGTCGTTCGAACTGACGTAACGGACAACACGGTCACCGTCGCTGAAGGCGAAGACAATCCTGCATTATTTCATGACGAACTTCATGCCTCTCACTTTCACTGGATTGTTGAGCAACCAAATTTTCCATGTAAATGTTCCGCCAAAATCCGCTACCGCCAGCTTGATCAAGACTGCACCATCTTCGCCGACGGCCATATTGAATTTGCCAAACCACAAAGAGCCATCACTCCCGGCCAAAGCATTGTTTTCTATCAAAGCGATGAATGTTTGGGCTCTGCAACGATTGAAAACTCAAGTGCAGAGTTCTGAGTTCAGAGTACAGAGTTTTTTAACTCAGAGCTCAGCGCTCTGAACTCTGAACTGATTTCCTTTTCTCCAAAAATCGCCGAACTTCTTCTAAAGTCGGTATTCCCCTCCTCGGTCCTAAACTTCCTACCTTGATCGAAGATGCTGCCACAGCAAAGCGAATTGATCGTTCTAGTGGCCATTTTTGCAAAAATCCATAAAGAAAGGCACCGTGAAAAACATCGCCGGCACCCGTGGTATCCACGACAGGGACATTGAATATCGGCATACGTTTGACTTTTTTACCATCATAATAATACACGCCACGTTTACCCACCGTTACCATTGTTACTAAAGGTTGAAAACGATCATGCATAATGCAAACAGCTTTTTCTGCACTGCCACGTATTCCCAAATTTTGAGGAAAATGTTCTGAAGTGATCAATATATCTACCAGAGGTAAGATTTTTTTAATGCCTGGATAATAATGACTCGCATCCAGCGAAATGAGCACGCCATGTTCCTTAGCAAGTCTACACGCAGCCAAAGCAGCCTCAGTAAAATGACCATCAAGGTGCAAAATATGAGCTTTTTGAAACCAAGATTTTGGCAAGGTTGCTGGTTTCATCGCACTTTCCAATTGGTAATTACTAATTATTGTACGATGTTCATGCTCGGAAACAATCACTGAAGACAGTGGTGAAGTTCCTCCTTTTTTGATTTGCACTCCCCTCGTATCGACGCCATGACTTTTCAGATCACGAACAATTTCCTTGCCAATAAAATCATCGCCCACACAACTAATGGCTCCTGTCTTCACTCGCAAACGAGACAGAGTCACCAAAGCCGTCATCCCTGACCCTCCACCTTGGACATCTACTTTGGAAGCGGAGTTTTTTGTATTTGGTGCAGGAAAAGCATCAATGACCTGCAAATGATCAAGCGTGGCACTGCCCAACCCGATGACAAAGTGTTTCTGTGTTTTTTGTTGCATAAAAACATGGATTCTCTTCATTGTAACACACTCCCGTATGTCTATCGACATTATTCAAACTTTGATACACTAGCCGCGCGCAAATACTTCGTATGAATATTCTCACTTTTGTGTTCATCCTTTGTATCGTTGTACTCCTTGCTGTACACGCTCTTTCGGCAGTACAACTCTATAAGCAAAGAAGCCTCGGCCCCTATGCAGTTCCATCTATACTTGTTTTAAGCGGTCTATGGGCAGTAGGGCTCTTAAGTGCGGTGATCAACTTTGCTTCATATCTCGCTAGCATCTCATAATTATGCGTTACGATTTTTGTCGTTTTGCCGGTCAAGGAAAAGATGAAATAATTCTTTTTCGTGCTCATCGTCACCCCATTCGCTTGATAAGTCGTATTGGCCAGCAATTGTTCATGTATCTTTCCCTTACATTTGTTGTGGCGATAATCGGTTATGTTCTTACGAGAGCTTTTAACTTTCCATCAGATGGCGCGCTCATTAACATATTCTATTCATTTATATTCTTGGCTTTGATTACGACGATTATGGCGGCTTGGTCACTGTGGTATCGCTCTCTCTGTATCATCACCGATTCTCGTTTGGTAAAAATAGTGCCAAAGGGGTTTTTCTACAGTTATACGAGAGAACTTCGTCTCGACGGCATCAAAGATACGTCATTTAGTTATGAAAATTTCTTTCATGGTTTATTCAATTACGGCAAATTGCAAGTGATTGGTGGAGGCACCTTTATCGTGAAATATATTCCCAATCCCCGCGACATTCACCACTATCTCACCAAACTGCTCCGCATCATCGATGCTGCAAAAGCCTCCAGCACCAAACCAATATTTCCTGAGTTTATTCCTCGTCCGGAATGGAAAGGAAAAGGTTTCAAAAAAACAATGCCTACATCTTAAGATATGAAACGCTCTTTGGGTATCATTGGTATCGCCGTCCTTATCACGGGCTGTTCTTTCTTTCAGCCCGTTGAGTCTCCCAAGCCCAGCCCGACTCCCGAGGTGAATTTTTATCAAATTCTTTCTGATGCAATCACAAAAACCATGGAAATCAAAAGCGGTTCTTTGGACACTACCTTTGATATTACCTTTCAAAGTACACCTGAAGTTTTCGACCGCTTTACGGCCAACATGAAGGGAAATTGGAATGGCGATGACAAAAAAAGTTTACTAGAAACCACGTTAAATTTTGACCTCAGAAATCCCAACGATCCCAGTACTCCTACACATGGATTTGCAAAGTTATCTTTGGCTGCCGACAGCAACCAACAAATGCTACGTTTAAACACTATCAATCTCACAGGTGAAGAAAGTGAGCCAATCAACAAATCTCTGCAAAGCATCATGGGACAATGGTACAAAGTGCCTGCTGAAAACTCTTTTCCCTTTGATTTTGTTTCATCAATCATAGAAGACAAGAAAGGCACAAATCAAGAACTGTTAAGGAATAGTTCCTATTTCCACATTCTTGATGCAAGCCTGGTCCAGACGAGCGAGGAACAAGCACATCATCTTCTTATTACTTTGGACAAAGATGGCAGCAAAACATTACTCAGAAAATTACAGGAAAATAATTCACAAAATATTCCACTGAACCAATTAACCGATTGGGAAAATATCGTGGACAATGCAACGTTTCAAGGAGACATCTTTATCGGCAAGGATAGTGGTTTTGTTCGCAAACTTCAGGGAGAATTGACGATACTGGGAAACAAAAATACCAATCAACAAATCACTGTTGCATTGGATATTTCTTTGCACAACATCAATGAACATGTCCCTATTGCAACACCCAAAACAGACCAGACTTTAGATTTCGAAAACTTATTTGGTATTCCGTCTCAGTCACCGCAACAATAAATGATCCCGCATGATTGCTTTTCCCTCCTTTAGCAGTATAATAACTTGAGTGCCAATTCCAATCCTAATTTTACATTTTAAATTTTACATTTTTAATTCCCTCTATGAGTGATCAATTCAACAAGTTTACACCGGAAGCAAAGCAAGCATTGATCTATGCGCAAAAGGCCGCAGCATTGATGAAGCTGCCTTTTATTGGAACAGAGCATATTTTACTTGGTATTCTCGATCAAAAGAATGCACTTGGCAGCACGATTTTGAATGGAATGGGTATTACCAAAGAAAATGTCACAAATATCTTAAATACGCGCACCGGTCATCAAGTTCCCGATCAGGATGTACTGAAAAATGGTTTATCAGAACTTGCAAAACAAATTATTGAAAATGCCACCGCTCTAGCATTCAAATACGGCCACAGTACAGTCGGCACCGAACATTTGCTTCTTGCTCTTGTTAGCCAAAAGCAAACTGCAGCAGCCTCTGTCCTAGAGAGCTTACAAGTACCACCGACAAAGATTCGTGAACACATAGAGCGTCTTTTCCGTGAACAAAAGAATGTGGACGAACCGACCGGCGAGCGCAATGATCCATTTGATGCTTTCTTCGGCAATTTCTTGGGCAATCTCTTTACGCAGATGCAAGGTCCCAACAACAATACTCCACAAGCTCAACGAGGCAGTCGCGCAGCTGTTGTTGATCGTAGCCGTAAAAATGAAAACAAAGATACGCCAGCACTGAATTATTTCACCATTGATCTCACCGCTATGGCGCGAAGTGGCAAGAAACTTGATCCCATTATCGGTCGTGACAAAGAAATTTCTCGCGTTGTCAGCATCTTAAATCGTCGCACCAAAAATAACCCTATCTTGATAGGCGAACCCGGTGTGGGAAAAACTGCTATAGCCGAGGGCTTGGCACAAAAAATTGTCACAGAAGATGTTCCTGACACCTTACTTGGAAAAAGAATCCTCACACTGGATATGGCTGCTGTTGTTGCCGGTACCAAATACCGCGGTGAATTTGAAGAACGAATAAAAGCGATAATCAATGAAGCCCGTGAAGCGGGAAATATACTCCTCTTTATCGATGAATTTCATACAATCATCGGCGCAGGTGGGTCTGAAGGAAGCATGGACGCAGCTAATATATTAAAACCATCACTTTCCCGTGGAGAAATACAAGTTGTAGCCGCTACGACTCTCGATGAATACCGTAAATACATTGAAAATGACGCAGCTCTGGAAAGACGTTTTCAATCAGTCATGATCGATGAACCAAGTGCTGATGATACGGTACAAATTTTACATGGACTTAAGAAGGCTTTCGAAGAACATCATCAATTGGAGATCACCGACGAATCAATTTATGCTGCAGTACATATGTCCAAACGGTATATTGGCGACCGTTTTTTACCGGACAAAGCGATTGATCTCATTGATGAGGCAGCCTCTCAAAAAGGTGTCCGCTCCCACCGCACGACAGACAATTTGAAAAAGCTTCAAAAGAAATTGGGCACTATTATGGCTCAGAAAGAACAAGCCGTAGCTGCACAAGATTATGAAAAAGCAGCAAGCTTGCGTGAGAAAGAAGTGACGATCAATGCTGAGATGAGCAAAGAAAGATTGGCTGCAGCTCCCAAGAAACCACAGAAAGAAAAAGTAACCGCCGAGGACATCGCTCGCGTCATCGGTCTTATGACCGGTATTCCGGTAACTCGATTACTCAAGAGTGAAAGCGAACGCTTACAAAACCTGGAAAAGGCTTTGGAAGGTCAGGTCATCGGACAAGGAGAAGCGATTTCTGCCATTGCTCGTGCCATCCGCCGTTCTCGAGTGGGACTTGCCAGTCACAATCGTCCTATCGGTTCATTTATTTTTCTAGGGCCCACCGGCGTCGGTAAAACCGAATTGGTAAAGGCCTTGGCTCGCGAAGTATTCAGCACCGAAGAAGCGGTTATCACCGTCGATATGAGTGAATTTATGGAGCGCCACAATGTCTCTCGTCTTGTCGGTTCCACTCCCGGCTATGTCGGCTATGAAGAAGGTGGACAACTTACCGAAGCCGTTCGTCGCCGCCCCTATGCCGTTGTGCTTTTTGATGAAATAGAAAAGGCTCATCCTGATGTTTTTCATCTCATGTTGCAAATCTTAGAAGAAGGGCGTCTCACCGATGGACGCGGTCGTAAAGTGGATTTTCGAAATACTATCATCATCATGACTTCAAATATTGGCGCACAGAAACTGACCAAAGAAGCAGCTCGTATCGGTTTCAGCACTGATGATGAAGCAAATGAAGAAGCCAAAAATTATGAGAAAATCAAAAGCACGGTACTTGAAGAATTAAAAACACACTTTGTTCCAGAATTCCTCAATCGCATCGATCAAACCGTCGTCTTCCACCCTCTCACCAAAGTAAATATTTCCGCAATTGTGAAATTGGAATTACAAAAACTCCAAAATCGTCTTCATGATCATCATCTTATGCTCAAATTCAATTCCAAAGCGGAAGATTTCCTCGTAGAAAAGGGCTACAGTAAAGAATTTGGAGCTCGACCGATGCGCAGAGCCATACAAGAATATGTTGAAGACCCACTATCCGATGGATTACTGAACGAACAGGTCAAGCATCATGATACGATCAATTTCACGATAGATATCGGCAAACAGAAATTAGCCTTCGCAGTAAAAAAGCCCCGAAAAAAGATCAAGTCTGACATTTAATCTTATTTTAATGTTCAATCTGTTATAGTACAGTAAGAGATATTTTTTGATCTCTTATGAAGATTCTCTTGGTCGAAGATGATGCAAAAACCGCTATCACTGTAATAGAAGAGCTCAAGCGCGCTTGCCACAGCGTTGATATCGCAACTACCGCGGATCAGGCCTTGTACGTATTCAAGATCAACCATTATGATTGCATTATCCTGGATCTTATTATTGGTGAGCACACAGGCGCGGAAATATGCCGAAAGATTCGCATAAGCAACAGGACTATTCCCATCTTGGTTTACTCTGTTTTGAAAGACTCCTATAGCAAAGTGGTTCTCCTCGAAGCAGGTGCTGACGACATGATCGGAAAAGATTCGGCATTTTCAGAATTATTAGCACGTATACAAGCTTTGGTACGTCGAAAATCCAAGATCATTGCTGATCACGCTCTTGTTTTTCAAAGTCTCAAAATCGACACCTTAAGCAAAGCAGTTACGCTTCAGGGTTACTCGCTTCATCTCTCCGCCAAAGAATATCAATTGCTTGAGGTATTGATACAGGCTCCTGAGAAAGTCTTTTCACGACAAGAAATATTAGAAAGAATTTGGGATATGCATGTTGACCCACTCACGAATAAAGTGGATGTGTACATAAACTTTCTTCGCAAAAAACTAGGGAAATACGTACCTGATCAAGAAAAGTATTTGCAGACAGTTCGTGGTTTCGGGTATCGATTGGCTTGGAGATAACTCCAATTCTAAATTCCCCCAAAGGGGCCCCTTCGGGGTAAGTTCTAAATTCTCAATGGAATTACATAGAAATAAGTTGATAGCAGCATTCACACCGATAGCATTCTTTCGGGCAATCAATGGCTCATATGATATGGAAAACGTTCGAAAGTTAACCTATAAAACAACTCTTACTGATCAAGAATGGCAAGAGTTGGTGTCTCTTTACAATCAGAAATTCCAAGAAGAAAGAAAACGCAATGATGAACAAAAAAAGAAACACGCACAATTGAAAGAAAAGTTTCAAGAAAAAATCACTCAACTCAAAAAGATTGCGGCATCAATACCTGAGATTACTGATATCTTTCTGGTAAATTCCTATGCGCTTGGTTCATTGAAGGAAACCAGTGATATTGATCTCCTTGTCATTACCAAGCCTGACACAATGTGGTGGACTCGCCTCAAGCTTACGGCAGCACTGGAACTCGCGGGCATTCGAAGAAAACCCGGAAACATCGAAGAACAATTTTGCCTAAGTTTCTTCATCACCGAAAATGCCATGGACATGAGCAAGATTGCCATTGATGATGATCTCTACCTCCATTTCTGGATCTCTTCGGTTCAATCACTATTAAACAGATCGCTGTCATCGTGGCACGAACAAAATCCATGGCTCAAAGACATTTTTCCTTCATTCTCGATGCAAGATTTTACGTCGCCCCCTGTACCGGCACAATTAATTGTGCCGCCTACAACCCCAACGTCTTCGCCTCCATCTTCATCTCATTTCCTTAATTCTCTCGTCCGCCCTCTCATGCAATGGCGTCACCGAATGAAACAAAAACAATTAGGCCCCGAGGCTTCTATAGTTGTCTCAGACACCATGTTCAAATTCCATAACCTCGATCGGCGACAACACTACAAAGAACAAACCTTACAAGAACTAGAACGCTTGCTTGCGCAAGCAAATTCTAAAGCCTGCCCTGAGCGGCAGTCGAAGGGTTCTAAGTTAGGAATTGAGCTTCAACTTAGAATTTAGAACTTAGAACTTTAAACTTTTATTATTCGTTAGTCGCCTTACAATCCCAAATCATCTATAGTGCAAAACGTAAATAAACTGTATGCAAATTCTCCTTATGTCCGGCGGCGGTGGTACCAGGCTTTGGCCGCTCAGCACGGAAGAAAAGCCAAAACAATTTCAAGCAATCTTCGACAAGAGAAGTTTACTACGGACGACATTTGAGCGAATTCTGCCACTCACGACATCGGAACAAATATGGGTCAGTGGCAATACAAAACACGATGCGCTATTGAAGCAGGAATTACCTGAAATCCCTACAAAAAATATTATTTTAGAGCCTGCCAAAAGAGACAATGCCGCTGCAATTTGTCTCAATCAATTATTGATGGCGAAGCAGGAAGTCCCACTGGATGAGGTAGTTGTTATGCTCCCGACCGACCACCTGATTACAAATGAAGAAGAATTTCGTGCGCTTGTTACCATTGGTGAAAGTTTTCTACAAAAAAACCTCGACTTTCTGGTGACAATTGGCATTACTCCGACCTATCCCGAGACGGGTTTTGGCTACATTCACAAAGCTGCAACGGTGCTCCATCAAGAAAATGACTTTTCTGTAAACTCAATTCACCGATTTGTAGAAAAGCCAAACAAAGAACAAGCAGAGAAATATGTCTCTAGCAAAGAGTATTTATGGAATAGCGGAATATATATGTGGACTTTGGGACAGATGCTTACCTGGTTTCAGAGTTTTTTACCAAACATCTATCAGCCACTTTCAGACAATCTCCATCGCTTCGAAGAAATTTACTCAACACTGCCTGCTACCTCTCTCGATTATGGTATCTCAGAAAAACTCGAAGATATTGCTGTTATCCCGGATCACAACTTGGAATGGAGTGATGTCGGTGATTTTCGTGCATTGGGTGAACATATGAGTGACAACATTGCTACTTTGGATGTGAAAAATAGTTATATTCGAAACGACACATCCGTTCCCATGAAAGTAATCGGAGTAGAAAATATCGTCATCGTCAACAGCCCGAATGGCTTACTCATATGCGATCGAGACCGTGCACAGGAAGTAAAAAAACTCTCATCTTCTTGACGGTGAATAAAAACTCACCTACACTCCAGACAAATTTAAAATTCAAAGTTAAAAGTTAAAAAATATTAAAAAAACTCAATTTTAAATTTTACATCCTTCGACAAGCTCAGGACAAGTTTTACATTTTTAACCCCTCATTTTATGTCCAATACCGAAAAAAATTCTCAGAGTAATCAAAGCAAAGAAAAAAAGCGTGCGATCGAATTGGCAATGAGTCAAATTGAAAAACAATTTGGCAAAGGCTCCATCATGACTATGTCTGACGTCAATAGAGTCAATGTGGAAATGATATCTACAGGCTGTCTTTCTCTCGATATCGCCATGGGTGGAGGTATGCCAAAAGGTCGCATTATCGAAATCTTTGGTCCCGAATCATCAGGGAAAACAACACTCAGTCTTCATGTGATCGCTGAATGTCAGAAAGGTTCAGGCATGGCCGCATTCATCGATGCCGAGCATGCATTTGATCCGGAATATGCCAAAAAACTTGGTGTCGACACGGAAAACCTCCTCATTTCTCAACCTGACAATGGTGAGCAAGCCCTCGATATTACCGAGACACTCGTACGCTCGGGAGCTATTGATGTTATTGTTATCGATTCGGTTGCTGCCTTAGTACCAAAATCAGAAATCGAAGGAGAAATGGGTGAAAGTCATATGGGACTCCAAGCAAGACTGATGAGCCAAGCACTGCGAAAACTTACAGGTATAGTCAGCAAATCAGGAACCACGATAATTTTTATCAATCAATTACGTCAAAAGATTGGCGTAATGTTCGGTAATCCCGAAACAACGACCGGTGGAAATGCATTAAAATTTTATGCCTCAGTGCGCATCGATGTACGTAAAGCGGAAAAGATTGAGATCGGCACCGGCGACAATCGAGAGATAATTGGTAATCACACCAGAGTCAAAATCGTTAAGAATAAAGTGGCCGCACCATTCCGAACTGCCGAATTCGACATTCTTTACAATGAAGGCATTTCCAAAGCCGGTGACATCATTGAGATCGGTATCAAATACAATATCATTGAGAAGTCCGGCAATTTCTATAGCTATGGCGAACTCAAAATCGGCCAAGGCAAAGAGAATGCTCGCCTGTTTTTGAAACAGAACCCACGCCTCATCGATGAAATCAGCAAAAAGATCAAAGAAGCTCTCAAAAAAGAAAAAGAGGAAATAAAACCCGCTATCCCGATGATTACTATCGACGACATGGCGATCACTATTGAAAAAGTACCGACAAAGAGCAAGAATAAAGCGTAAGTAAGATTATGAAAGTCATCCTCTCCGGTATAAAACCCACAGCAAGCTCGACGCATATTGGTAATTATTTTGGCGCCATCAAACAATTTGTTGACCTCCAAAAACCGGAGAATGAAAATCTTTATTTTCTCGCTAATTACCATGCTCTCACCACAGTAAAAAGCAAAAAAGAACTGGAGGACAATACTTGGGCAATGTTAAGAGAATACATAGCTTACGGTCTAGATCCCAAAGAATCTACAATTTTCCTACAGTCAGACGTTCCTGAAGTGACAGAGCTTGCCTGGATTTTGAACTGCTTAGCCCCTATGGGATTACTAGAGCGTGCTCATGCATATAAAGATGCTATGGCCAAAGGCAAAGAAGCGAATGTCGGTTTATTTGATTATCCGGTCCTGATGGCGGCAGACATTCTCATCTATCAAAGCATTCATGTGCCCGTAGGCAAAGATCAGAAACAACATGTCGAGATCGCGCGTGATTTGGCCGAAAAATTCAATCATCATTTCGGTGAAACTTTTGTCCTGCCCGAACCTCTCATCATGAAAGAAACAGCAACAGTTCCTGGTATCGATGGTGACAAAATGAGTAAATCATACAACAACTTTGTAGGTGCATTTGAAGACGAAAAAGAAATGGGTAAAAAGATCATGAGTATCAAGACAGATTCTTTGGGTGTCGATGAAGCCAAAGATCCCGAACAAAGCATCATTGTTCAATTACTCCGTTTAGTTGGTAAACCGGATGTAATAAAAACGGTCGAAGAAAAGTTCCGTAAGGGTGGCATGGGGTACGGCGATGCCAAAAAGATACTACTCGCTGAGACTCTGGAGTATTTCGCACCAATGAGAAACCGTTATGAGACAGTAAGTCAAAAAGAACTTGAAAGTGTCGTGGCAGATGGTGCTAAAAAGGCTCGAAAAATTGCTCAAGAAACGATGCACGAAGTACGTCGTAAAGTCGGACTGGTATGAAGCGTATCGGTGAAGTCATTGCCATTCAAGAACCGGAAATCACCATTGAATTTTATGGCTCAGGATCTGATTGTGTCGTGGGAATGATTGTCAGTACAGAAGATGGCAACAAATTCGGCATTGTTCACACTATTCATTCCGTGCTTATAGAGGAAGGCAAGGTGGGACAGGCATTCGGAAGTGAACAAAGCACCGATGAACAATTGAAACAAGACTTCCCTCACTTAAAAAACAGCCTCAGATTGCTTGCAAAAGCATATACATGGCATCAAGACAATAGTCCGCTACTGCTTAATCAAGGCGTCTATTCCAATAATCAACCTGAGTTACTCAACAAACGAGAGTATTGGCAAACCGTTAAGTTGCTCCCACTACCTGCATTAGAAAGACACATAGCATGGCTTCGCACCGAGGATGATCAGTTTAATGATGATATCTATTTAGAAAAGCTCAGTAGTATGAGTCGCCCCCTTGCTTGGGAAATATTTCTACACCAAGAGAACAAGAGGGGTTAAATATAACAATAGTTGGGTGGTTGCAGGAAGAATACGATCAGGGTACATTGATCTCCTTATGGTCAGTCTGTGCCTTCTTTTTAAAAACACTTATGACAAATCCCTCACCAGAAAACACTTCCAAGCAACACAAAGATGAAAGGACTCTGCACCTAGAAAAGCAGCGCCAGCATGCCATGATGCCTCCAGATCACTTCACCCGCGGTTTCATCGCAAAAGTTTTCCAATCAGGGAAGCAAATGATTCGCGTGGGAGTATTGGGAGGAACACTGTTTCTGGGACATACAGTGTACGAAGAGGTAGCGGATCAGACATCCATTGCTATTGCTCAGGATGCCACACCAACATTAACAGACGAACAAAGAGCAGAAATGCGTCGGCTACATGAAGAAGGTACTGCTGCTTATGATCGGGAAGATTTTGAAAATGCACTGAGAATGTTTTTACGATTGGAAGAAATAGGAAGAGAGGCTGGGATACCTCCTGATATTATTATGAGTTGGAATATTTGTTTAGTTGAACTACGCTTAGCGGGTTTTGAATTTGTAAATTCAAGAATTCGCGCCAGTATCGCTCGACCTGTCAATGAAAGAAATCGACGAAGACTTGAAGAGGTTCTAGGTTTTACAACTGTCGCCCAGATACAACCTGTCCGCAACTCTCTCTTAGATGCTCAAACTCGACTTTTTGCGATAAGGGACGCGTATGATCGTTTATTGGCATCGGGAACTACAAGTGCAAGACAGGATTTAGAAGATACCCGTGCTGCATTAACATTCATTGAGAGTACCTTACAGCGTATCGAGACTCGATATACTGAGCTTCAGGCATCGACGGTAACCTCAGCCCCTATTGATCCCATTCCTCCCATTCCTGAACCTGATCCAGCTCCAGCTCTTCCTCCTTCATCTCCATCTTCACCCTTACCCTCATCTTCATCTTCATCTCCATCTTCTCCTTCAGCCCATACCGAGCGCCCTTGGCCTCTTGGCCTTAGTGTTGCCGGTGGCGGTGTAGCTCTCATGGGAGCATCACTTGTTACGTACTTTGCTACTTCTCCAACATCAGCAAATGAAGATCAAGTCATCACTGGCGTATCCAATGGTCTCTTCTGGGTAGGAGCGGCTGCAGCACTTACAGGTGCAGGAATTATCGCATTTGGTGAATATGAAGTTGAAGAAACAACAATTACACCAACCGTTGCACCACGAGCAGGAGGGGCTACAATAGGTGTCAGTGGTAGATTCTAGTCAGAAAACTGTCTATTTTAATTGTGCTATTGTAGTACTGTATTCTTTTCATTCATGTACTTTGATCACTTGCTAATTTTAGGAGTTGTATTGGGAATTATTGGAGGTGTGATATTTGTTGTCAGCACAATTCGCTTTCCCAAGCTGGGTTTTATTTTGCTTTTTTTAAGTATTGTCGGTGGACAATTGGCTCGTATATCGCTCAGCACTGATGTACGTGGCGGATCAGCGATTGTCGGTACGGATATCATTATTTTTCTTCTTGCGATTAGCTGGATTTGGCAGAAGATCAGTGTCGGTAGACATGAAAAACATACGTATCCATTAGGAAAACCACTGCTGATATTTTTGAGTCTAGCGCTGCTTTCATTTCTCGTCGGTCTTAGCACCTTGATACAAGTACACAGTTTCGATCTGAAAAGTATACTGCTCAGCTTTTCGTACCTTCTCAGATTTGCTGCGTATGCTGTGCTGTACTTTATGGCCAAAGATTTTCTTGATGGTTCAGAAAAAAACAGAAATTTTCTTGTAAATCTCATATTTATTACAAGCATATTGGTCAGTATCGGTGGATTTATACAGCTCATCGTTGTACCCGACTTCACGAGTTTTGCTCATTATTATGGCTGGGATCCACATATCGATCGTTTGCTTGGGACATTCTTCGATCCAAACTTTATCGGCACGTATCTCGCCTTTATCATGGCTTTAGGTTTCGGTCTGTTTCCTGCGACTACCAAGAGACAAAAAGTATTGATAGCTCTCGCTGTGCTTTTTTGTGCAGTAGCACTATTACTCACATTCTCTCGCACAGGATACCTGGCCTTTTTATTTGCCTTTATTATGATCGGTATACTTCGTTCACCCAAGATTCTCATAGTTGGCATGACGATTATCATCTTGGCATTTATCAATTCTCCCAGAGCCGTTCAGCGCATCACCGATGGTCTCTCAGTCGATGAAACTGGACTCAAAAGAATTTATTCCTGGGACAAAGGAATTCGCTTAGTCGCCAATTTCCCCATCTTAGGAATCGGCTATAACAATCTCGCTCCGGTACAAGACTTCTACGCTTTGGTAGACGAATTTGATGTCAATAATCGCGCCGGACTTGAGAATTCTTTTCTGACTATTTTAGTAACAACGGGAATTCTGGGAGGACTCACTTATCTATGGTTATGGGGAGCTACTATTAAGAGTGCATTGCAGTTGTGGTTTCGAAAAAAACTTCCCTATAAAATACGCAGTGAAGGATTGGCAATTGCCACGGCACTGCTTTCTTTGGTCATCAGCTCATTATTTATGAATAGTCTGCTCTATCCTTTCCTCCTCGTACATATTTGGATTGTAAGTGCTTTAATTCCCACAACAAAATCATCTCATGCCTCTCCTGCAAATTGATTTACCATATATCGACCCTGTTGCATTTTACGTCGGTCCTTGGGGAGTACGGTGGTACGGACTGATGTATTTAGCTGGTTTTATTTTGGGCTTTTTATTTTTGCGACAAGACATCAAAAACAAACGCTTACCACTCAATCAAAATGAACTGATCGACTATATTTTTTATGCAGCAATGGGTGTCATCATAGGCGGAAGGATCGGTTATACGGTCTTTTACAATCTTGCTTTTTACCTGCAAAATCCTCTCAAAGTCTTCGCCATCTGGGAAGGTGGAATGTCACTTCATGGTGGAGTGCTCGGCGTGCTTATAGCGACAATTTTTTTCTTATATCGTCATCCAAAACTAAGAATAAACTTCGTCACGCTGGGAGATAGAGTTA
>MEWR01000027.1:40268-42571 GCA_001773455.1 Candidatus Abawacabacteria bacterium RBG_16_42_10
CGTTTGCTCTCTTCCTAGGACGCATTGGAAATTTCTTCAATAGTGAACTCTATGGTCCATTAAGCAATCTACCCTGGGCAATGCAATTTCCTGGTATTTCGGGCTATCGTCATCCCACACAACTCTATGAGGCAGCATTATTTTTGTTCATTTTTATTATTCTTCTTGTTATCGACCGATATCGTTTAAAACCCGGAGGCAATCTTGCAATATTTTTGATACTCTACAGTGTCGGCCGTTTTTTCACTGAAATGATTCGCGATATTCGCTTCACCGGTGAAACCCTCTTCGGACTACTCACTATGGGACAAGTATTATCCATACTATTTCTGATTTGGGGACTGTATTTAATTCGAGCTTCAATGCTCAAAATCAAAACTTAGAATTTAGAACCCTTCGACTGCCGCTCAGGGCAGGCTTTAGAATTTAGAATTCTATGTAGACTTACATTCTCCCATCAGTTAAACTCCTACCTGCGACATTTTTATATAATCATATGACCAAACGCTTACTTCTCATCTTCCTTGCTCCAATACTGGCCTTATCAGCATGTTCATTGGAACAAAGCACATTACCGCAATACAAAGTCACCTACCAAGCCATTCGTGCGCCCGATGCGGAAAATATTTCTCTGGATCAGATCCGACCGATTCTTCAAAGTCGACTTGAAAAGTTCAATCTAGAAGAGATCGGAATAACACAGGAAGGAGAGACATTAGTTGCTCATATCGGCGCTACTCGATTCGACAAGGCCAAAGCAACCACTGTTGCAAATCCTTTCTACCTCATGCTTCAGGAATCACGCACCGAATTTACTTCCGAAGAGAAAAAAGAGATAGAAACCTACAATGCCAAACAAAAAGAGCTACTCTTGGAAGCACATAAGAAAGCTCAGGAAAATCCTGATGCCATCGAGACACTCGTACTCCAGTATCATGAGAAAGTAAATCTTCTCGACAAGGGGATCCGCGGTCCATCTTCCCAAGCAAAAGTAGATTCGGAATATTGGCCTACATTGCTTGCTACTGATGCAGGCAAGATAACAGAAGTTATCGAAAGAAGAAGCAGTATATGGTTCGCCAAAGTATTGGAGAAAAAGACAGTCAAAACCGCAGTTGGCGATCAAGCTCTCATCCGTTACCAAGAAATCACACGTTTCTACAAAGACCCCAAACCTCGCCTCGATCAGGTACCTGTCGCTCATTTCAGCAAGTATATTGAAAAAGCATTAGTCGAGAAAAAAGATCCAAACAGTAAGAGAAATAAGAATTATCTTATCGCTGTCTATATGAATGAGGAAGGCAAAAAAGAACTAGAACGTATTTCAGAGGAGTACAAAGGCAAGGAACTACGTTTCTTTATTGATCGTCTCCCACATGCCCGAGTCACATATACCGAGAAAGACTCAAGCGGTATTCTCAAAATCGACGATGCCTACAATCAACAAGAAGCTGAAAAAATCGCAGTTCAGCTAAATATGGCATACTTGCCGGTTCCACTATCCGCAACGAACTTCGAGATGCTCAATAAAGAATAGGGTAAGGATTAGTGATGAGAGCTAAACCTTATTTGCTAATTGTCCGCATGCAGCATTGATATCCGCTCCAATCGTCACACGTATGGTGACGGGAATTTCGTAGTCTTCGAGAATATGCGCAAAACGAAAAATATTTTTCTTCATTGCAGGTTTAAATGTAGGGTGCGTCGTTTGATTCCAGGGAATCAGATTGACATGACAATTTTGACTACGAATCTTTTTACCTAAAACATGAGCAAGCTCCGCGGTATCATTGAGTCCATCAATAAGTAAATATTCATACGTTACTCGACGATGTGTTTCCTCGATATGATGTTCGATAGCCGCAAACAATTCATCAATATGATATTTCTTGGCGATTGGCATGATTTTCTCACGGAGTTCTTGCGTCGGAGCATGTAAGCTGATTGCTAAATTTACTTGGGGTAGGTCTCGCGCCAAATCATAAATCTTGGGAGCTATCCCGGATGTGGAAATAGTAATATGCCTCATCCCAAGACCGATGAGATCAGGATCGTTGATCATTTTTGTAGCTTGTATAACAGCATCGTAATTGAGCAATGGCTCTCCCATGCCCATAAAGACGAGATTTGAAAGTCTCTCGCCTTTCTCCTGTAATTTGCGTGACAACCACCATACCTGCTCAAAAATTTCCAAAGCGGATAAATTGCGTCGAAAACCAAAATCTCCCGTGGCACAAAAAGAACATTTGAGAGCACAACCTACCTGACTAGAGACACAAGCCGACACTCGTCCATCATCAAAT
>MEWR01000027.1:42595-53647 GCA_001773455.1 Candidatus Abawacabacteria bacterium RBG_16_42_10
CAGGTAAGGCCAACAATACCTTGGTACAATCGTTATTTTGCGAATGTACTGTTATTTTTTCTTGCACAGTAAACAATGCAAATTCTTTCGTTAAATCTTCACGAAGTGGCTTTGGAAGCGTAAGAATTTCCAAAAAAGACGATTTCCCTTCACGAAAGAATGCCTGCAATATTTGCTTGTAACGATACGAAGGTTCACCTCTTTCTTCTAGCCAATTTTTCAAATCTTGAGGAAAAAACATTGAAATTCTAAATTCTAAGTTCTAAGTTCAAGGTTAGTTCCAACTTAGAATTTAGAACTTAGAACTCTGAACTGAGTTATTATATTTATACCATAAAACGACCATATGTGCTGATGTATTCGATGAAAATCTTTAACGAATCAGTGTTTTCTGGTACCATCGAAGCGATTTGCCCTTATACTACCCATGTTTGCTCTCAAGCAGACTTCATTACTTCTCGGCAAGCGCGATCCACATCACGTTATCGTGAGCGGATCATATATCCCCACCGATCCAGAGGAGGCCAAATATGGATCAGTTTTTTTCGTGTTTACATTAAAAGATGTTCGAGAGCTTGCTTCAGAAATAAAAAGCATCATTTTGGAGGGATTTCGACAACATTTTTATCAAGATCTCGAGAGAAATCCCGAGCAAAGTTTTGAGGAAACCTTGCAAGCCATCAATGACAACGGAAGCAAATTAGCTGATGCTGAAGGCATTGATTGGAGCGAAAGCCTCAATGTCGCAATGGTAGTTTTCTCCGGCAATGATCTCCATCTTTCAGTTGGAGGACAAAGCAGCATTTATCTACTTCGTGGTAAACATCTGACCAATATCAGTGAAGGACTGAATCCTGAAAGTGATCATCAAGCTCAGAAAATTTTCTTCTCTCTCGCCAGTGGAAATCTCCTGGCATCCGACAAAATCGTACTGAGTACAGAAAATCTCGGTGAAATAGTGGATCTCAACGCACTAAAAGCAAAATTAGGATCAGATCACATCACTGAAGGAGAATCAATCCCCGCTTTGAGTCATGCCACTCTTGCTATTGTCTCTTGTCAGATTGCGACATCCGGAGGAAGAGCGAAAACTGCAGACATAACAGAATCAAAAACTGAGAAATACATACCAACTAAAATGAGTGTGGGAAAGAGCAAATTGGCAAATACCTGGGATATTCTCAAAGGCAATGTACAAAAGAATATAGAAAGAATCTTCGATCGCAACCGTCCTTTTGTGAGAAAACCTTTTACGTTGAGTAAATTATTGATGTTTGCCGGAATCGGTCTAATCGTCGTCGTTGGCATATATATGCTCATTTCGTATCAGCGTGACAGTGGCAATCGTCAAAACATCGAGACTCTTGTTGCGCAAGCTAGTCGTGACCGCGAAGATGCCAAGACACGTGCCATTTATGACAAAGAAAGTGCAAAAAATCTCCTGCTCGCCGATCAAAAGAAACTAAGCGATGCTCTTCCTGGTGCCAAGGATGTCGTTTTGGTGGCTCAGATCAATGGTGAATTGGTAGAGATCAGAACACTTTTGGAAACTATCGACAATGTGTTCCGTATCGAAGATCCCAAAGTGGCTTTTGATCTCAGCAAAGAACGAAGCAATTTTGACGGTAAAGGAATGCTACGTGTAGGAAATGACATGTATGCTTTTGACAGTGATGCTCTCTACAAATTGGTTGTCGACAAGATTGATCGTCGCACCGTTGTTGTGAATGGTAATACCACATCAAGCATTGCGCTTGCTACACCTATCACCAAGGACAATATCATCGAATTATACACGACAGACAAACAACTCATCGAATACAAAGGCGGTAACTTCACACCAATCACAGCGCCGGGTGAAAATGCCAACTGGCAAAATGCTGTGGATGTCGCTGAATATGTCGATCGTCGCTTCATGTATTTCCTCGACCCGGGAAACAATACTATTTGGCGCTATGGTCGAGATCAGAATACTTTCCAAGCAGCAGTAGCAAAAAATGTTGCCAAATTGGACTTTAGTAAGGCTGTTTCTTTGGCAATTGACGGCGCTGTCTATGTCCTCACAAGCGACGGCAATATCACCAAGACCTATGCTGATGAGAAAAAAGACTTTGAGATAGACGGTCTCACCGATCCTCTGAGTGAACCAACGAAGATCCTTGCAGACAAGAATCAAGACACGGGACGACTCTATATACTCGACCCCAAGAATAGTCGTGTTGTGGTTCTCAGCAAAAGCGGTAAATATGAAGCACAGTACATTTTCCCTGGATATAATGATCTCCTCGATATCGAATTGGTACCCAGCCTGACGAAAGATCAGCTCATGGTGATGACGAGGTCAGGGAAGGTGTTACAGGTCGAATTGAAATAGGGACCCCTTTGGGTAGATGCGCAAGATCTTGCGCATCTACGTTTTGGCCGATGGCCAACAGGCATGTGATGTATGTTATAATAATAGGAATAAATACATCACATGCCTGACCAAAAGGGTCCCTACCGTATCGGCGTCATGGGTTCAGCCAGCGGACATATTACCAAAACTTCTGAGAAAAAAGCTTTTCGCCTGGGAGAATTGATAGCTGAGAAAGGCCACTATTTGATAAATGGTGCTACAAATGGTTTACCTCATATTGCAGCTCAGGGTGCGAATAGCAAAGGCGGTAAAACATTTGGTATTTCTCCGGCCAAAAATGCCACTGACCATGTAGAACACTGGCATCTTCCCATCGAGCCGTACACCTTCATCACCTATACCGGCATGGGCTTTGATTTTCGTGATCACCTCAACATTTTTAACAGTGAAATTGTTATTTTTGTCGGTGGTGGTATCGGCACCCTCAATGAATTCACTCTCGCTTACCATGAAAGTAAAATCATCGGCATCCTAGAAGAAACAAGCGGAGTCACTCGTAAACTATCAGAAGTACTCGATGCTTTAGCTTATAAAACAAGTGCCAAACTGTTCTTTTCTTCCGATCCGGAAGAATTACTCGAGCTTACGATTGCGGAGCGAAAAAACGGCCTCGATGAATCAAGTATGTATTACGAATAATACGAGTATTATCCCTTCCCCTAATCAATCTGTCTGAAAACCGATTGTTCTTTTTGGCAGTTCGTCCTGCTCTAAAAATTTATTGATCACGTCAAATATTATCTTAAATTGACCGTCATATTTCTTTTCAAGATCCTCTATCTTTCTTCGCAATTCTTGATGAGAGTTCAACATCTCTCTCAACTTGCTAAATGTTCTCATGATCTGAATATTTACGGCAATTGCTTGTTTGCTCTTCAAAACACTAGACAACATTGCAACGCCTTGTTCAGTAAAAGCGAACGGAAGGCGTGTATATCCCCCTTTCTTTGAGGTCACAAATTGTGACCTCAATCCATTAGCTTCTATAACACTCAATTGGAACATAAAATCATCAGGAAAGCGTTCTCTATTTCTTTTTACAGCTTGATTTAATACTTTCGTTTCGACTCCATACAAAACTGCCAGATCTCTATCCAACATTACTTTTTTACCACGAATTACCAGAATTTGGTTCTGGACTATCTCAATAGGCACAAAAACCAACTCTGACTTTTGAGACATAGAAAATAATTAAATGTCTCCATATCTTATCAGGACAAAAATGAAATAATTCTATTTGACATGTATTATTTTCACCCACGCCTCATTCGTGATGCCAAATACCCACATATCGCGAGTCCCAAAGCATCCGCTGCATCATCGGGACGCGGTACTTTGTCGAGCTTTAGCATCGACGTGATCATCATGCCAACTCTCTTTTTCTCGGCTCGTCCATGCCCGGTAATCAATTGCTTCATCTGCAAGGGAGTGAACTCGACACAGGGGATATTTGCCTTGGCAATTTCATAGAGTATCACTCCACGAGCCTGAGCGACCGTGATACCATTGGTAACATTTTTTAAAAAGAAAAGCTGCTCTACCACACAGAGATCCGGCTTCATTTCTTTGATGAGTGCGCCAATATCAGTGCCGATTTCTCGTAGACGTTCAATCATCGGCACTTTCTTGTGTGTTTCAATCACACCACATTCTCTGAAGATAAGCTCACGTTTCTTCGCTTCGATGAGGCCATATCCCACAGTAGCCGTACCGGGATCAATACCAAGAATTTTCATGTGATGGATCGATATTTTCATCTTCCAAATACAATTCAATAGCTTCCTTGATATTCTTTTTTGCCTCATTAATATCATTACCTTGTGAAAAACACCCGGGTAAAGCCGGCACCGAAACAGAGAATCCTCCGCTTTTTTCTTGTGTAAATACAGCTAAAAATGACATATAGATGAAGTGATAAACAAGGATGATTATATATGAGGCTTAATAAAAAAGAAAACAATACGCTACATGTTCATGACAAATAAATTGCTTCAGCGAAGCTAAGGAGATACTATCAGTTTGCTTTAATCACATCTATGTTTGATAAATTCAAAGACATGTACAAATGGCAGAAACAAGCCAAGACTATGCAAAAAGAGCTGCAAAAGACAGTCTTCACCGCTCACACACCTGATGAGATGGTTCATGTCGAAGTAAATGGCGCTTTGGAACTCGTAAATATGACGATCAAAGAAGGTGCATTTGCAAGTTATGATGAACAAGGACTCGCCAAAACCATTATTGAAACAATTGAAAAGGCTATGACCAAAGCCAAGAAATCAAGTAGTGAAGCCATGCGAAAGAATATGCCCATGAGTGGAATGCCCGGAATGTAGTAAAAACTCGGTTCTAAGTTCTAAATTCTAAGTTGATTTTTTTAATTTAGAATTTAGAATTTGCGCGTTAGCGCTAGGCGTTCGCATTCATTGTATTCCATTCACTGCGTGCTAGCGCACATTGGGTGCCGTTGCCGTATTCATTGGGTGACATGAGAAAGCTCTGAGCAAGATTATTATGCTCAAGCCCCAAAGCATGGCCTATTTCATGTGCAAGCGTCTCGCCTGGTTTGTATGTGCGATCTCCCACAAAAATCACTTTGCCAAGAGTACTCGTCTCAAAGTTCACGCCTACAGTGGCCTGTCCATCAATACTATAGTCCCACACCAAGAAAATATTGATAGCTCGACCACTGCGATAGCGAACCTCATTCGTATCACGATGTCTTGCATATTTATCATTGGATCCGGACACGGCTTGACTCAAAACAGCTTCCTCCTCAGGAGAAATCCCTTCCGAGTAAGCATCAATTGTGCGACCTAAACTTTCGGGGATATAGAGCTCTTCTTGTCGCGCGATATTGAGTCGAATACCGGCTTGATTGAGTATTCTTTCAGCATCCTGCATATACCCCGTCATTGCTCTTTGACTCAGTTTCTGAGGAGCATAACCTTTGGCATCACGCACAAAATAGAGATTCAAATTCACTTCCTTCTCCGCCAAAAAATCAAGCGGGAGCGAATACAATACAAGTGGTGTATTCTGAGGATTTAATTGCCAGATTTGTAGTGTGGTAGATCCGTTATTTACATAATTCACACTGATTTCCTGGCCAAATGTACTATTGGGATACGGTCCTTGCACGTTTCCCAGACTGGGGTCAATAAGGCCGACATAAAACTTCGGATCAATGCCGGCAGGTTCAGTGACAATATTGAGACGAAGTGGTGACACAGGCGAAATTGCCGCAAAATGACTGGAAGAGTCATATCCCTGACACGCTTCAGGTGTCGTGACACGGAGACGATAAAAAGCAAACAAAACAGGCTGTGAAAGTATTTTTCGACCATCAGGAAGTGTCTCCTCGATCTGAAAATGCATGTATCCGGGACTATGTCCGGTAACATACAAAATATTCCCAATTACCAAGTAATAGGCAGGACTATTGGGTGAAAATATCGGAATGATTCGACTAATATGACCACCAAAAACAGGATTAGCATACAATTTGCTAGGGACATTCGCATCATTAATTGCTATAGTAGTAGCTCCGCTAAAATACGGGGTGGTAAAATTATTACCTTCTGCTAAAGTTTGAGCCAGAACGGTACTAGGAACAAGAAGGGAAACAAGAAGAGAAAGAGCTCCAAACCAAGTAGATATACGCATAGCAAAATTAAAGAAAAGAGTCTTTATACTATAAAATAGCCAGAATGTCAATAATATTATGATTGCTTTACCACAACAAATAACGGCCGCCATTGAGTCCCTCGCAAAATTGCCGGGCATAGGGCCCAAAACGGCTTCCCGCCTGGTCTATCATTTGATCAAAAAACCGGCATCAGACGTAGAGAGTTTGGGTCGCTCCCTCATGCTTCTCAAAAAGGATTTATGTTTTTGTGAACAGTGTTTTCAAATCACCGATCACCATATCTGTAGCATTTGCAGCAATACCAAGCGTCAACAAAAACAAATCATGGTCGTCGAAGAACCCCTTGATGTGATGGCCTTTGAACGCATGAAAGAATATGACGGTGTCTACCATGTGCTTCATGGCATATTAAAACCTATGGACGGCATAGGACCGGAGATGCTGAAGATCACAGAACTGGTACAACGCGTAAAAACCCTCAGTCAAGAAGCTAGTGTGGAAGTCATTCTTTCCATCAGTCCCAGTCTTGAGGGCGAATCCACCGCATCATATATAGCGCAATTGCTGCGCTTCCTACCACATGTCCAAGTCATGCGTATCGGTGTCGGTATTCCCATAGGTTCCAGTGTCGAATATGCAGATGAAATCACTCTTAGTCAGGCCTTTCATGGCCGTCGTGTGCTCAGTCAGTCTTAACAGAAAACTTTTATGAAACCGATTATTGGCATTATCTTTGGTGGTACCTCTCTCGAACATGAAGTCTCTTTACTGTCAGCCGTCACTATCATAGAAAATATCGACCATGACAAATATGATATTTTGCAAATTGGTATTGCTACTGATGGCAAAATGTATGTAGGGCCTGACGTGCTCATGTCTATGCGCCACAAAAAAGACATGACTACTGTAGCACAAGGCACGATCAGCTCCAATCCTGAATTTCCCGGTGTCTTTATCTTTACGGAGGATGGACAGCATGTTTTTCAAAAAGTCGATCTCTTTTTCCCTATGACTCATGGCACATTTGGAGAAGATGGCACCCTACAGGGCGTCTTGGAATACAGCCGCGTACCATATGTCGGTAGCCGCGTACTGGGTTCAGCTCTCGGCATGGACAAGATCATCATGAAAAAAGTGTTTGCAACGTATCGCCTCCCCCAAGTGCCATTTTTGCCTTTTACCAAAGAACAAATCAAAACAGACATCATGGTTGTCCGTGATGAAATCCTCGCAAACCTGCATTATCCTATATTCGTGAAGCCCGCCAATATGGGCTCCAGTATCGGAGTCAAAAAAGTAAAAACCAATGGCGCTCTACAAGATGCGCTGGAACAAACCACGGAGCACAGCCATCGAATCATCGTCGAACAAGGTATCACCAATATGCGTGAGATCGAATGTGCGGTCCTCGGTACCAGAAAAGTAGAAACCAGTACCGTTGGCGAAGTGACACACAAGGCGGAATTTTATGATTACAAAGCCAAATACGAAGATGAAGATACCCAAATGATTATTCCCGCTATCCTCGACAAAGTGACCATCAGTGACATTCAATCCATGGCCAAAAAAGCCTTTGAAATTCTCGATATGCGCGGCCTTGCCCGAGTAGATTTTTTTGTTACCAATGATGAAATTTTCATCAATGAAATCAATTCTCTGCCCGGATTCACTTCGGTCAGCATGTATCCGCGACTTTTCGAGTCTCAAGGCATGAGCATCAAGGGTTTGATTCAGCGCTTAATTGATGATGCCCTCTTCAAAGAATAGTTATGCTATCTTCCTGGCTTACCATCGATCGCCAAGCCATAGCGCACAATCTCCAGGCTTTTCGCAAATTACTCAAACCACAGACAAAACTCTTTGGCGTTGTAAAATCCAATGCCTATGGTCATGGTCTTGGCATACTCTCTGCAGTCGAACCACTTGTCGATGGCTTGGCTGTCGTTAATGTTGCCGAGGGATTGGAAATAAGAAAACGAGGATTCAAAAAACGTGTTTTGGTCCTAGGTCCGTTCTTTAGTCATGAAGAATTATTAGAGGCACAAAAAAACAATCTGGAAATAGAAATTGTTAAACAGGAAGATTTAACATACTTACGTTTTGCTCTCCCTTCAAATCTCCTCCCCCCTCTCAAAGTACATATCAAAGTAAATACCGGACTTAACCGTCTCGGTTTTTTACCACAGGATCTCAGCACCATTCTCCCTCAACTTCAAAACAATCCAAATATTGTCACTCAGGGAATTTTTTCACATTTATCAGATGCCGAAAACCCGGCTTCTCTCCAGACCAAGGAACAATTACAGTCGTTCACTGAAGCTATAAATAGTTTTCCCGAATCAGCAAAAAACATCGAAAAGCATATCGCCGCCTCATCCGCCACTTTGCTTTTTCCTAACAGTCATTTTGATTTAGTACGTATCGGTATTAGCATGTATGGCCTCTGGCCGTCACAAGAAACACATGACGCCTGGCATGCTATGCAGCCTCCATCTTCATCTTCCACTCCACCTTCATCTTCATCTTCCAACTTAGAATTTAGAACCCTTCGATTCCACTCAGGGCAGGCTTTGAACTTAGAACTTTTTCCTGCATTAACCTACCAGACAAAAATTATGTGTATTCAGAATGTCCCCGCGGGTAGTCTCGTTGGTTACGGGGGGAGCTATCGCACCCGTCTTCCGAGCCGCATTGCTACGATTCCGGTTGGTTATTACGAGGGTCTACCCCGCAGTCTCAGCAACAAAGGAAAGGTTGTGACTTGTGACAAAGAAGCGCCTCTCGTAGGTCGCATTTGCATGAATATGGCTATGATCGACATTACTGACATTCCCGAAGCCACAGTAAATAGCGACGTAACTCTGATTGGTAAGGGGATCTCGGCTGATAAACAAGCTGAACTAGCTGGCACTATTTCTTATGAACTTTTAAGTCGCATCCCGGAGCATATCCCGAGAATCTATTCATAGACTTCCTTTCTATGAGCAATCTTTAATATCTTGAGTACTGAACCCTCAACAGCACAAACCACTCGGTAATCCCCTACACGAAACCGGATACGGTCTTTTGTTCCAATCAGTCTCGTCCCAAAGAAGAGAGGAATTTTTGTTGCTTCCCAAAATAACAATTTCCTAACAATCCTATGACGAATTTGTGAATCCAAGGCAGCAAGCTCTTTTTCTATTGTCTGAGAAAATATAAATCTATGTTCCATGTTTCTTTGCGATCTCGGTTAAAGTCTTGTACTTACCTTTCTTAATTTCTCTGTTTACGAGTTCTTCTCTTTGATCCAGCGATCTGCTGGTTAACATCTCAATCATTTCCCGCATCTCATCATATTCTTGGGGATCAAAAAAGAACCCAAAAGTCTTGCCATGCCGCATAATTCTGGTCACCCCATGTAAGGATTTAAGTGGGTTCCTTTGGAGGTCTGTAATAGAAACGATATTTTCTTTCATAAGAAACTGGAAGATATTTGACATATAGTAATGTGTATTATTCTACACATTATTATATGATAGATTTAGTATAATAGAAAGCCCCTCAAACTGTAAAACACCATCATTAAAGTATCCTGAAATTTTAAGGAGTTTTAAATCTTTCTATCTCCGCCTCCTTGTTCAGTAAATGTGAAAGGAAGCCATGTAACTCGAGTAGTTTGAAAGGTCACAAATTGTGACCTTAAACTTTTGGCTTCTAATTGCTTCTCTTTGGCCCTTTTAAAGATTTCTTTACCCTAGGTCTCTTTAGAAAGTTCTGCTTTGATACCACGGATCTTCCAAGCTCTTTTTCAAGTTCTTTTCGCGAAATTCCAGCCACCTTTCCACCTCGATTAGCATCGAGCTTCAGCTTTATCACACCTTTAGAATTTTCCTGTCGATGTATTTCAGTTGTTGCTTTCTCGCCAAGCATATTGAAAATAAGCTCAAAATCGTCCATGTGATCGCGCAAATTTTCACGTTTTAGTCCCTTCAGTTTCTTATATTCGCTGGGAGTAAGGCCAAATGTAGCTTTTGAAATTTCGGTCGTAAGGATTTCATAATCATGGCGACCTTTGGCTCCGCGGTTTTTCCATTCATCAGTAAGTTCTTCACGAATGGCGACGCCACGCATGCGTTTTTCAATCCAGTTATCGCTGTAGCCTTTGAGTTTATATAGTACTCGCATACGTTTGGTCGCCAACTCAGGGTTTTCTATTTCTTGCACACGTTCATAGCCCACTTTAGCCAACCAGCGTTTAAATGGTTCAGCCTTGGGCGAAGGTATTGATTGGACAATACGAAAAACACCCTCGGTATTGGCACAATCAGTCTCATATTTTTTCCCATCAGATGATTCCAGTTTCAGTTGTCTACAAATTGTAGATAACTGAAAACCATCCTCACGCTGTATCCTTACCTTCATTGCTGTCCAGTATTTACTTGGTTGCGTACTGTCTGTCAGCGCCTCGATCACATCGACTATGGAAAACCACCATTCTCCACCAAGCAGAAGTTTTCTAATTTTTTTGCCCTTAAAGATGGCTATTTTTGTCATTTCAATCAAGTCTCTTTGTTGTTGCATACAATTTCTATTAATTCGCCGATAATCCCGACATACTCATTACTTCCATTCGCGGCGCATATGCTTTTGAAATTTCAGAGCATCACCAAAAACCCCCTTACACTTGCCAAAAAAGCTCTTTTTGCTAGGTGATTCAGTGAAAATAAATATTTTAACTTTGCCATTCTTGGTTTCTTGAGGCAGGTCTTGGTGAGGAATAATTTTCCCTTTCTTTATTGTTCCGGTAATTACTTTTGTCATAGTTATTCTTATATATCTCATTATAAGCCGAGTTCATATGAATAGAAAGACAGACAACATGAGAAACATTAAATTTTAATACAAACTTAATGTTAACTATCCTGTATTCTGTATTAACTCAATAGAAAACCTGACTATAGGAGAGATATAATAATCTTAATCTTCTGAGTAATATATTGACGTA
>MEWR01000028.1:0-1890 GCA_001773455.1 Candidatus Abawacabacteria bacterium RBG_16_42_10
TAAAACCTCGTATCCCCGTATATCTGCAATGAATGTGATGAAAGAATGCCATAGGCCTAGGGCCTCATGCAGTCCAATATGTATCTGAGGTTATGCACAGGTTGTATGACCAGAATCGTACTGTACTGTACGATAGAGTATATTCAAGTCAATAAATTTTGCTGTTATTTTCCCACAAAACCGCTATCTTCTGATAAATTGAGCTTAATTCGCTTTAAATCATAATCATGATTTGTAGGTTATGAGGCATAAGCCTCCCCATGCCTTTGGTCGCCGTGACCATACGGGTAGGGAGGACAGAGCCCAAAAACTGAAAGCGAAAGCGGCGGAAACTCTGCATGAGACCGCTTTTTCTGTATTTACTATTGAGCCTGTATATCCTGATGATGATACCGCTGAGGCTGTTATTATCATTACCAAAACTATTAGCTATCTGGGGATACTAGATGGATGGGATGAGGGAGAGTCAATGTAATATTTTTATTATTTACTCACCATGGCCACTCAGTATGGAGAGCTGGCAATGAAAAGTTCTCAACGCGTCCAGTATGGCCATACTACGCTCGCCCTAGCGAGCTTCTTATGGCAGGGTGGGAATGAGCAACGATATGAACTTTATCATGGAATTATTAAAAATCCATTAAGATTAATTGATTTTATTCCTACGAGCTAACACTTTCTTTGTTACATGCTACTATGTGATTGCATTAACCCCATAGCATGTTTCAAAGAGACACTCCCCTTCGTCGCGTAGCGCTCTATATTCGCGTATCAACCTCTGAACAGCAAGTTGACGGTTATGGGATAGAGGCACAGCAAGCGCGGCTCTTGGATTATGTAGAGAATAATAAAGCCCTCTATCTAGCTACTGAGCATGACTGGATCTTTCGCGATACTCATACGGGTAGTGATCTCAATCGTCCTGGGTTTGAAGCGATGATGGAAGGGGTTAGAAAAGGAAAATTTGATGCCATATTAGTTTGGAAGATCGACCGCCTTTCTCGCAGTCTAAAGCATTTGCTCACGATCTTTGAAGAGTTGGAAGCACATCAGGTCAGTTTCATTTCTGTACAAGAGAACATCGATTTTAGAGGACCAATAGGTAAATTAATATTTCAAATCTTTGGCGCTATCGCCCAATTCGAAAGAGAATTGATAAAAGGGCGTACGACGATGGGAAGATTAGCATCAGCAGAAATGGGCAATTTCACTGGGACTTACATTCCTTATGCCTATAAGCCAGTGCCCAATGAAAGTGGTAGAGGGAAAAAGCTGGCAATAGTTCCAGCAGAAAAGAAATGGGTGGAACAAATCTATGATTGGTATATCTATGAAAATCTTGGTTTTGGGCAGATCGCCGACAAGTTGAATACATTGCATGTACCGAAAGGGAAACATGTCTTTGCTTCGCAAAATAGAAAACAGGAATGGACGGAACGTACTGTGTGGAAGATTCTTACGAGCAGTATTTATCGTGGGGAATTCGTGGCCAATAATAAGGATGAGTTGGGTAATCCCCTGCCCGAAGATAAATGGACGATAGTCTCGATTCCTGCGTGTATATCTGAGGTGGCTTTTCAGCAGGCACAGGTTGCTCGTACCCAAAGAAAAGCTGGATATTCAGAAAATACCTATATCCTTGGTGGCAAATTGCGAGATATATCGATCAGTCCATCACGAGGATTTGTTGGTGTGAAGCGGCATAAGGGTGGTTTCAGTTATCGTCGCAAGCAATTCGATAGAGATGATAAGCATTACTCTGTGTTTGAAATTCCTGCAAAAGCTTTGGAAGAATGGGTATGGAATAAAATTATGGAAGCGATGCGCCAGCCAGAATTGTTTATCAAGGCTTACTTCGCCAAGGAAGAAAAGAAGGAGCAGCGCGAGAAG
>MEWR01000028.1:1914-23356 GCA_001773455.1 Candidatus Abawacabacteria bacterium RBG_16_42_10
CGTGCAGAGAGGTGCAATATTGAAATGGCAATCTCGCGTGTTGAGCACGCCTATGACAATGGTACGTATAGTGAAGCGAAGCTACGTGAAAAGGTTACGCAAAAGAATACGGAACTGACCAGAGTGCAAGAACAGGAAATCTTGCTTGCAACAAAAGTTACAGATGGTAGCTTCTGCTGATATTGAAATTAAGAAGCTTAGGGAAGCTTCGGAGAAAGTGAAATATCGAATGGAAAATCTTACCCCTGAACAAAAGAAGATTATGTGTAACTTATTTATCGAACGCATTGATATCAATCGTACACGAGAAGGTGCCAGGTGGCATACCCACGCGCAAGTCTACTTTCGGTTCAACCTACCTAGGTTATATGCCGAAGCCGAACGGGTTAGAACCCAAAAGTCGCTTTCAGACAACAATAAGTCTGAAGGAAAGAGGAGAAGTGACCTGAGTGGTGGGCTCGGTGGGACTTGAACCCACACTCCCGAAGGAACAAGATTTTAAGTCTTGCGTGTCTGCCATTTCACCACGAGCCCAAGTGGTGTATAAGATTGGTGTTGTTTTTTGTACGAATTCTCTGGCTTGCCATCTACTCCTAAAAAAATGTACGGCATGCCATGAACCTGAGCGGAGCGAATGGTTCATGGTGCCGAGGGCCAGGATTGAACTGGCGACGCAAGGATTTTCAGTCCTTCGCTCTACCACTGAGCTACCTCGGCTTAAGACTGCGAGTGCACTATAGAAGACCATTTCTTGTTACGCAACAGTATTGACAAATTTATAATTATATTACATAATTCATTTCTTATTTCATCATAATTTACGTCAGACCGTATGGACGAACAATTGCAAAACATCATGCCACCTGAGCAGCAGGCTCCTGAATTGCCCCCCTTAGAGGCTGAGGAATTACCGGATTCTCGCGCAAGTGAGGTGATATTTAGTGCACCTTGGTTCAAGATCGCAGTTGGAGCAGTTATTGTTTTCTTATTGGCATGGGGTGGAATTGCGTTTTTTAATCGCATCTTTCAGAAGTCTGAAGTGAATGTAAATGAAGTGCAAAATGTCGGTACAATTAATCGTAGCATTGCAAATAATCAAGCAGAAAAAGCAAGAAATATTTTGGGTAAGCAAAATTATAATACGGTCTTGCAGCCTCAATTTTCATTACAGACTTTGAATACAATCACTGCTAGTGATCCTAAAGTCGCATTATTACAGGCATTAACTATTCTTGATAATACAGTAGAATTTGATGTACTCGTCTATTTAAGCTCATCAAGAGATCGTGATGCTGCTCTGAAAATATATGAAAATAAATTAATTAGCGGTCTTGATAACGTGAATCGACTGCTAGAGACTATGAATAAGCGTGATGAAAGTTTAACACAAGAAATTATCACACTTACAACTGAAAATGAGCAGATTTTGCCAGATCTTAATCGTTCTTTGATAGAAAATCCGACGAATCCACAAGTAGTTAGTACCTATGCACAATATGTGAGACTGCTTCAAAGTGAAGCGCAATTGGGAGTAGAACAACAACTTGTTCGCGAAGTTATTGCACAAGTAAATCCAGTGCTTGATAAAGCAAACAAGCGCCTGCAAAATATTACTCTCAATAAATCTGCATTGTTAGCTAACATTCAGATTGTTAATACCAAAGATCAAGGACTCAATTTGGTGAACAATCCCTAATCTATCTTGAGAATTTCGTATGATGCCCGGCCCTCTGGAACTGCCAAAGTAACTTTCTCTCCTATTCCCTTCCCAAGAATGCTTTTCCCGACGGGAGACTCATTTGAGATTTTGCCTTTGAGAGGATCTGCCTCAGTTGATCCTACAATAATATACTGTTCTTTTTGGGAGTTTGCTTTATTTCTTAAGACCACTGTATGACCTACTTGAATTACCTTCACATGTTTCTTCGTACCGGAAATAATTTTGGCATGTTTGATTTGTTGATCCAAAACAAGAATTCTTCCCTCAACAAAGGCCTGTTCATTGCGCGCCTCTTCGTACTCGGCATTTTCGGATAGATCACCATAACTAATTGCCTCCTTAAGACGCTGTGCGACCTCTTTGCGACGGACGTTTTTGAGGTTATCCAACTCTACTTTGATGGCTTCCAAGCCCTCCTTGGTGATGAGTATTTCCTCTTGCTTAACGGGCAACTGTGCTGCCTTCGTCATCTTTCGTGTTTCTTTCACTGGCTTCTGAGTACTTGATTGGCTCTTTTTAGCTGATGTCTTTTCAACTTTCGACTTTTTCTCTGATACAGCAGATTTCTTTTTTGGACCTGACTTCTTAGCTTTCTTAGCCATATTACAACTTTAAAAATAGGCTCCCTATTGATACCGTAGGGAGTCTTGTATGTCAACAAGAACAAATTCTAAATTCTAAGTTATTAGTCCAATTTGGCTTTGAACTGAAATTATTTGGTGAAAATCTGGGTAACATACATTTCTTCGGGATCCTCGCCGACTACTATCCCAATGCCCACATTGGTGTAAGGAATATATGTGCCTAAGATATTATAAGCATGTGCATACAGATAGTTATCTTGTTCGTCCTTTTCAAACATTTTGTTGATGATATCAAGAACGCGGTCCTCAGGAGTGGAATTATCATAAAATGCATGAGCTATATTTTGTGTAGCATCAGAATAGTTAAAATCATATTTTTTGCTGGCTAATGCAAACCATTCATCGAATGTTTGTCCGGTAATATTACGATGAGATGTCCAAGGGCGTCTCTTGTCTTGTTCCTGAACATTGGCATGTGTTGTTTCATATTCTTTCTTTTCATCCTTGTCCAAAAAGCTCCACTGATCAGAGAGATCTTGGCTTTGCTTATGTGCAACGCCAGAAAGTGTATTATCTAGCGTCAAAACAGGTTTTCCATCCGAGGTTCTTTTTTCATTGATGGCATCAAACATAGCTTGCTCCAAGTCACTTGGCTCTGGGAATTCCATATCTTTGTCGGCCAAATAATTAAAAATGACTTTTGAAGCTTCGGCACGAGTTATTGGAATATCTGGAAGAAAAAGACCATTACTAGATCCTTTGATATAACCCAAGGCTCGTGAAGAATAAATATGTGGTGCCAGGTCATGATTTGGAACTACATCGAGAAAAGCTTCACCGATATTATAATTCTCCAAAAGATTTTCTGAGGTCAAAATAAAAATTTTCATGAATTCAGCTCGACTGATCGATCGCGTCGGCCGGAATGTCCCATCCAAGTAACCTTTGATAATGTTGTGATCAAAAGCAAAACTGATAAAAGGAAGCAAAGGATCGAGAGGATCAATATCGGTAAATGGCAACACTCCTGCTTCATCCAATGATGGACTGCTGTCTTGTGTGGCCAATACGAGAATTTTTGTAGTTTCAGCTCTTGTGAGTAATTTGTCAGGACCAAAACTTCCATCGCTGTATCCATTCATTACTTTTTTCTTGACCAATGCTTGTATGGCTGAATATGCCCAGTGATCAGATGATACATCGCTGAATATCACTTCTGCTGTTGGTGCTTCCGTGGCGGTAGGAGTTGCCTCGGGGGCTTCAGTCTGGGCAAAAACCGGAGTAGTTACCGAAACGAAGACGCTTACCGCTATAAAAAATTTTCGCATAGAAATCATAATATTCTCATCCATAAGCAGGTACGATGGCCCGCCTAAAAAGTTACTTCGACTTGCATAATACCATGAATTTTGTCATATATAAGCAGAAAGATTTGTATTTTTAATTTTGTTATTTTTGTGGCCAAAAAAAAGGTGTATTTTAGTCCGCCTCGCGGCATGCGAGACATGCTTCCCTATGACCATAGTTTCGCGTCCTTTATTAAACGGGTAATTCGTTATCGTTGCCGCCAATCCGGTATTCGTCGTATCACGACACCAATTTTTGAGAAACCAATTATCTTGCAAAATTTACCGCAAGCTCATTGGGGAGAGCGTGCACTCATTACCTATCCCAATGGCGAGAATAACGATTTGCTTCTAAGGAACAATTTCTTGTTGGGTGTTATGCGCTCATACATCACACATAAAATGCATACAGAACCTCAGCCTGTAGAGCTTTATGCGCTTGATCTTTGTTTCCATACTGAAACAAAAGTCGTGCAGGGTGTGAGTCAAAATTATCTTCATCAATTTCTGGGCTTTGATATTGAGATTATAGGTGAGGATGATCCTGCTCTAGATGCGCAAATACTGAAATTGTGGAAAACAATTTGTGAGGATGCAGGCATAGGTGTGGCGCTGCATATTCGCCTCTCAAAAATCGGTGATATAGAGTCACGTACGCAGTTTATCGCCGATCTACAGCAATATTACAGTGGCAAGGAACGATCTTTGTGTGACCGATGTCGAGAAAATCTACATACGAAACCATTGGCATTGTTATCCTGTGAAGAAGAAGACTGTAAGATCCTGGCAAAACTTGCGCCGAAGATCGATCAATATCTCAGCAGTGATGTGAAAAAGTTTTATCTCCATCTTGAAGAATACCTTGAAGCCTTAGGAGTTGATTTTGAGTGGCAGGAAAATCTTTTCCCGGAGGATATATCCGTCTTTCAGCCTCTCTACGGAGAAATATACTTGGACAAAAAAAAGATCGGTTACACCGGACATTATAGTCGATTACTTGCTGAGGAAGGCTTTGATGGTTTATCAGGACGATCACTGTTTATCAATCTCGAGGATGTCATTGAGTTTATGCAAGACCAAAAAGTATTGGTGCCCTTCAAAGATAATATTCACGTATATATTGCTCAGCTTGGTCCTGAGGCCAAGAAAAAAGGGCTTTCGCTTCTCTATGCATTGCGTGAGCAAGGAATTAAGGCTATTGGAAGTATGGGCAAAGGCAGCATGCAGGAACAAGTTGATATGGCATATAAATTTAAAATTCCTTATTGTTTGCTCCTTGGACGGATGGAGGTTCAGGAAAACACAATTCTTATTCGTGATATGAAAACTGGCAAAAGAGAAACGGTGCCATTTGCAAAAGTTATCGATAAATTATTGCAAAAGATTCCCGCTGCTGAATTGGATAAGGTGAAGAAGGAAGATATTGAGAAGGAATTTAGGGACTAAAGAATGATTGAAGAGTGAGGAATGATCACTCGCTCATTACTGATTATTCCTTACCTCCTTTTAGAAGGGCATCAATTGATGGTGGTTGTTGAGAGTGTTCCTGCTTAATAATCCGAAACGGGTCGCAGACAAAGTTTTCTTGGGCTTTGTAGTAACCAGCAAAAAAGCTTACGACACTAAATACAAGGCTGATACTGAGCCAGAGAATGTAATTGCGAAGGGAGATTTTCATGGTGGTAGTGATAGTGGTAGAAATAGTATGAGGAAAGAGTTTATGGGAACTAGTGGATAGAGGTAGATATAGTATATAGTGCTCAAAAGAATTTTTTTCAAAACTTGCATTTCATTTTTTATGTACTTCTTTTATTTTGGTAGGCACCCGAAACTGTCGCTCTGGGAATTACATAATGTATTACCCGAAACTGCATTATTACCGCATCCATTGGGTGTTATAGTCGATGAGAAAGATATGAAGGGCGTAGATATCGCTTTATTACAAAAGCGTCTGGGAGGCACCAGAGAAATTGTATTTTTTCACAAGCAGACATTCGCTGATTGGGAAGAAGCTTTAGTCGAAAAGAAGGACTGGTTGGCCCGGGAAACCGGTCGCGAAATAACTTTGATAGCCCCTGATGTAAATGACCCTGGGCGTGAGCTGATGTTGAAGAAATTAAAAATTCAGGTTCATGAAGAAACCAAACTACCGATTCGTTATCGCTTAGATAAACATTATTTAGTGGAAGAAGGTGGCACCGTTTTCTGGTGGTTAAAAAAATCCGATAATGAGTTCTGGTTGGGTAAGGCTTTGGCACAACAAACAGTAAAGGCGTATGAAGAACGAGATTATGGTAAACCTTCACGTTCCATGCAACGCGGCATGTTACCACCAAAATTGGCTCAAATCATAATCAATGGAGCACGCTTCGCGAAGGATGAGAATAAGAATAAGGATAAGATGATGCTATGGGATCCTTTTTGTGGTACTGGCACTGTACTTATTGAGGCTGCATTATCAGGTATTCAGTCAATTGGCAGTGACATTGATGCTGTGGCAATTGCCGAGACTAAAAAAAATATTTCAGCCATTTTAGATAACGATCATCAAAAAAAGATTCATAATCTGTGGCAACAAGACATTACTCAACTCTGGGATGAGCGAAGTAGCGAGGCAACGGTCATTGTTGCGGAGGGCTATCTCGGTCCCCTGCTTACCAGCAAATTGCAATCAATGTCCGATACCCGTTCATTTTGGCAAAAAGTAGAACCACTCTATCAAAAGTTTTTTCATCGCCTCAAAGATTCACAAGTCAAGAAGATAGTCATCGCTACTCCCCTGGTGATAACCAATGAAGGAATTTCTCGCTTAGCGAAGAGAACATGGGACATTCTGCTCAAAAATGGTTGGCAAAAAATCTTCTCTGATGATTACACTCGCCCCGATCAGTTTGTCGGCCGGGAGATCTCTTGCATACACAAAAGTTAGCCCATATTTTGACAATCTTAAACATGTTGACATATTGCACATATTGTCTATAATGCTATTGTGTTTTTTAAAAAATTATTTAATTCAATGAATCTGCGTACAATTCAAAATGATAGCAAATATATAAGGGAAAATGCCCAAGTGTTTAGTGATGAAATATACACCGATGATACCTCAAATAGTGTTGAAGCCAGGCTATTAGATACCGTTTATGCAAAACGCATCCGTGAAGCAATGATGGAGGTACTTAACCCGAAGGAAATAGCAATTTTTGAGGATAAAATTATCCTAGAAAAACAGTGGCATGAAATTGCACTCAGTGCTGGGGTAACAATAAAGAAAGCAAAACAGGTGTTCCAAAGGACATTGTCGGCTTTAAAAAGGGCGTATGTAAAGCCCAAGTTTGGTCATCGTAATGACCATTTTTTAAAAGAGATTTTACAAGCAAGGAGAAGGACATTAGCTGCCTTGAGAGGGCAACCCCTGAAGCCCAATGATGATTACCAACGTTTTTTTGATATGCTTCTCGGGCAATAAGATGGTATTGATATCTTGCAATCACATGCTATAATCCCCCCGTCTTAGTTATTAAAGCATTGATATATGGCAACGAAAAAGGCTGGTGGTACGACGGAAAATGGACGTGATTCGAATTCGAAACGTCGCGGTGTGAAGCTGTTTGCTGGCCAAGTGACTCGTGCCGGTGGCATCATCATTCGCCAAAAAGGTAGTAAATACTTTCCCGGTCAAAATGTCGGTGTGGGTAGTGATTTCACTATTTTTGCACTCAAAGATGGGGTGGTCAGTTTCCAAGAGAAGAAGCGTCGTCGTTTTGACGGTAGCGTGCGAAAGCAGACATTTGTACATGTAACTGCCTAAAAAAGTGCAGAGTTATGAGTGAAGAATGCAGAGTTAACTCAGAACTCAGCGCTCTGAACTCTGAACTTGTTTGTAATCAGCAAGTAACACTTTGTTTGCACTGTTTTTGAGAAATGCTTGAACAAGTAAGTAAACAACCAGACTAATAGCTACTACTAAGCTTACCTTGCCTAGTACTTTTACAAATGTATCAAGTGGGTCGAAAAGGAGTCCTGAGCTGACTTTTGTCGCCTGTGCAATAATGCCCATCACAATGGTGGCAAACAGTGTTTTTACATAAAATACCGTATCATGAGGCTCAAAAATGGTAAGCTGATACTTTTTATTCATGTGATACAACATCAAGCACAACTGTACAAAGCTCGCGATAGTGAAGGAAAGACCCAAATATTCTACTTCACCCTTGATAAGAAATATAAACATCACACTGAATACGACGTTTACAATAATACTTATGAATGAGATATAGAGTGGGGAAACAGTATTTTTGAAGGCATAAAATATTCTGGTGAGTACCGGGAGTAAACTCTGGGCGATAAAGCTGATGGCAAAGAGACCCAAAGTATCTCCGGTTGTTATGGTATCTACCCAATTGAATCTTCCACTGCCGAATAATAAACGAACAATTTCAGTGCGAAGCAGAATGGTGATGATGGTCAGAGGCAGAAGCACGTAAATAATTTTTCGAGTCTTTTTGCACAATAATTCATGAAGTTTTTGCTGATTTTTTTCACTGGCTAAATCAGCGAAGATGGGAAAACTGGCAACTGCAATAGATACGCCTACGACCCCCATTGGCAGACTCTGCATATTTTGGGCAAGATTGAGTATCGTAATACTGCCTGCCATAAGGAGTGAAGCTAAGGCTGTATCAACAACAATATTGATACGAGATACTGCTAAAGACAGTATTCGTGGTAAAGCACTGCGTACCATTTGTAGAAAGTCTTTGTTTTCCCAATCGAGGAAAAATTGCGGACGAAATCCCCCCTTGAGAGCAGAATAAAACTGTACACAGGCATGAAGCAGAGCACCGATGACGACGCCGATACTGACACCGTGAATACCGTAATATGGCGTAAGGAAAAGTATGCCGGCAATAATCGAGAGATTGTATATGATGGGAGCAATTGCAAAGGCCACAAAGCGCTTGAGGCTGTGAGAAATAGCTCCGGTGATGGCACTGAAACTAAAGAAAAGCGGTGACAGCAACATGATGTGAGTCAGCGTAAGCGCCAACTTCTGAGCATCAGTTGGTAACCCGACTGTGAACAAACCAAGTATTTGCTTGCTAAAAATAAAGCTTCCGATGACTAAGATAATCATCAGGAGCAATATGCTTGTCATTGTATTATTTGCCAATTTCCAGGCTGCTTTTTCATCTTTCTTATATGCATCGATAAAGAAAGGAACAAAACAAGCCGATATGGTGCCCAGAATCAAAATCTGATAGAGCAGATCTGGTAGTTGAAATGCAGCATAATAGGCGTCGAGCTCGCTGATACCGCCCTCCGCTCTTGTTGCACCAAAGGAATGCGTTAGTAAGCGGTCACGTATCAGACCGAGTCCCCTGCTTATCAGTGATGACGCTGCTAATAATAAGCTGGCAGATGTAATGATACGTTTAAGAAGTTTCAGTGGGTTCTGATGGGCCATATGGTATGATATCCGGTTCATTTTTTAGAATTTTGTGTTCTTGTTTTTTTTCTAATTCCATAAAGGTGAGCGTCCATACTGCTGTGGTAAATACTAATAACGTGCCGACAATAACCACCGCCCAATAAAACAACATGACTGCAAAAGTAATACCGATAGCGAGTGCTATGGTAGCCGGTAAGAAAAGTTGAGTAAAAGTGACCACATATACAGCTAATGCCGGAATTGCAAAAATCAAAAGCACATTGAGAATGGTTTTGATGGCTACAAGGAGAATTAACACGCTCATCAGCAAAGTCTCACGAAAATGGAAAATGACCAATGTCACGCTTTTACGAATAGACTCGAAAACACTGGATTTGTAGATGACCAAATGATAGTCAGCATAGGTAAGCAGTAAAGTCGTTACTGCTATGACGATTGCCAAAAAAATAAGTAAAGGACTAAGGTCCTGAACAATCGTATTGTTTGGGAAAAAATAATTAATGTAAAAACGAAAAAACAAGACATATAGAATAAATGCACCGATATGAAATATATTGGTAAGTACTCGAAATTCAGTAAGCGGCAAGAAACTCTGAAGACCCAGCGCAATAGTTTTACTGAGATCTAATTCTACTTTTTGATCGTATATTTTCGCGATAGCACTGATCAGTCCTCCTTCACTCAATACGCTAAGCAAAAAAGCTACGAGATAAATAGCTCCCAGCACAATGACTATGGTAATTGCCCAGCCGAGAGGGTTATTCGTATTTTCTTGTAACCAACTCCATACTTCACCACCTGTGAGAACTGGTTCCTGTAAAACATAGCGTATGCGCCAAATCCCAAGCAATGTTGCAAAAAGTGAAGCAATGGTTCCCAAGATTCTCAAATAACGATGCTCGGTAGTCATTGCCCAGGCCTGTTTTAAGATCTCTGGATAATTCATATTATGTGCGATCGGTAATGAGACTCAATGCAGCATATGCCCATAGTCCCTTCCATATGATAAAGAGACGACCTAAAAGATAAATAACTAAGATGGAGATGAAGAGGAAGAGGAAGAAGGGAAGATAAATGAAGGAAGCTAGAACAATACCACTGAGACAAAAGGTAATGATCAGAACAAAAATGTCTATAAAGTGGAGAAAAAGTATCTCGGGAAAATGATGAATCCAGGTTCTAATAAAAGCTGAAAAAAGATGTTTGTGAGGAGAAACGAAATATACTGTCTGAAAATAATGTACGAAAGAAAGTCCGATCAATGTGGTAATGGTTGTTGCAGTAATGGCTAATAAATCTTTATCCTGCAAAAACACCATTGATGTTTTTATTGCTAGAAAAATTATCAGCACTTTGACGATATCGAACAAAAAAATGCGCCAAAAACCATCGAGAAAATTAGTTTCCGAAGTACTCAAAAGTCTCAATGTAAGAGGCTGGCTGATACGCCAAATAATTAAAAATAAAGGTAAGAAAAATAATAACCATTTACTGATCTGTTTACTTTGAGTAAAGAGTGTCTCAACCGCTTCTGGGGAAATTTCGGTATTGCTGAGAGTACTCTTGAGCAGACTAAAAAAACTTTCTGACCATATTCCCCAAACTAAAATAGTAATAAGCAATAAAAATATCCAAGGGCTATTAGAGATCAAAAATACATGGAATTTCTTACTAACCTGGTATGCCTGAACCAGATGGGGATAAAAGTTCATACGGCAGATTAAGCGATGAGTTGAGGCAGGGATTTCTTGGAAGGTACGTTAACACCTTCGAAAAAGGCATCAAAAGCTTGATTGTCCAATGTCTCTTTCTTGATCAACTCCTCGGCGATTTGAGAGAGTAAATCCTTATATTGTTTGAGGATCTTTTGTGCCTTTTTATAAGCATCTTCGATAATTCGTTTGATCTCAAGATCAATCTGGTAAGCAACTTGTTCTGAATAGTTTCTTTGTTCGCCCAACTCTCGTCCGAGGAAAATAGCGGCGTGAGGATTGCCATAAGCAACTGTACCGACGCTATCACTCATACCAAAACGAGTAACCATTTTACGAGCAAGATTTGTCGCAGCTTCAATATCATTGGAAGCTCCCGTAGCGATGTAGTCCTTACCAAACATCAATTCTTCAGCTGCTCTGCCGCCTAGAGATGCTGCAATTTCATCTTCAAAATGAGCTTTTGATTCCAGAGCTTTATCTCGGTCAGGCAGAAACCAAGTGACACCTAGAGCATGGCCGCGAGAAATGATCGATATCTTATGCACAGGATCAGTATGCATGAGCATTTTCGCCACCAGGGCATGGCCGACTTCATGATAGGCTGTGAGCTTTCTTTCCTCGTCGGTCAAAACTTTTGATTTGCGCTCTGGACCAAGCATCACTTTTTCGATGGACATTTCTAAATCTTTTTGACTAATCATTTCCCGATTTTCTCGAGCAGCTGAAATCGCACCTTCATTCACTAAATTAGCCAGATCAGCACCACTAAAACCCGGTGTTTGCTTGGCAATTTTCTCGAGATTGACATGATCCTCCAAGGGTTTATTACGTGTGTGAACTTTGAGGATTTCATGACGATCAATCATGGTTGGATTATCTATGACAATGCGACGGTCAAAACGACCTGGACGCAACAATGCTGGATCAAGGACATCGGGACGATTGGTGGCAGCTATCACAATGACATTCGCATTCGTGTCAAAACCATCCATTTCTACAAGTATTTGGTTAAGGGTCTGTTCACGTTCATCATTACCTCCACCCAGACCTGCTCCACGCTGACGACCAACAGCATCGATTTCATCCATAAAAACAATTGCCGGAGCATTCTTCTTGGCCTTATTAAATAAGTCACGTACACGACTGGCTCCGACACCCACAAACATTTCCACGAATTCACTACCGGAAATATTAAAAAATGGAACATTTGCCTCCCCTGCTACGGCACGTGCAAGCAAGGTTTTACCTGTTCCAGGTGAACCAAAGAGAATGACCCCGTGAGGAATTTTGGCCCCAATCTTGAGAAACTTTTTAGGATTCTTGAGAAAATCTACTACTTCCATCAATTCTTCTTTGGCCTCTTTGCAGCCGGCAACATCGGCAAAGGTGATTCGGTTGTTTTCTTTGTTATAAAGTCGTGCTCGTGATTTGCCGAAAGAAAGAGCTGAAGTGTTGGTGTTTTGCGCCTGGCGGAAAATCAGGAAGATGAAGAATACTAATGCTGCAATCGGTAATAAATTACCCAGTAAACTCAGAATAAATTCGCTGCGACTGCCGTCTTGGACAAAGATCTGTACATCAGGTGGAAAGTGGTTACGTACAATATCCTCGGACTCTTTTGTAGCCTGCAATAAAGAATTGTCTTTGAGTTTTGCAAGCACGCTATTACCTTCGATGCGAATATTGTCGATATTGTCAGGGCTGAGATTGTAAATCTCATTGATACTTACTTCTTTGGTCGTTTGACCGATAAATTCATTGCCAAAGAAGATCGCAACAAAAGAAAGTAGCAGCGCAAAAATAATGATCGTTAAGTAACTACGACGTGTAGTCTTTTTCTGTCTGTCCATGCGTGTTTATTAAGAAAATATACGTTGCAAATACTACTGGAAACAACCCATCAGGTGCAAGCCCCTGATGGAATTCTAAATTCTAGATTCTAAATTCTAAGTTAAATAAAACTCATTTTCTGTGAAAAAGAATTATCATTCCTTTTTTGTACGCATAAATAATTCTATGCTGGTAAGTATAGTTACCGGTGCTTTTGACGTTCACTATCCATTGATAAATACCACTGAGCCAACTAAAACTGAGATGGTGAATATGCAGATAATGCTTCGTGAAATGATGGAGAAGGTAAAATTGTAAGTATAAAGGCAGTGTTTTGAATATTTTTTTATGAAATGTGAGCTTCTTTTTCTCTATTGTGCAGAACTTTTTGATCCACTGATGTACCCATTCATCCATAATTCCAATAGTTTTTTGTGCCTGTATACTCATCTGCAAAAGCAATGCATGTGGGTATTCTGTAGCAATGTTATGACGAATCAGATTGCGCGTAAGATCAATTTCTTGGTTGGTATGGTCCTCACGCCAGGGTATCTTATGCTTTTTTGCGAAGACAATAATTTCTTTTTTCTCGATAGAAAGTAATGGTCGGAACACTTGATGTTCATTCAAAACCTTCATGCCAATTAGGCCATGCAGATCACTGCCTCGAAGGAGATGAAATAAGATTGTCTCAATTTGATCATCTTGATGATGGGCCGTAATAATGGCTTTTGCATCAAGTTTCTTTTGATACTTTTTAAAAATTTCATAACGGAGATCACGCGCAGCTTCCTCCATCCCCTTCCTTTGTTGCTTAGCAATCGATGGAACTTTTACTTTTTTCACGAAACATCTGAAACCAAGTTTTTTCGCCTCTTTTTGTACAAACTCTGCATCATCGCTGCTGCTTTTTCTCATGCCATGGTCGATAGTGACAATAATAAAGTGATAAGTTTTTAATTTATTCAGCACATACATCAATGTCATCGAATCGACTCCCCCTGAAACACCGACAATGAATGTATCTCCAGGATGAAAATGGTTAGAAAAAGCTTTTTGTATATTGAGTTTATAATTGTTAATTTTCAATTGTTAATTGTTAATTATTTGTGTCGTAAGTATCCTTCAATAAATGGCATAAGTCCGCCATCGAGTACTTTCTTCACATCGGTCATTTCTACGTCAGTTCTATGATCTTTTACCATCGTATAGGGATGTAAGACATACGACCGAATCTGATGACCCCATGTGTTTTGATGTGAGCCTTTGAGTTCTTTCAATTCTTGTTTTTTCTCGGCGATTTGCATAGCGAGTAAACGATTTTTGAGCGTTTTCATAGCAGTGTTTTTGTTTTGTAATTGTGAGCGCTCATTTTGGCATTGCACGACTATTCCAGTGGGTAAATGTGTAATACGTACAGCAGAATCAGTGGTATTTACTCCCTGACCGCCGTGGCCACCTGCACGGAAAACTTCGATTCTTAATTCTTCAGGATCAATGTCTATATGCTCTGTTTCTGGCATTATTGGAATAACTTCCAAAAGTGCAAATGAGGTTTCACGAGAATGTTTAGCATTGAAGGGAGAAATACGAACGAGTCGGTGTACACCGGTTTCGCTCTTGAGAAGTCCATAAGCGTAAAGTCCCTTTATCTCTATCGTTGCAGTCTTGATTCCCGCTTCTTCACCGGGTGAGAGGTTGATTAACTTGGCCGTAAACTCCATATGCTCTGAGAAACGTGAATACATACGAAAGAGCATTTCAGCCCAATCTTGGGCATCGACGCCACCGGTACCGGCATGGATAGTGAGAAGTGCATCGGACGAATCATATTTTCCGTTCAGCAGTGTTGTAGTTTCAAAGTGTTCTACTCGTACGCCTAAATCTGGTATTTTTTTATGCAACTCTGCCGCCAATTCAGGATCTGTCTCGGGTGAAGTTATTGCTATCAGTTCAGTCAATTCTTTGCTCTCTCTTTCTAATGCGAGTAAACCTTCAAGCAATTTCTCAATGCGGTGAATTTGCTGATTGGTATCGCGAGCGCCTTCAGGATTTTGCCAAAAATCTTTGTTCTCGGTTTTTTCAATAAGAGTTGATTTTTCTTTTTCTAGTTTAGCGACATCAAAGATAGTCTCTCAAATGAGAGAGTTTAGTGTTGATGCTATCTAATTGAACCTTGAGTTCGTGCATTATATTTAATCATTAAAGAGTAGTCATTGATCATTAAAGCAGGAATATGCTTACTCCTCAATGATCACTCTTTGCTCTTTATACAAAAAAGACCCGGAAGAGAAAATCTCCCGGATCTTTTTGTGAATTAAAGAATTAGAGCACAGTTACTACTTGGCTGGGACAAGCTTCGCTGTTACCAACACCATCTTCCATTACCGCTCGTGCAATATAGCTTCCTGCTGACGCATAAGCATGGGTAGTGCCAATTGCCGAACTAGAATACCCAGTGCTATCCCCAAAGTTAAAGAAAACAAAGAATGGACCAGCAGATGGATCTGTAGGAATAGCAGTAAAGTTTACTGTCGCTCCCGCAGTTGCAGGGTTTGGAGAAACTACGAGAGTGTTACACACATCACTAGTCCCGCTACCACTTGGTGCCTGTACTAATACTGGCACATTGGCACAGTTCGCTATGCCACCACGCCCATCAGTGATTTGTACCTGACTGACATAGACACCGGAAGTGACGTAGGTATGAACAGCATTGCCTGTTCCATTGCTCGTGCTCGTTCCATCTCCGAAGAAAAAGGTATAGGTAAGAGCATCGCCATCGGCATCAGCACCGGTTACGGTGAATGTGACAGGATTTCCAGCAAGAACTGGATTTGGGTTGACATTTTCACTGGTACAGATGGGATCACGGTTGCTTGGAGCAGAAACAGTTACGGTAGGAGTAGATCCACATATTGTAGAACCACCACGACTATCGATCACAGTTGTTCGAACAGTATAACTTCCTGCTGCAGTATAGGTATGAGATACAGTATTTGCGGCTGATGTTTGTGATGTTCCATCCCCGAAATCAATACTGTAGATGAGGGCATCACCGTCTGGATCTGAAGCAATTACTTGAACAGTTACCGGTGTACCAACCGTTGTAAGACTTGGTAATGCAGTGACTGAAGTACAAACAGGATCACGATTGCTTGGTGGAGGTGGAACAGTATTTACTGTTACTGTAGCCGTACTCGTACATGGCGTAGGCGCATGTGCAGGATCATTGACTGTGACACTTACTGTGTATGTGCCTGCACTTCCGTAAGCATGAGTTTGAGTTTGGCTTGTGCCAGAAACAGTTGGGCTACCATCACCAAAGTTGAAGACATAGGTGATTGTATCCCCTTCCGGATCATTGCCGAAAGCAAAGAGATTTACCGGTGTACCTACAGTAGTGGTGCTTGGAGAAGCAAAAACCAAAGCGCATGTAGGAGCATTGTTGACCGGTGGAGGTACTGCACTGATAGTCACCGTAGTATTTGCACAGATGACTGAACCGCCGCGACCATCACTGATAGAAGCAGATGCTGTGTATGTTCCAGCAGAGCTGTAGACATGGCTGACACTATTAGCAGCGCCAGTGACAACAGGACTTCCATCACCGAAGTTGAATGTATAGGTGAGAGTATCTCCATCTGGATCAGAACCAGTAGCCTGGAGATTAATTATAGTAGTAGTTGTGCCGCTATTTGGTAATGCAGTGAAAGAATTACAAATTGGATTTTGATTTGAAGGTGCTGCAGCGATTGTTACAGAAGGGCGAGAAGTACATGTAGTTCTGTTTCCTGCACTGTCGATGACTGTGACTGAAACGGTATATGTTCCTGCCGCAGCATAACGATGAACATAACTATTTGCAGGTGAAGTCGTAATGAAGCCATCACCAAAGTTCACTTCATAGACAATCGTGTCACCATCTGGGTCAGAAGCAAGAATGTCTACGGTGATATCAGTAGCTGTTGTACCGCTACCTGGATTTGCAGTAACACTTGAACAAATAGGAGCACGATTTGCAGGAGGTGCGACTGAGCTCACTGTGATACTTACCGTACCACAACTCACTGCTGGATTTACTCCGTCAGATACACTGACTGAGGCATTGTACGCACCAGCTGCCGCGTACGTATATGGACGAGAAGCTGCTGAACCTGAAGCACTTGGGCTGCCATCACCAAAATTGAATGTATAGGTAAGAGCATCACCGTCTGGGTCAGAAGCAAAAGCAAAAATATTGGTTGCACTACCTAGAGTGACTGGATTTGGTGCGGCAAAGAGGAATGAACAGCTTGGAGCACGATTTGGCATGCTTGAGCTGGTCACGCGTACGGTTCTTGTACCACAATTAACTGCAGGATTTGTGGGATCATTGATCTGAACAGATGCAGTATAGGTACCTGCAAGTGTATATGCATGATTGACACTATTGGCAGGACCGGTGCTACCCACGCCATCACCGAATGTGAAGCTATACGTGATTGGGTCACCATCAGCATCAGTAGCGATAGCTGTGTAATTCACATTTTCACCGACTAATACATCTACTGGATTTACGATAAATGCAACACATACAGGTGCAACATTTGCTGGAGGTGGAGGTGCAGCAGAAATGACGACAGAAGGAGTAGTAGCACAAGGAGTGCTGTTACCAAAGCTATCTCGAACTGTCACACGTACAGTATATGTACCTGCTACTGCATATGTATGGAAAACACTGTTTGCAGCAGTAATGCTCGTAGCACCGTCACCGAAGTCATACGTGTAATTGAGTACATCACCTTCTGCATCAGTAGCTAATACTGAAACATTGATAGGAGTTGTGGTATCACCTGAGCCAGGAGCGACAGTCACATTGAGACAAACAGGAGGATTGTTCGCTGGAGGTGCAACACTTGTTACAGTGATTGCGATAGTTCCACAATCAACAGCAGGATTAACGCCATCACTGACAGTTACCTGAGCATTGTAAGCACCAGCAGTTGTATACACATGTGTTCTACTAGCAGCACTTCCACTAGCAGGAGCAGTACCATCACCGAAATCAAATGTATAGGTCAAAGTGTCCCCGTCAGCATCAGAAGCTGAAGCGAAAATAGTCGTTGTATCACCAGGAGCGAGAGTGGTATCACTTGCAAAGAGGAATGTACAACTTGGAGCGCGATTAGGAGGAGAAGACATCACCGTAATTGTGACACTGCCACAATTGACTACTGGGTTTACACCATCATCGATAGAAGCAGATGCAAGATATGCACCAGCACTAGCGTATGCATGACTGACAGTATTTGCTCTACCACTTGTGGTCACAGCATCACCAAAGTCAAAATTGTATGTGAGTAAATCTCCATCAGCGTCTGTAGCTACAGTTTGGAAAGTGATATTTTCACCAACGCGTGCAGAAGTCATAGAAGCTCCGAATATCAAACAAACAGGAGCAACATTACTAGCTGGTGCAGCGGTGACAATTACTGTGACAGGACCACAGAAAGTAATGTTACCAAAGCTATCATAGATATTTACGAATGAGTCATATGATCCCGGTACGCTGTAAGCATAAGTGCGGGTATTAGCCATGGTGAACACAGAGAGTGAACCATCACCTGGATCAAATTCATACGTCAAAGTATCGCCATCTGGATCAGCAGCAACAGCACTGAAGGTAATTGGTGTACCAGTAGTAACAGTCATTGGAACTGCGCTGTATGAGAAACAGACGGGAGGATTGTTGGTTGGTAAAGGCACAGTTGTTACAATGATAGTGACCGGTGGATCACAAGTAACTGGTGGATTTACACCATCACTCACATCAACGGAAATATTGTATGTGCCATCAAGTGCATATGTATGTGTTTCGCGGTTTACAAAAGAAGAAATAAGTGCAGAGCCATCACCGAAATTGTATGTATAGCGGAGTACATCACCATCTGGATCACTAGCAATGACGGTAACGTCGATTGGTGTACCAGCAGTAGTGGTTACATCACTAGGAACAAGAGCGATACAAACAGGAGCACGATTCGCAGGTGCTATTGGGCTAACAACTATATTGGTTGTACCACAGCTGGTGCTATTTCCGGCACTGTCTCGTACAGTAATATTTACAGCATACGTACCGGTAGCAGCATAACGATGCACTTGGCTATTAGCGGAACTTGCTAATGCAGATGAACCATCACCAAAAGTGAAATCATACGTGAGAGCATCACCGTCTGGATCAGAAGCTAACATAGTGATAGCAACATCTTCACCTACAGCAGGAAGTGCAGGTACTACGATCACACGATCACAGATTGGGGCACGATTCGCTGGAGCAGGAGTGATAGTCATCACAATATTGGCACAGTTTACGACAGGAGCGATACCGTCACTGATAGATACAGCGAGTGTATAAGCACCGGCAGCAACGTATGTATGACTGCGGATAAAAGAAGTAACAGTTTCAGTAGTACCGTCACCATAATCAAATGTGTAGCTTAAGCTGTCGCCATTGGCATCAGTTGCTGAAACAACAACAGAAGCACTAGATCCGGCAACAAGTGTAGTTCCTGGTAGCACAGTCACAAAATTACAAACGGGAGGAACATTGGTGCTTGGGGCAGCAGAAACAGTAATGTCGATTGGAGTACAATCTGTCACATTGCCAGCTGTATCTCGTATGCTTACTTGAGCGCGATATGCGCCGGGTAATGCGTAGCGATGGGCAACAGAGTTACCGAAAGTGGTTACTGAACCATCTCCGAAATCAAATGTATAGACGAGCAAGCTTCCTTCTGGATCAGTAGCTACCACGTTAAAATTGATATCTTGAGCAGTAGTTGCACTGGTTCTGTCAGCAGTAAAGCTGAAACACACAGGAGGATTATTTACTGGAGGGGGAATAGTAGTAACGCTTACAGTTACTGGTGTACATGCAGTGGTATTTATAGCATCACTGACACGTACCTGGGCATTGAAGACACCAGCGACAGTATAACGATGTGTAGCACTGTTGAGTGGTGAAGAAAAACTAACACCATCACCGAAATCATAAGCATATGTCAGAGCATCACCTTCTGCATCAGTAGCAAGAACAAAGAAAATCACATCATCACCGACATTCGGTGTGCTATCAGAAGCTGTAACGATCCAACATACTGGAGCAGCATTCACGACTGGTGGCACAGCTGTCACGGTAATGGTTTGGTCAGCACAGCGAGTAGTATTACCTGCAGAATCGTTGACACTTATTGAAGCGGTATATGCACCAGCTGCACGGTATTGATGAATGACACGGTTTGTTGTGCCTGTTGTTGTATCTCCATCACCAAATGTAAATGTATATGTGAGAGTGTCTCCCTCAGGATCAGTAGCTAAGACAAAAAATTCAACATCGTCACCAACTTGTGGGTTGGTATTGCTTACTGCGACAAGAGTACAAACAGGAGCGCGATTCACTGGGGCAGCATTGACAATCACGGTGAGTGCTCGACAAGGAGTAACATTACCACCAAGGTCACGAACGCTGCCATTCGCAGTATATGTACCAGCAGTTGTATAGGTATGATCAAGATGGCTATCAGTTGAAGAAACAACCGTACCGTCACCAAAGTCATAGATATAGGTCAAAGTCTCGCTATCGATATCACTTGCAGCTATATCAAAGCGAACAGTTTCACCGGCAGTGATCGTATGACGATCAACTGAGAAACTTTCACAGACTGGAGGTGTATTGGTCGGATCACGAATGATCACACTGGCAGAACAGTTGTCTGTTACGCCAGATGGGTCGGTCACCGTCACGTTGACTGTATAAGCACCTGCAGTACGGAAACGATGCGTGACATTATTACTTGTGCCAGCAATCATTTCACCATCACCAAAATCAAAACTATAGTTGAGGATATCACCATCAGCATCACTCGCATTTGCAGTGATTGTGAGAGTATCGGTAGTCAATGCATCAGCACTTGAAATATTTACACCAGTACAAACCGGAGCGCGATTCGTAGCGCGAACATTCACCGTAACATTTGAACAATTTATTGTATGAGTAGGATCAGAAACTGTAGCACGTACAGTCTTGAGTCCCGGAGTAGCATAACTATGTGTGGCGGTAGCACCAGTACTAATAGGTCCGACGCCATCACCAAAATCTATTGTATATGTCAGTGCATCACCCTCTGGATCAGTAGCATTTATTGTAAAAGTAACTGCTACCCCAACAACTGGCTCAGGAATATCAACAGTAAATGTTGTACATACAGGAGGTAAGTTGGCTGGATTGGTTACTGTAACAGTACGAGTTTCGATACAACTATCGATATTACCAGCACTATCTGTCACAAGCACACGAGCTACATAAACTCCAGGCGCAGCATATTGATGCGTGACTGAATTGGTAGGACTCATGGTACTTACTCCATCTCCAAAGTAGAAAAGATACGTCAAAGTATCTCCTGCATCTTCATCACGAGCAATTGCCGTGAACGTTACATCTGTTAATGGTCGTGTATCAGTAGGACTGACATTGAAAAATTGACATACTGGACGATGACTGAAGTCCAGAGGAGCACTTCCTACAGTAATTGTAATATCAGGACAATTCACTGTACGACCGGCATGATCACGAACAGAGGCAGATGCTGTATAGGCACCGGTTGTCGTATATGTATGTCTTGAAGTACCAGTAAGAGAAGTATCAGTTCGACCGTCACCAAATGTGAAGAAATATGTAAGAGTCTCTGGAGTTTCTGGATCAGTAGCTAGAACAGTAAATTCAACTTCTTCACCGACAACGGGATTGAAGGTTGAAG
>MEWR01000028.1:23389-23654 GCA_001773455.1 Candidatus Abawacabacteria bacterium RBG_16_42_10
GAACGAACAGTGATCGTCACTGAAGCACAGTCTACACGTCTGCCCGCTTCATCATAGACTTCACCTGTTGCCGTATAAGCACCAGCTGCACTATAAGAATGGCTTCGACTATTTTCCAAACCTGTACGATTGGCACCATCTCCAAAATTGAAAATATAATTCGTGAAACGACTACCAACTGGGCTTGATGCCAATATGATAAAGTCCAGATTTTGATCAACCAAAGGATTGGTATCACTCGCGATCAAACGACATGTTGGAGTAG
>MEWR01000028.1:23767-36286 GCA_001773455.1 Candidatus Abawacabacteria bacterium RBG_16_42_10
TCAGCGTATGCATGATCAATGCTATTTGCACCCATTGGTCCGGCAGTTACGCCATCACCAAAATCAAAAATATACGTGAGAGGATCATCAGCATCAGGGTCAGAAGCCAAAACTGTAAAAGTTACGAGTTCTCCTTGTGCAGGATTCGTATTTGAAGCTGTAACATCGATACACACAGGAGCACGATTGCCTGTAGGTGTAGGAGTTGGTGTAGTTCCTGGAGTTGTAACAACAACTGAATTTTGACAATTGACTAAGCCACCGACACTGTCAGTGACACGAACATTTATTGTATATGTACCAGCAGTAGAATAATTTGTGCTAGCAGTTGAAGAGCTGCTTGTCGTCTCAAAAGTACCATCATTACTAAAGTCATACGCATACGTAAAAGGTGCAGTACCTCCAGTCGTACCTACAGTGAGAGAAACATTCTCCCCTGTTTGTACACTTGAAGGACTTACTGCAACAGAACAAGCACTCAAAGTTGTGCCAGTGGTCCCACCATTCGTATCACCATAAATACGAAGAGCACCAAATTCTACTTCACCATCATCAAGTCCCTCGATTTGAATATCAGATACACCAGATGCGACAGTAAGCCCAGTGAAATCGTACATCTCAAAGAAGAAGCTATCTCCTTGATCGCGAATATCTACTGTAGCGTCGCCTGCCCGGATACGAATGCTCTCATTGCTCTCTGTTCCACCATTTCTACCATAACGAGCGGTAATATTTCCGCTATAAGTACCCGCAGGAAGGTTAAGGCCAACTGAAATTCTTGGTGTCATTCTGCTGACACCCAAGGTCATATCAGAACCATTGAAACCAGTAATTTCGGGTGGGTATACTCTGCCATTGCCACCAGTTACCCTCAAGGGGAATTGGCTATCAATGGTAGTAGCTTCAGAAGGAGCTAGCTTGGTACCTGTAAGTAGATTAACAAAGCCTGTGTTGTAATAGGCTGCCTCTACTTGAGGAATAAACGATGACAGTAAACTGCCAGGGATCAATGATTGCACCAAGGTGGCAATCGATAAACCAAATATCGCAAGTTTGCGGACTATTTGGTTTGGTGTGGTAGAAAACATAGAGTTTTGATGGTGAATTATAAATTAAAACAATTTTTTTAAAGGATTATATTATCTTTGAAAACCGATTGATACTCCACCCTGAGGAACAATATCCCAAGCACCGTTACCGCGTGATCCACTCACAGGAACAAAAATTCCACCCCACATAGTTACTATTAATCTGGCAGTGTCGCGACTTATTGGAGTTGAGAATATACTTAAGGAAGCTTCGACAGGAACACTAACGATAGGTGTGGTAGATGCACTCACATTATCGATCTGAAGACCGGTCCTGATCCCTAGGTCCCAAATTTCATTTATTGGGCTATAACTAAGAGAAAGTCTTTCACTAAGATGCGACAAAAATGGGTTTCCCTCAGTAAAGCCAAGTCCTAAGCCAGTATGAGATGCTACACGAACCCCATTTATCCATTGAATACCCAAAGTACCTATTAAAATAGGTGCATAAATAGTAGCGGCAGGACCGTATGTAGTTCTAGAGACTGAGCTGCCAGTGCCTTCTCTTGTAATGAGGCGACCAGTGCTGTCAACCATAATATCTTGTCTTTCACCATTGATCATAACTGTTCTCCATTGATTAGGAGCATTTACAACCAAAGTCCTATTCGCTGTATTTCCACCAGTAGCGGGTGATACTTCAACTCCGTCTCCTCCAGTTATCGTAAATTCTCTACTAGCACCTGTAGCCGTTGTAGTACAAATTTCTCTCGTGGTTGGGTTACCTGGATTTTCAGGACGACAGCTACCAGAAATAGAATACAGATCTGGGCTTGAAGAACTCTCAGTCCTTTGTGTACCCATTAAACCATAAGCACCACCTACACCTAATGAAAAACCACCGAAAATACGTGACTCTGGTTCTGGTGCAGGAGCATAAGCATCTGCAGCTCTACCTTCACTTGGATCATCTCCAGAAGTTCTTCGTACTTCTACATCATCACGTACGCGACTTGGTTCTTCACGTCGAGGTTCATCAGGAGAAGTGTCTGTTTCACCCGCGTCACGACTTGGTTCTGAGGCAGCGGCAACAGGTACCGAAGCATTGTCTACAGAAACCGTACCATTAATCACATCACCACAATTGGTATCAAATACCAATCGGATTTGACGACCATTTGCGTCATAAGCACCTGCATCATTGACGCGTACGCCATACACGCGAGTGTTAGCGGCCAAAGTGCGGCTATCGGTACGTGGTTCAGCGCGAGCTGCATCCCATGTAAGACGAGAAACAGAAACAGGAACAGTGATTGTATACACAGCTCCATGAGATACATCGAGTCCCGGATGAACGCGAGCTATACGACCAGCGATCACTGGATCACGGAGGTATGCATCAACATTGGCAACTGGGCTATGTGCGCCGGAATCACCACAACTGTCCGGTCGAGGACGTGGAGCTGAGCGAGTTCTTACACGTGGCCCGGGAACTAATTCAGTCCCTCCTGGACATGGTACTGGAGCACCACCATCGGGAGCTACACAAAACGGTGGACGTTCTTGAGCTTCTGCATTAGCAGAATATGCGATAACGCTTAAACCAGCAGCAAGGCCCAATTGGGCTATCCTGCTACGAGCAGCCTTACCGAGTTTTGTGAACACAGACACATTTTTGGGGGATGTAGGTGTACGAAGAGACATATATGTTTAAGTGAAGTTAAGACTTAAAAGACGGTAATTTATCATCTGTTTTGGTTCCTGTCAAATGTTCTTTTACCAAAATAGGCTTATGTCGCCTCTTGTGGATGGTTTCAAGTACCTGCATTTGTTATAATTATGAGATTTAGTATTTTTTCTTGCTCATCCTATGTCTCGTCAACCCTTACCGCTGAGACTACTCCGCAAAGCCAGTCCATCTGCCAAAGATCCAATAGGACGTTTGCTGAATAAAAACAATCTTTTCTCTCCGGAAGAAGATGCATTTTTGTCGGTACAGTTCGGTAAAAGGACGCTGACAAAAAGGAAGGAGAACAAAAAACATTTAGCTGAAACATTGCACATCGATACAAAGAAGACGAACAAACCAATTGTTTTGATTTTGCTTTCCCTCTTTGTTAATGATCAAGATCGTGAATTCCTCGAGCGAATGTTGGAGGCGATGCGTTTTTTAGACATCCATGTCGTTGTCGTAGGCAAAAAGAGCGAATGTGAAGATGTTTTACTGTCTCTATTCATACATCGTGAGCCTACAGACAAGCTTCTTCATGAAGTTTTAGGTGGTGCTGATATCATACTTTTGCCACCATCATGTCCAACTAATTTCGTCAGATCCGTGTTACAGTATGGACTTATTCCTGTCGCTTTTTTTGAGCAGACTGACTTGGTGGACTATGATCCCGTCTTCGAACGTGGGAATAGCTTCTTGTACAATTATCTTTCGCCCTGGTCTGCATTTGCTTCTCTGGTTCGCGCGCTAGAAACCCATCGTCTCTCTTACGATTGGCAAAGAATACAAAAGAATGGAATGGACACATAAGTTCTAAGTTCAAAGCCTGCCCTGAGTGGAATCGAAGGGTTCTAAATTCTAAGTTGCTTCTGACTTAGAACTTAGAACCTAGAATTTAGAACTAGCTTGACGGTAAGTAAGTGACCAGTTAGTCTGTCAGTTACTGAATTACTATTAGTAACGCTATTTTTCTGTGCCTTCCGATAAAATCGTGATTCGTGGAGCACGCGTCCACAATCTCAAAAATATTGATCTCGAATTACCTCGAGATAAGCTTATTGTAATCACTGGCTTATCTGGTTCAGGTAAATCATCTTTAGCCTTCGATACTATTTATGCTGAGGGGCAGCGTCGTTATGTAGAAAGTCTTTCTACCTATGCACGTCAATTTTTGGAATTAATGGAGAAACCTGATGTCGATCAGATCGAAGGACTTTCCCCTGCTATTTCTATCGATCAAAAAAGCGCCTCTCGCAATCCCCGCTCTACGGTAGGTACAGTGACGGAAATTTATGATTATTTACGTTTGTTATTTGCCAAAGTTGGTCAACCACATTGTCCCAATTGTGCCCGTCCCGTTACTAAACAAACGGTGCAACAAATTACTGACCAGGTAGCGAGTATCAAGCCCGGTACCAAACTTATGCTGCTATCGCCCCTGGTAAAAGATCGTAAAGGTGAACATGTGAAAATTTTTGATCAAATTCGCAAGGGTGGCTTTGTCCGTATGCGCGTCGATGGCAAAGTTTATAATATTTCTGATGAGCTGCATTTGGACAAAAATCAGAGTCATTCAATCGATGTGGTGGTGGATCGCCTGGTCAGCAAAGAAAAATATGAACAGGAAGATATGACCCGTTTAGCTGATTCCATTGAATTGGCTCTCGGACTGGGTGAGGGCATGATGTCGATCTTCAATATGGATACTGAGGAAGAGACTATTTTTAGTGAACATTTTGCCTGCGTGTACTGCAATATCAGTTTACCTGAAATTTCTCCCAGAAGTTTTTCCTTCAACAGTCCTCATGGCGCTTGTAGTGACTGTCATGGATTGGGAACGAAACTAGAGGTTGATCCGAATTTACTTATTCCTAATCCACGTCTCACATTGGCTGAAGGAGCTATTGTTCCTTGGGCCAAGACCGCTTCGCGTCTTAGTTGGTACAATCGCATTTTGACTGAAGTAGCGATGCTTCATGACTTTAATTTGAATACACCTTATAGAGAATTGTCCGATGAAGCTAAAAAGATTATTCTCGCTGGTACTGGTAGTGAGGTTTACCATCTGAAAGATGTCCGTGATTATCACTTTGAAGGAAATATGAAAGTGACTTATGAAGGAGTCATTCCAAATCTCGAGCGCCGCTACAATGAAACTGACTCAGATTATGTTCGTCGTGATATAGAGAAATACATGCAGATTCTCACTTGTCCCACTTGTGATGGTAAGAGACTTAAAAAAGAGATCTTGGCAGTTACACTAGATAAGAAATCAATTATTGATGTCACCGAATTTTCTGTAGCTTCTGCGACTGTTTTTTTCAAAACTCTTAGATTAAGTCATTATCAACAAATGATCGCCTCACGCATTACCAAAGAAATCAATGATCGTTTGTCCTTTTTGAATAATGTTGGTCTAAACTACCTCACCCTGAGTCGTTCAGCGAGCACTCTTTCCGGCGGTGAAGCACAACGTATTCGTCTCGCTACGCAAATCGGTGCCCAGTTACTTGGTGTTCTCTATGTCCTGGATGAACCGTCTATTGGTCTCCATCAAAAAGATAATGATCGCCTCATCACTACACTCAAAAATCTGCGAGATTTAGGGAATACCGTCATCGTCGTCGAACATGATGCGGATACGATGCTCGCTTCTGATCATATTGTTGATATCGGACCAGGTGCTGGTAAGCACGGAGGCCAAATTATTGCCCAAGGCACTCCAGATGAAATAAAGAAACACCCACACTCAATAACCGGACAATATTTGTCTGGAAATAAAGCCATTTCTTGTCCCAAGATGCGCCGGCAAGGCAATCAAAAGAGCATTCATATTCACGGTGCCAAAGAACATAATCTCAAAGACATCACTGTCGAATTTCCTCTCGGAAAATTTATTGCCATCACGGGTGTTTCTGGCTCTGGTAAATCAACATTGATCAATGAAATTCTGGTGAAGGCAATGACAAATCACATCAATAGAAGCAATAAACCTACCGGTGTTTTTGGCAAGAGTACGGGTTTTGAACATATCGACAAAATTATTAGTATTGATCAAAAACCAATCGGTCGTACTCCCCGCTCCAATCCTGCCACATATACCGGTGTTTTCACTGATATCCGTGAACTCTTTGCTGCCACCCAAGAATCTCGCACCCGTGGCTATAAATCAGGTCGTTTTAGTTTCAATGTCAAAGGAGGTCGCTGTGAAGTCTGTCATGGCGACGGCATAGTGCGTATCGAAATGCATTTCTTGCCGGATATCTATGTGCCTTGTGAAGAATGTAAGGGCCAGCGCTACAATCGCGAGGCATTAGAGATTCATTATAAGGGCAAAAATATTGCCCAGGTTCTCGACATGACGGTTGAAGAAGCGCAACAGTTTTTCTCCCCTGTTCCCAGGATCAAAGAAATATTAGACACCTTACTGGAAGTTGGTCTTGGTTATATTAAACTTGGGCAACAAGCCAATACTCTCTCTGGCGGTGAAGCCCAACGTATCAAATTAGCTACTGAGCTAGCTCGCAGAAGTACAGGACGCACCCTGTATGTCCTAGATGAACCGACAACCGGTCTCCATTTTGCTGATGTCGAACGTTTGCTGAATGTCTTAAACAAATTAGTTGAAGGTGGCAACACCGTCATCACTATCGAACACAATCTCGATGTGGTGAAATGTGTCGACTGGGTCATCGATCTCGGTCCCGACGGCGGCGAAGGCGGCGGACAACTCTTAGCTGAGGGTACGCCCGAGGAAATAGCCAAGGTGAAGAAGTCGTATACAGGACAATATTTGAAGAAGCTATTGGGCAATTTTTAAAACTGCCTCCAAAACACTAGGAAGTTCGGTGATTCCATCGCTGGCGCCACTAAAATGACCTTTGTGATGTTCAATAATTATTTCTGATCCCAATTTGTTGTGGAAATCATCCTTATTATCCAGAGGCACATATTTATCATTATCAGAAAAGATAGCGACGCTTTTAAAAAGATGACTTTTTACTTTTTCTAGATCAAGAGGAGTTTCTAACCAATGTTTAGCAATCTCTTTCACTTCTGTATCGTCCTCAATGTTTGTTAATCTTTTAAAGAAACCAGCCACAAAAACGACACCGCCTACTTTTACTTCTTCGGGCAGAGATTCAAGATAACGTGCAATGGTCTGGCATCCCATGCTATGACCAACAAAATAAGTTTCCTGGTCTGGCACCCCTACCATTTCAGAAAGTTTAGGTACCCAATTATGGATTCTAGGATTATCAGAATCAGGAAGCTGTGGAACCAATACCTCAAATCCCCTAGCTTCAAGTTCCTTTTTCAACCATGGGAACCACCCTTCTTCCGGGTAACCACCCCAACCGTGAACAATGAAAACTCTTTTGGGCATATTTTAAAACTTAGGTGCTTCAATGATAAAAGGATTGAAGTTGGTATGACTATCATAAAAATCTTCATGTTCGACACGTTTCAATTTGTTTATTACCCAATATGTCCATGGAGTTAGGATAACTTCAACTGCTACTTTGATGAGCCAGCCGGAAATGATTGAAGCAAGCAATAGGTCATTGGGCAGGACAGCATAAAGAGCAATGACGTAAAATAAAACCGTATTGGCAAACTCTCCGACAATGGTTGAGCCGATAGTGCGAGTCCAAAGATATTTGCCATTGGTCCATATTTTCATTTTTGCAAGTATGTAATCGTTAAGCATGCCACCTGTCCATACTGCGATCCAACCACCGAGTAAAATTCGAGGAATAGATCCTAGTACTCTGGTATAAGCGTCATTAGCAGCGAAGCCAATTGCAGGAGGTAAATAAACTGCCAATTGATAAATTAATCCAGCAATGATCGAACTAAAAAACACTGCCCAGATCACGCTACGTGCGTGAGCATAACCGTATACTTCTGTTAGCACGTCCGCGAATATATATGTAATTGGAAAAAACAAAACTGTCACTGAAACTGGAAGTCCAAAGAGTGAGATTATTTTACCAGCGCTCACATCAGAGACAAGTTGAAAGGTTATGTATAAAGCCAGAATGATACCTAAGTATTTATAGTGCTTCATTTACTTAAATTAAATGTTCCTGCCTTTCTTATATCAAAAAGTTGAACAAAAACAAAACATGAATTATTTTTTTATTCTGTTCTGTAATGCAAAAAGAACCTGATATAATTTCTGAACCTGTGATGTAGGGAGCCCTGTTTTTTCTGCTGCTACACGTACCATTTGTTTTTCTCTTACTCTGTCATACTTTGGTAATCCTTTCTTCTTTTTGTATCGCCATATTTTGCACACGAACATAATGCGCTTTTTTATAAGAGTAAAAAGTCTGTCATCAATGCGATCTATCGCTTTTCTGTAAGTTGATAAAGAAGCTGTCATGATTTGTTAGGGACTATCCTATATACTTCATCTCCAGATTTTATCCGTAGAGAACAGGGAAAAGTAATAGTGCTATCGGGATGGTATCTAATGCCATTGATTTCGATACGCTCGACACCCGTTTTTTTTCCTTGAATGTAGACGCTATTTCCATCGACCAACTTTCCTGCCTTGAGTGTGATCTCTGCTACATGTATTTTTTTGAAATAATTAGAAACGAAACCGGCAAACTCTTTCTTCTCTGTTGCTACACTGTTAGCTGAATGTGCCCAACCATCTTCAGCTGGTCTGCCGAGAAAAAATCCCGTTGAGAATCCACGATTATAGACTTTTTCAAGTTCTTTCATGAGATCTTTTTTACATTCATCCGTGAAAGCTTTCTGTTCTACAGCGAGGAGAGCTTGTTTGTAAACTTTTGTTACTGTTGCAATATACTCCGGTGATCGCGCTCGTCCTTCTATTTTGAGAACATCAACTCCGGTAGCCACTACCTGATCCAAAATATTCAATGTGCACAAGTCTTTTGGACTCATGACATAACCATCTCCTATATCCAACTTTGCACCTGTGTGCTTATCAGTGATGTGATATTCCCGTCGACAAGGCTGTGCACACTCTCCCCTGTTGGCTGATGTGCAGTTGAGAAATTGCGACATGAAACAACGTCCCGAAACCGATACGCACATGGCACCATGACAGAATACTTCGATAGTACATGATGTGTTGTGCTTGATTTCTTTTATTTGTTCCAGTGTACATTCGCGGGCAAGGACAAGACATTTTGCTCCAAGATTCTCATAAAACTTTGCAGCAGATGAATTTGAAATGCTTGCTTGTGTCGAAACGTGAAACGGAATGGCATGTTTTTTGCAGGCAGAAATCACCGCAAAATCCCAACAAATGATGGCATCTGCTCCTGCACTTTTAATTTCCCGGACAATCTCATCGATTCGCGATACTTCATGGTCATACACGATGACATTGAGCACCACGTAGACTTCCATGCCTCTATCATGTGCTGACGTCACAATGCTTGGTAATTGATTCAAATCAATGCCACGATGGTGTAAGCGCATATTGAGTTCACCAATACCCATATACACTGCATCTGCGCCTGCATTGGCAGCTGCAGTAAATGTTGCCCGATCTCGCACAGGTGCAAGTATTTTCGGCATCATGCTATCCGCGTTATTTGTTGGGATCATAGCCGAAATTAAAATTAAGAAAAAGACTCAATACATGATGTTTAATTTTCTCATTTGTCACTATATATGTTATATAAGCTTATGAAATTTTAAATTTAGAATTTTGAATTTAGAATTTGATTAGCCCCTGTAGCTTAATGGATAGAGTCCCGGTCTTCGGAACCGGTTGTGAAGGTTCGATTCCTTCCAGGGGCACCACAAACCACTCGCTTCGCTCGGGTTCGTGGCGCGCCATGAGAATGTTTATTTACTGTATTAGAATACATAGTGGTTTGTGCAGTGAACTTGAACGTAGCGAATAGTTCACTGCTATATTACACTCGCTTCGCTCAGGTTTATGGCGTGCCATATACTCGACGCTAGAGTAGTGAATGGCTAAAGCCCGATATCATTTAATAGTGAAAGGAGAATATGAATACGGTTTATGCCATCTATTAACTAAATGAAAGTAATTTATGCTGTCTTGGATTAACCCAAAAGTAACAATAAGAAACGCAGGTGAAAAAGGAGTAGGTTCTTTTGCCAATGCGCCTATCTCAAAGGATGAAAGTATTATTGTTCAAGGTGGGCAAATAGTAGAAAATGTTCGTCTCGGAGAAGAATTTTATCAGTCTATCAAGGATCATTGTTTTCAAGTAGATAGTGGATTTCATATCTGTCCAACCACCACAGAAAGAGAGCAACTGGATGGTATTTTTAATGTGAATCATTCATGTAACCCCAATTGTGGATTTCATGGACAAATTGTTCTGGTGGCTATGAGAGATATTGAGCCAGGGGAAGAGTTAACTTTTGATTATGCTATGACTGATGTGAACTCGGACGATGTCGTTTGCACTGAAATGAAGTGTTTCTGTGGCAGTGTGGATTGTCGTCATATCATTACTGGTGATGATTGGAAGCAAAAAGCTCTACAAAAGAAGTATCGTGGCTATTTCTCAACATATGTGCAGGAAATGATTGATGGGACAATAAATCAAAAGTGATAGGCTGTTTTAATATTTCGACTTGCTATGTTGATTTACCATGGGAAATAGAGTAAAAATATGCATTTATTGTATATTTTTTAATAACTTTAGTTTATGGCACCAAGGGAAAATCTTGTAGGAGACGATGGTAGTAGAGTGGGCAAGAAACCGACTAAAGTTTTGAAAGGCATGCCGGAATATTTTGAAATACGTGAAGAAACAGAACAATTGGAAACTGATAAATGTCCGCAGTATCTGATGATGAATCTTGAGACCAGCTGTCCTTTCAGTTGCAAGAAATGCGCACAACCTGGACGCAATCGTGAGATGGGTCAGACACTCTCACTGGATGAAAGGAAAAATATTTTAAAAATTGCTGCAGATATTGGCGTCAGGGAACTAGTAATTATAGGTGCCGGTGAACCGACTTCACCAAAGAATTTTAAAGATGTAGTGAGCCCTGTAATTGAATCTACGTACAAGGAAGGAATGGGAACTATACTGTTTACGACAGCATTTGGTATAAATAAAGAACAGGCTGAATTCTTTAGGGATCATGATGTCACCGTCCTTGTTAGTCTTGATTCTCTCAATCCGAATACCTATAGGGAATTGACTTGGATTGGCAAACTCACCAGAATTTTGGAAAATATTCAGATACTGCGAGATACATACAAGAATACTCAAGAGATTTTGCGTGACGGTAGGAAATTAGTCCGCTTGGCAATAAATGTGACAATACAAAAAGGCAATGTTGATGAACTGGATACTGTGAGAAACTTTGCCGGCGATGATATGCAATTTATTGCTAATGTGCCGATGCCGGAGGGAAAACTGCGAATTTACAGAAATTGGTCGGAACTTGTTGGAGATGGAAATTTAGAAATATTCAGTAGGCTTGCTGCAGAAAAATCAGATACAGGTAGTCATAGTTCTGTTGCAGAGGGCACATGCAGTTATTTTAAGCGTGGAATTAGTATCGATTCAGATGGTCAATTCCTTACTTGTGGCTATGCTTCTGACTCAGCACACTATCTTGGCAATGTCAGAGAGGGACTTACACGACAAAAGCTTTTAGAGCATTACAAAGAGATGCGCAAGAAGTACGAAGAGTGGTGTCAGAAAATCAGACGTAGGCCAAGTTGTCCTCTAAGAGATGGTGAATATGAGAATTTTATCCGTAGTCTGGAGACAGGAATTGAAACAAAAGAATAAAAAAGGTAAGTTAATTCTTTTAAAAAAACCATGGCTAAAATCTTTGACTTTGAGGAAGAGGTACAAAAGAGACGGCAAGGAAACTGTGTTGATGCTGTTATTGCTCAAATGTCGAGTACGTACAGGCATGCCGGTAATATTGTTGGAGAATTTGAAGAAGTAATGAGAAAAGATATTCGTGGAGCTATCAAACAATTACCGAGATTTTTAGACAGAATACGAAGCGATGTTAATCCAGGAGGCAGAGCAATAGAAGCTTTAGCTGGTGGCCCTAATCACGACTGGACTATCCCCCTTCTCAATATTGTCGGTACTGCTTATCCAAACCTAGATAGAGATACAAGACATGAGGCTTTGAAGGTATGCATGAATTTTTTGGATCATTTGAAATATAATTATTCACAGAATCATGTTGAGTTGATTGATGAGCCATGGTTGGCGTCAGACATCATCACCACCCGACCACTGTACAATCCTGGTTACGAACAACATTGTAAGTTACTCGAGACACATAAAACCTGGAAAGATTGCTTTGAGGAGATCAAGAAAGTTCGTGGTGTATTCTGGTTGGCTCTGGCTGTTGCGAGAACCGAATACGCGAGTTTACCGGTACGTCATAATTTTTACGGAAGATTTCCCACCCTTATGGATCGTACTCAGGATGCCATTGCCACAACTGCATACTTTTATGCCGAGTCCCAGTATGTCAAAAATGGCATTTCTTTAGAAGAAACCTACAAAGAAGAGTTAATCAATATTGATCCAGCACTCGTACCCAATATTTTTAGAAAAATTGAAGAAAGAAAATGGGTTGTTCCTGTGGATTATACCCAACTTTATGTGTTGCTATCTGAATATGAAAGACAAAAAACTTTTGACCGTACTAGATTGATGCGGGAACTTCACTCTGTGAGAAAAAGATTTATCAATGGGGATGAAGCGTTGAAAGAATATGAAAAATCTTGTTACGATGATACTATCAACG
>MEWR01000028.1:36298-43707 GCA_001773455.1 Candidatus Abawacabacteria bacterium RBG_16_42_10
TCTTCGAGATTAACAGAATGCTATGCCTGCTCCTGATTATCATCCCAATTTACCTACTGATCGGAGCTATCTGGAGAAAGTTGCTAAGAGTGTAAAACCCAAGGAAAAATTGGAAGATATTCGCTTTGAGTATCTGAATGAATTTCTACAAGCGATGGGATTTGATGAAGATCCTTATTCGATGATAAGAGTAGATCAAATGGATTCAGCAGCTCTAGAGCATTTGGTAGAAGATGTTTTTAGTGATCTAAAACAAACTATTTTGAATGCCAATGTAAGCCAAAAACTCTATCAATTGTGGGATTATCTCGGCGAGGAAGACACGATGGAAAGTGCCGATCTCATCTTTGTTTTTGGTGGAGCAGGTGTTGCGCGTGCACACCAAGCAACTCGACTTTTTAAATTGGGCTTGGCACCAAAGATTCTTTTTACAGGTAAGCATGCTTCTTTTATGAAGGGCATCGAACTTAGTGAAGCTGAAACTGCGGCGGAATATGCTATGGAACAAGGTGTTTCGGAGGAAGGTATTATTTTAGAGATGGAATCAGAAAACACTCCAGAAAATGTCATCAATGGGCTGAGGATTTTGAAGGCTATAGATTTTTTGCCCAAGAAAATCATTCTCGTGACCAATCAACATCATATGCGTCGCTCGTATTACTCTTTCAAAGCTGCTCTGGATTTCCCAGTGAAACTTATTCGGCAACCATGTGTACCTGAAAAATTTAACAGAGAAACATTTTTCAAAGACAAAGATGGCTTCACATACGTCGTCTATGAATACCTCAAGATGTATGGAGCAAGATTGATGAAACACTTTTAAACTCAAGTTCTAAGCATGCCCTGATCCTTTGGAGAATGGGTGCAAAGTTCTAAATTCTAAGTTAAAATTCCGCATATAATTCTCAAATATGCTACTAAAAAATAAAGTTGCCATCATCACCGGTGGTTCATCCGGAATCGGTTTAGCTACTGCGAAACGCTTTGCAAAAGAGGGTGCCAAGGTAGTCATTGCTGGGCGAGATCAGAAAAAAGGTGAGAATGCATTGAAGGACATTCCTGAAGCTATCTTTGTGGCTACTGATGTGCAAAAAGAAGCTGATCTTCAAAAGCTTGTCGCTGAAACTATCAAAAAGTTTGGCCAAATCGATATTGTGTTCAACAATGCCGGCCGTATTTCGACTTTGGAGGAAGATATTACCACCATGCCGGTTGCTGATTTCCATGAAACCATGGAGACCAACTTTACCAGTGTCTTTTTGCTAACCAGACTGGCGATCCCTTACTTGTTAAAAACGAAAGGCTGCATTGTTAATACTGCTTCGGTGCTAGGTCTGAAACCAGACATGTATGATCCGATATATTGTTCTTCCAAAGCAGCGATTGTGATGTTCACTAAGACCATGGCGCTCAAATACGCTCGCGATGGGGTTCGTGTGAATTGTGTTTGTCCCGGACCAATAGATACTCCCCTTCTTCGTGACGCTTATGGTCATGATGAACGTGACTTAAAAGAAGGCATGAAGCGAAATCCCATGGGCCGCATGGGCACCTCCGAAGAAGTGGCGAATCTGGTTTACTTTTTAGCCAGTCCTGAAGCTTCGTATATGACCGGTAGTATTGTCTCTGTCGATGGTGGCACAGCACTCAAGTAATTATCAACTAACAATTGAAAATTATCAATTGAAATGGAGTTAATGTGCGAGTTGACTTAATTACGATTTATTATAGTATGTGAATTCTGAATATAGTATGCACAAAATTTCTTTGTATCAACCGCGTCATAGTCTGGCTGCCAAATCCGGCAAGGGTCATGTGTATTTGCCTTCATCATTGGCAACTGTTGGTTCCCGCATCCTACAAGCCGGTGGTGAAATCGATTTCCAAGATGGTAATCTACGAGAACCTCATTTTGATAATTCTCGCATAGGAGTGAATGTTGTGGGAGCACCTTATATTCCGGTAGTCATTGCAAAGCACCAATTACTTGTCCTCCTAAAATCATTTGACCGAGAACCAATTTGGTAGATTGTTTGCAACGAATACCTACAATGGCAATGATGACGCTGTGCTCAAAAAACTCTTAGGATTGGAACTTCGTGCTCTCCCAACACCAGAAGAAACTTCACTTATTCCCTTCTATGAAAAGGTTCCTGATGAAGACTTTAAACAGTATATCGAGCATGAATTTTGTTTATATCTTTCTCAGGGTTGTAAATATGGTTGTGAATTCTGTGCGGCCAATAGGACCTTTTGCGACCCTGTAACTGGTGAAGTAACCAAGGTAAATGAACGCTATCGTAACTTGAATATTATTGAAGATGAATTGAAGTACATGGTTACGCGAGCACAGAAGTTGGGCATTAGTAGTTTCGATATCTATCTGTCCAATCTTGATACGTTTCAGACGCCTCAGAAACTCAAAGAATTTGCTGCTATCGTAAATAACATTAAAAAGGCTAATCCAGGATTTACCTTCAAGATGCGTGGACTTTCAACTGCTGCTGCATTTATGGAAACCTATCGTGATAATAAAGATGTAATAACCTTTATGGTCGATGCTGGTTTATGGTCCATTGGTTTTGGAGTGGATGGTACATCCAAGGAAGTGTGGAAAAGCATTAAGAAAGGCCACAATCAGATAAATGAATGTATTGAGGCTATCAAACTCACAAGAGAAGAATTTAATATTACACCAGAGGTATTCATGGTTGTGGGACATGCCAATGACACCCCGGAAACTTTAAGAGATGATGTTGAGTTCATTTTGGACATGGCAGAGTATTATGGTGCTGCTCCGCGTCCTTATGTCACTAAAAGTATAGTACCTGGCAATACTGGCTGGAGAGATCCTAAGAATGCTGCATATGTAGAAAAGTTCATTGAGCATCCCGAATATTTTCAAGCATTGGACTTTTGTGCACTTCCTACTTCATTGACTCATCCAAATGCAGAAATGAGAGTACATATTGAAAAATCATTTGTGATGCTGACCAATATTGCCGGTAACACGACCAATATTGTTTACCCGTTTTCTCCAGATGTTGATGAGCGAACTAATCGGACTCATGGTCGACTCAATAGAGGAAAATTTGATCGCTAGGGCGTCTCTTGGTATCCTCATTCTTCCTAAGAGAAATCATGATTGAAAAACCAAGAGATTTTATAGCCTATGAGAAACAAAAAGCTCGACTGGAAGAAAGAAAAACGAGCAGACAGTTAGTTAAGTCTGTCTTAGGAAAAGAATTTCTTGTTAACCCAGGTGTGTATGATACTGGATTAGACACAGAATTGATGATTGAGCATGTTGTGGTGTCACGTGAAGAAAATATACTCGAAATAGGCTGTGGGACAGGCGCTGTGATTCTTTCATTGGCTGATCGTGCGAAAGAAGGACTGGGAGTAGATATTAATCCTTTAGCTGTTAAGAATTCTCAGGAGAATGCAAGCAAATTGGGTGTAAGCAATATTACTTTTCGAGAGTCTAATTTGTTCAAAAAAGTTCATGGAGCCTTTGATGTGGTCGTTTGGAATCCACCCTACAATGCATATCCGGCACAGGATGAAGTGGAAATGATGTTTTGGGATAGCAATAATTCTATGAAAAAAAGGTTCTTTGCCGAAGTTAGCAGTTATCTCAAAGCCAATGGTCGTATCTATTTTGGTTGGGCAGATTTTGCTGATTTGGATGTGAAATTGCCCTATACGTTAGCAATGGCCAATGGTTTTAGACTCAGGGATCAGTGGTTTCGTAAAGCTGATTCTGGTAAATATAGCTTTGGTGTATTAGAATTTTCTCGACCGAAATAATTATTACAAAACCTCATATGCCAGATTTTCTAGACGAAAAATTTCTTGAAAAATTAACAGAACATCTTGCTGAAAAAGTAGGTCAGCATCAGTCTGCAACTGACCGATTAATAATGCTTTCTGGTGCAAGAATGAATTGGATTGCTGATTTTGTGACTGATCCCGGCGTCGAATGGAGCAAAGAAGACCTAAATATCGATGATATTTACCTAACTGGCACAAATCCCGAATGGAATAAGGTTATTATTGATATGTGCGAACGGTCTCCAAAGAAGTTGCGTGAACTGATTCAATCAAGTTCTGACATTGCCACTGTTTTTTCTGATGCAAAATTTGAAGATATTCCTGTGCTCATTCGTGTTGAAGAAGAAAAGTTTAAGATATTGGATGGAATGCATAGAACTGTAGCTGCTATTCGTGATGGCAGAGAAATTATCACTGCTTTTGTTGGCAGACTCAAAGGAGACAAGCTGATGCCAATGGTAGAACCGCATGTTGTTTATGATCTCATTAAGGCATATCAACGCTCAAAAGAAAAAGATCGTATAGCCTTGATTGCTGCTTTACGCTTGCTGAAGAACAATTGTGCTAATGTTGATGATTTATTACGAAAGCGCTTCAATAAATCGTGGATTCCTAGTGATGAAATTCAAGAAATTGTTCAGGAGGCTTTAAAGAGCTAACTAAAAAAGCGGTCGCCTCAGGAGACCGCTCTCATATATATTGTAAATGAATTACTTCTTCATGATATCGCCGAAGTCGCCTTTGAAGTCTTTCAAGAATTGATGGACATTCATGACATCGTCGGAAGTGACGATTTGATTGGGATCCAATTGTTCCACATTGGTGTTGATACTTGTAGCACCACCTTCTTGTGCAGATGGAGTAAGGCTAGCAGTGATCAAAATAGACGTCTTACAATAATCACATTGAGCTACGATGATACAGCGATCGCCAATTGAGCTGACAACGCTAATATCATCATTCGAGTAGCTATTGTCACAGCTAGGGCAGCTGACATGACTCTTGATGTTGCGGACGACGGCACGAAGAGCGGTAAAATTCATTTTGTTTGTTTTAAGCTACACTTATTATATCAAGAAAATGCGTGTCAGCACAATGCCGAGAGTAGATAGATTGTGTTCTGTTGAGGCGCAACATCTTGCGCCTTTACCGTCCTGCTTATGAACTTTAGAACTTGTAGTGCTTCATTGCCCATTCATATAACACTTTGGTTTCTTGGAAACGATCGGGACTATTGAGGACGACGGTAATCAGTTCACGTCCTTTATAGGTGCCAATAGAGACAAAGGATTCCCCTGCAGCTGAGGTCGTGCCAGTTTTCAGTCCACGCAAATCCAAATAACTGCCTAAGAGTAGATTTGTACTCTTCACTTCATATTCATGACCGAATTCCGAGGTAACCACCATTCTCTTCTGTGCAGTATTATCCAGAATTGTCGGATACGATTTCACGACTTCATGTGCAGCCTTGGCTAATTCAAACGCTGTAGAATAATTGTCTTTGACATCAAATCCCAAGGGACTTGTGATATGGGTATTGATAAAACCCATGTCTGTTACTTTTTTGTTTACTTTTTCAAGTGCTTTATCAACGCCACCAAAAGCACCTTGTACGAGAGTCATGGTCGCATCATTTGCAGACGCAATGAGGCTGGCTTGCAAAAGTTTGTGCAGAGTCAGCTTGTCCCCCGGACGCAAATAGAGCTTTGATGCTGGCATATCTGCTGAATATTGATCGACGGTAATCACCTTACCGAGATCGGGTTTACCGTCCAACAGTGCCATGATCAAAAATATCTTGGTGATACTGGCAATTGGTAACCGAACATACGCATTCTTTTGATAAAGAACTGCTTGAGTTTTGGCATCCATAAGGAGTGCCGCTTTGGCATCAATAATAGGCTCAATAGCATCACGGTCGCGAGTGATACCAAAAAGCTTCGGATCATATTGATGATTTTCTACAAGCACAGCGCTTTGCTCACTTGAGGGCAATTCTGGCGGAGGTAAACTGAGCAAGGCTGAGTTTTGTAGTGCCTGGTAGAAAAAAACCGCGCTGAGAAGAAAGGCTTGAGACACAAAAGTAATTTAAAATTAACAATTATCAATTAACAATTGAAGAAACTTGATCTGAAGTAAGACGAAGATAGGGTTTTCCAGCGAGATCTGCAAGTGTGAGAGGGCCAATACTTGTACGAATAAGCCGGATAACTTCATAACGTAAGGCTGCAAACATACGCCGGATATGACGGTTTTTGCCATGATGGAGAGTGATTACTACCTCGCGAGGGTTAAGCATATGAATGTCATCGAGCAATAACTTCTCTCTATCATGAATAATCCCCTTTTTTAACTTTTCCACATCTCCATTTGTAATATCCGGTTCAATGAAGACATGATATTTTTTGCTGATTTCAAAACTTGGATGCGTCAAGGTAAAAGTTAAATTTCCATCGTTCGTAAGAATGATCAGCCCTTCAGAATCTCTATCCAATCTGCCTACCGGATAAAGACGTTCTTCACTGGGAACGAGACTGGTTACCAAATGCTCTGCATGGATATCCTTGGTACTCGAAGTTACGCCTCTGGGTTTATAGACCAGATAAACGGCTTTTTCTTTATGTGAAGTTATAATTTCTTTTCCATCGACAGAGATTTTGTCTTGATCAGTCACTTTCATACCTAATGTTGCGAGTGATCCATTTACCATCACTCTGCCTTCTTCGATGAAGATTTCTGCTTGTCTACGTGAGCATATTCCACAATCGGCTAAATACTTTTGCAATCGCACCGGTTTGACGGTAGGTGTGGTAGTCATATAGCTTGAGTCTAGCTGTTTGTGAGTAATTTTCAATTTTACATACCTCAATTTTACATTTTTAATTTTAAATTTTAAATTTCTATGACACATGCATTGGTGCGCATCAAGCCTTTATCTCTCGCGAAACTGTATGCTGTATTTTCAGGATTAATTACCATCATTGTTGGGCTGATAATGGACGCATTTATTGTGCTTATGGGCAGTCAGGGACTGACTTTGACACTGCAAATGTATACCGAAACTGGTCAGCCTGTTGTACAGAATATCATGTTCAATCCTACAGAGATGTTACTCTTCACATTCGTAGTAGCAGTAATAGTCATGATTGTTTCCTTTTTCTATGGGCTTTTACTTGCACTGTTGTACAATGTCTCTTCAGGTATTGCAGGTGGTGTAAAACTCGACCTGGTCTGTGATGAATGCGAAAAAATGTATTGCACGAATTGCGAACCGAATATTGTAAAAATGGGAGAAGCAAAAAAAGAAGAGATGAAGATGAAGGCGAAGAAGAAGATGGCGAAGAAATAATTTGTCATGTCGAGCGCAGTCCCGTAGGGACCGGCCTCGGCGAGACATCTCTTTGATCGTTAGTCTAATAAACTACATCTCAAAGAGATCCCTCGAACTCACCCTCTTAAGCAATTGTATTTTGATTGGCAGATTTATTCGGGTTCGCTCGGGATGGGTTTAATGGTCAAAAAAGTGTGCTTTTTAGGGAGATTGATAGAAGGAACAAAACCAAAGGATAAAGTTT